>NZ_JAAAPJ010000003.1:0-300000 GCF_009909145.1 Corallococcus silvisoli
CTCCTTCAGGAGGACGACGAGAGGTTTGTACGGCGACAGCTACAAAAAGATTATCGGTGGTGCCTTCCCGGAGTTTCCTGGGGGATTTCCAGGATCATTTCCGCCCCCCACGCGCCCCGCCACCGGCCCCCCGAAACGCCGCCGGCCCCGGACCAGTACCCCCGAAGGAGCACCAGCGCGGGGCCGGAGCGAACCACTCAACCTGCCTGCGACTACTTCAGGTTGTTGATGGCCGCCATCGCCATCTCGTCCATCTTCTTCATCAGGTTCGTGATCGTGCTCATGATCTGCGAGTCCTGCTGAACCTTCTTCTGCGCCTCCAGGAAGCCGCGCTGCTCCGGCGGGGCCTGGGCGATCATGTCGTCCATCGAGGAGCGCTGGGAGTTGGAGGTGCTGATGGCGGTGGAGAGGACGTTCGCGAGGCCGCTGGCCATGGGGTACTCCTTCAGGAGGACGACGGAGGTTTGTACGGCGACAGCTACAAAAAGATTATCGGTGGTGGGGGTCCAGAGTTTCCTGGGAGATTACCTGGATCATTTCCTGTCCCCTACCCGCCGGGAGAAGGACGGGACTGTCAGCCCTTCAACTTCCCAAGTGCCGGATTCTTCATCCAGGCCTTGAAGGACTCCAGCTGCTGCTGCTCCGCCTTCGGATCAGGCGTGCCCGCGGGCTCCGGGTTCAGGTTCATCTTGCCCCGGCTGGAGCTCTCGAAGCCGTCGGAGCTGCCCTTGGGGCCCGGACGGGAAGCAGCGGGCGCCGCCGCCGTCGGGGCCGCCGCGCCCGGAGGGGTGATGGCCAGCTTGGCGCCGATCTCCGGGTTCATTTCCATCACGGCCTTCTGGATGGTCATGCCGTAGGTGGAGATGCGGTGCTGGAGGTACTCCACCACCTGGCCCAGGATGGGCGGAGGCGGGAGGATGGGCTCCTTCATGAAGCGCGTGAGCGCGTCCTTCACGTCGGTGTAGAGCTGCTGATCCAACGGCGCCGTCGGGGCCGAGGAAGCCACCAGCTTGCGCATGTTGCGCAGCACCTGCTGGAACGTGCCCGTCGCGGACTTGGACTGCTCGTCCAGCTCCACCAGCAGCTTCTCGCGCTTCGCCGTCAGCTCCGGCGGCTCCGGCGGCAGCGGCGGAATCTCTTTCTTGGGGGGGGCCATGAACCTCTCCATCGGTTGAGGTGAATGAATCGAGCCTAACAGATATTACGGGGCTTCCACATCCGACGCGCGGGGCAGGCGCGAGGCCCGGCCAGCGGATCAGCGGCGCGTGAGCGCGTTCACCATGGCGCCCGCCTTGCGCACCACCGGATCATCCACGGGCGTCATCGCCGCGGCGCGACGGAGGTCCTCGAGCGCCTGGGGCTTCTGTCCCATGGCCAGCTTCACCTCCGCGCGGCCCACGTAGACGGCGGGATCCTGCGGCGCCAGCTTCGCGGCCACGTCGAAGGCGGCCAGCGCGCCCTGGCCGTTGCCCGCGGCCATCTCCACCACCCCGAGCGCCTTGGCGAAGTACACGTCGGTGGGGTTCACCGCGTAGAGGCCCTGGAACAGCGTGCGCGCCTCCGCCACCCGGCCCTGGTAGAAGAAGAAGTAGGCCGTCTTGGCGATGGCGTACAGCTCGTCGTTGGAATAGCCGCGCACCTCGCGGAGCGTGGCCTTGCCCTCCGCCCAGCGCTGAAGGAGCGCGGTGAGCTTGGCCTCGTCCTGCGGATCTTCCGGGTCCAGCGCCGCCATGGGTCAGTAGCCCTCGTCCTTCTGCTCTTCCCACATGCGGCGGATGATCTCCTGGGACTCCGCGCTCACCTGGTCCACCAGGCCGAGCATCGCGGACTCGCGCTGCAGCAGCGCCTTGAGGCGCTCCAGGCGCTCCGGCGGCGCGTTCACGCGGGACAGGCCGCGCTCCAGCATCCGGCGCTGCCCGTCATCCCCACGGCCGGCGACGCTGGCCAGGTGGGGCCGGTCGCTGAAGCCCTCCAGGTCCGCGTCGTGCCCGCCCGGGTGCGGCGGCAGCGGCAGCCGAAGCTCCTCCGACGAGTGCGCGGGACCGATGAAGTCCAGCAGCGCCGCCGAGGGCATCGACGGGTTCTTGATGTTGCCCGCCTTGCGCGCCTTCTTCGCCCGCTCGAGCTGGGCGGGATCCACCAACCGCTCACGGACGCTGCGAGGACCTCCCCAGGGCCAAAGCGCGGTGCTGGGGGGCTGATTGTTGATTCTGGCCATGGTGGCCCGACTTCAATACAGGTAGGGGGCCCGCGTCCAGCCCCCTTCAGCGTCCGCCCGTCTGCTCGCGCTGGAGGGCGTAGACGAAGTTCAACACTTCCGCGACCGCGTCGTAGAGCTCTTCGGGCACTTCCTGCCCCACGTCCACCCGGTACAGGGCGTGCGCCAGGGACACGTTGCGCATCACCGGGATGCCATACTGCTTGGCGATCTCCCGGATCTTCTCCGCCTTGAGGCGCATGCCCTTCGCCACGATGCGGGGCGCGCCGTCCGCCTTGTTGTCGTACTTGATGGCGATGGCGATGTCCGCCTCTTCGTCGCTGGCCATGGCCTTCTCCTCAGGCGCGCGCTGGCGGCGCCGCGGTCTGCTGCTGCTTGAGCCCGTAGACGAAGTTCAACACCTCGGCGACCGCGTCGTAGAGCTCCTCCGGGACTTCCTCCCCCACCTCCACGCGAAGCAGCGCGTGCGCCAGCGGGACGTTGCGCAGCAGCGGCACGTCCGACTCGCGCGCCAGCGCCTTGATGCGCTCCGCCTTGGCGTCCATGCCCTTGACGATGACCCGGGGCGCCCCGTCCTTGTTCTGGTCGTACATCAGCGCCACCGCGACGTGGTCCGGGTTGGTGACGATGACGCTCGCGTCCTTCACCGCCTCCATCTGGGCCCCCTCCATGATTTCGTGGTGGAGCTCCTTGCGCTTGGCCTTGTGGTGCGGGTCGCCTTCGCTCTGCTTGTACTCCTTCTTCACCTCCTCCTTCGTCATCATCATGTCCTTCATGTACGACTTGCGCTGCCACCACACGTCGAACACGCCGAAGATGACGAAGAGCATCACGATGCGCACGCTCACCCGGTAGATGAGCTCCCCCAGGATGGCCATGATGCCGTGCGTGTCCTGCCGCACGGTTTCGATGACCAGGGGCATCGAGTCGCGCACCACGCCATAGACGACGTAGGCGGCGACGGAGATCTTGATGAGGTTCTTGAGCAGTTCCACGAAGGACTTCTTCGAGAACATGTTCTTCAACCCGGCGATGGGGTTGAGCTTGTCGAACTTGGGGATGAGCGGGTCGATGGTGAAGAGCGACCCCACCTGGAGGAAGTCCAGGAGGCCGCCCAGCACCGCCGCCCCCCCCACCACCGGCACCGTCAGGAGCAGCAGCGTGCGCAGGCCCATGTAGAGCAGCTGCGTCGTCGCCAGCCCCAGGTCCTGTGAATGGGCGATGGCGTCGAAGCTGAAGCGGAAGAGCGTGGAGATCTCCGTCTCCACGTTGTCCCAGGTTGCCTTGACGATGCCCAGGCCGGCGACGAGCACGGCCACGCCCGTCAGGTCCTTGCTCTTCCAGGTCTGCCCCTTCTTGCGCGCGTCGTCGAGCTTCTTCTGCGACGGTTCTTCTGTTTTGTCGCCACTCTCGTCCGACATGGAGGAATCCCGGGGGGCTCAGGCCAGCAGCCGGATGGCGTGCTGGACCATGCGGAGCATGTTGGCCAGCTCCTGCTGCATGCGTCCGATGATCACGTGCACCGCGATGAACATGATCAGCACGCCCACCAGGGGCTTGAGCGACATGGAGATGAAGAACACCTGGATCTGCGGCGCGACGCGGTTGATGGCGCCCAGGGACAGGTCGGTGACGAACGCCGCCACCATGCCAGGGCCGGCCAGCGCCAGGCTGATCTTCAGGAGGTCCGCGAAGGAGCGGATCATCAGGTCGAAGAAGGGCCACACGCCGCGGCTGAAGTGCGGAAAGCCCTCCAGCGGCACGATGGCGAGGCTGTCCCCGAGCGCCCGGATGATGATGTGGTGCCCGTTCAGCGACAGGAACAGCACCACGCACAGCTGCACCTTGAGGCTGGAGAAGAGCGACACCTGGGTGCCCAGCTGCGGCACGTAGAGCTGGGCGTTGTTGCTGCCCGACATGGTGTCCATCAGCGTGCCGGCCACGCGGGCCGCGTCGAACACGACGTTGACGATGTACGACAGCGCCACGCCGATGAAGACCTCCTTGAGCAGCAGCCCGATGTACGGGAGCGCGCTCAGGGGAATCCGGTCCATCCGGTCCGCCACGGAGGGGAACAGCACCGCGGAGATCAGCAGGCCCAGCCCCAGCTTCATCTCCGAGGGCACGACCTCGCCGCCCAGGAAGGGGCTGAAGATGAGGATGGGCATCACCCGGCACATGATGAGCGCCATCGTGAAGATGACGACCGACAGGTTGACCCGAGAACTCAGCTCGGCCATGAGTTCGCCGATATTCATCTGCCGATGAGCGCCGGGAACCGGTCGAAGACGTGGAAGGTGAAGCGCAGGAGCTGGCCGCCAATCCACGGGCCCGTCATGGCCAGCACGCCGAAGACCAGGACGACCTTGGGCGCGAACGTGAGCGTCTGCTCTTGAATCTGCGTGGTGGCCTGGAACAGCGAGATGAGGAAGCCCACCAGGAGGCTCATGAGCACCGGCGGCGCGGAGACCACGAGCACCAGGAACAGCGCCTCCTGGGTGATGAACGTGAGCTGATTCATGGGAGTGCGGCGCTCCTTACAGGTAGCCGATGACCAGGCCCTTGGCGATGAGGTACCAGCCGTCCACGAGCACGAACAGCAGCAGCTTGAAGGGCATGGAGATGGTCGTGGGCGACAGCATGTGCATGCCCAGCGCCAGGAGGATGTTGGCCACCACCATATCGATGACGATGAAGGGCACGAAGAGCAGGAAGCCAATCTGGAAGGCCTCCTTCAGTTCGGACACGACGAAGGCCGGCACGATGACCATGAAGTCATTCGGGCCAATGTCCTTGCGGTCCTCCTCCTTCCGCATCTTCTTCGCCAGGCTGTAGAAGAGCGTGCGGTCCTTGTTGGTGACCTTCTTCATCAGGAACTCGCGCAGCGGCTCCTTGGACTTGTCCGCCGCCCCCAGCAGCGTGCCCACCGTCTCCGATGAGAACACCGACGTGCCTCGGGACCAGACGTCCACGCCGCCCGCCCGGTACATCTCCTGCCCCACGGGGGCCATGATGTAGACGGTGAGGATGATGGCCAGCCCGGTGATGACCTGGGTGGGGGGAATCTGCTGGGTGCCCAGCGCCGAGCGGACGATGGAGAGCACCACCGAGATCTTCACGAAGCTCGTCACCATCATCAGCGCGAACGGGACCAGCGACATGGCCGCGAGCGCGAGGATGAGGATGAGCGGACGGGAGGTGAACGAGTCGGTGTTCACCGCCTCCTTCAACAGCTCGTCCGGGAGCGCGTCCCCACCCTTCTTCGCCGCGGACGCGACGAAGGGGTGCAGCGACACGAGGGCCGCGAAGAGCCAGGGCGGAGCGCGGAACAGCGGCGGACGGGCGGGAGACGAACGGTTCACGGGACGGCCTTCAGACGCCCGGCGGCGGCGTGGTGCCACCGGTCCGGCGGGAGAGGAGCTTCTGGAGGAAAGGACTCAGGGACACCGGAGCCGCCGGAGGCCGCGCGGCGCGGATGCGCTCCACGGCGTCGCGGTCCAGCTTGGAAACCAGTTGAACGCCACCCTCGCCGCCGCCCACCAGCAGGTACTCGTCCGCGGCCTTCAGGACGAAGAGCGTGCGCCGCTGATCCAGCGGAATGCGCTCCATCACCGACACGACCGACGCCTTGCCCACGGGCACGCCCTGCAACCCCATCAGCCGGCGCAGGCCCACGTTGAGCGTCAGGTAGATGGACGCGAGCACCGCGCCCAGGAGCGCCACCGTGCGCACCACCACCCAGACCAGGCTCTCCTGCTCCTCGGCGGCCTCGGGCGCGGCCACGCCCAGCTCGCGGTCCAGTTCGTCCGCGTGGCGCGTGGCGCGGGCCGCCCCGCTGATGGCGTCCGCGGCCGCGGGCGCCGCCTTGGGTTCGGCGGGCGAAGCCTCCACCGGAGCCACCGAGGACTCCTTCACGGAGGCATCGGGCGAGGCGGAGATGGCGGACGCCTGCGCCAGGGCGGCGGGCGACGTGAGGAACAGCACGGCGCCGAGCAACAGGCGCGAGGAGGAGAGGCGAAGGACTGCCATGGATGGGCGCGAGCCTAGTGCACCCGAGTCAGGACCGCCACGGGGCCGGACAGGACCAGGCCCCCCTGCCCGCCTGCCCTGGGCGCGGAGCGCTCAGCTGAGATGGATGATGCGCACACCCAACTGCCCCTCCAGTTCGACGAGCTCGCCCCGGGCCACGACCTTGCCGTTGACGGACAGGTCCACGGGCTCCCCGGCCCCACGGCGCAGGTCGATGACCTGACCTGTGCGCAGGCCCACCACCTGTTCGGCCGTGATGGGTACGCGAGCCAGCTCCACCGCCACCTGCAAGGGCAGGTCGCTGAGCAGATCGCTTCCGTCCCGGTTGTTGTCGTCCAATGCCGCCCCTTCCAGTTCCGGAGGCACGCCCAGCTCCGGGTTGGTGAAGTCCTCTTTCTCTTCCGAGCCACCCCCGGACTCCCCACCCTGCGGGTTGCCCGCCTCTCCGGGGATGATGTCCGTGATGCGCGCTCGATAGCGGCCGTTCTCCACGAACACGTCCGCCGCGAAGTGGCCGGTGCGGCCCTGGCCCAGCCGCAGCTGGGCCGTGCCGGCTTCACCCCGGTCCGGCCGCGCCGACAGCAGGTCCAGCAGCAGCACGTCCTTGATGCGCAGGGACGTCAGGTCCTGCGCGGACAGCTCCGCCACGCCAATCTCCGCGCGCAGCCAGTCGCGCAGCGAGGACAGCCGCCGCCCGTTGGCCCGCATGTCCTGGCGTCGCAGCTCGCGCCGCTGCGCGCTCTCCACCGCGGGTTCGGCCGCCTCCAGCACCGCCGACGGAACCACCAGCCGCACGATGCCGCGGTGCGACCCCAGCACCGCGTTCAGGTGGACCGCCAGCATCGGGCCGTCCTCGCCCAGCCGCGCGGAGACCTCGTCCACGCCGCGCGCCACGCCGTCCAGCCGGGGCCGGGGGACGCCCGGCTGCAGCCCGGGAACCAGCTCCTTCAGGGCCTCCAGGACGACGTAGCCCATCACGCCCTCCTCGATGTCCGTCAGGGGCCTGAGCCCCACCGTCTCACCGGCGCCGCCCAGCAGCAGGTCCACCGCCGAGTGCGCCAGGGACAGCTCGATCTCCAGGACCACCCGGCCCTTGAGCGCGCCGGGCGCCAGCACCGCCAGGAAGGACGGGTCGCCCAGGAAGCGGCGCAGCTCCGTCATGGGGCGAGCCTGGGCGGACTCCACCGACAGGCGCACGTCCACGTCGAACAGGGCCTTGAGGCGCGCGCAGACGGTCTCCAGCGTGCCCGCGTTGGGCGTGAGCCAGCGCAGCCGCTCGGCCAGCTGGCCCTGCATCCGCGACACCTTCTCCAGGCCCGTGAAGGCGAACGGCCGCCACGGCGAGACCGGCGCGGGGGCCGGCGCCGGAGCCGCGGGCTTCGGGGGAGGTCCCAGCTTCCGGGTGTCGACCAACATGGTGCGCTCGAAGACTCCGGGCTCGTCTTCCGGCTCCAGGCTCATGTCTTCGCCTCGAACCTCAACGTTTCAAGCGCCAGCCCCCGGCCTCCCAGGGCGCTGCGCAGGCCATCGCTCTGCTCTTCCAGGAGCTTCAGCGTGTCGCGGTCGTTGCCGCTGAAGACCGCGGAGATCTTGCCGTTCTTCGCGCTGACCTTGATGGACAGGCCGTTGAGCACGTCCCCGCGCAGGTCGATCTGGAACTCCGCGTTGCCCGCGGCGTTGGTGCCCACGCGCACGCGCTCCACGATCTTCTGGGCGATCTCGTTGGCCATGGCGCGCAGGCGCTCCGAGCCCGCCGTGTCCTTGGGCTTGGCCACCGGCACCGGCGCCATCAGCGCGGGGTTGAAGCGGAAGCCCGCGGCGGCCATCTGCCCGCCCTTGTCGTCCTTGTCCTTGCTGGCTCCGCCCCCGCCCGCGCCCTTGCCGCCGCCGGCGTTGACGTCGATCTTCAGCTCGCCCTTCTCCTGGCTCAGCCGCCCGGCCTGCCCTTCCGACTTGGACAGGTCACCCTCGCGTACGTCGTTGGAGCGCTTCTCCTCCACGACCTCCGACTTGCGGGTCTCCGACTGCTTCGACAGGTTCTGGGTCTCGCCGTTGCGCTGGGACTGCTGGGCGCCCTGAGCGGATTCGCCGGGCCGGGCCGTGGGGGCCTCCTTCTGGGCCAGCTTCTCGTCGAAGGTCTTCGCCTGGCCCTGGGCGGCGCGCGCGAGCACCTGCTTGCCCAGGGGCAGCTTCTGCTCCTGCGCCGCCTTCGGCTGGGCCTGTTCGGCCTGCCCCTGCTGGACGAGCTTGGAGAAGACGGAGTCCCCCTGCAGGCGCTTCTGGGTCTTCGCCTCCGCGAGCTTGCGCTCCTGGATCATCCGCTCCGCCAAGCGCGCGGCATCGCGATCATCATCAACTCGGCTCATGGGGTCTCTCCAGACTCAAAGCGGGCGGCGGGAGGTTACTTGCGCTGGCGGGCCAGGAACAAGGCGTTGCCGATCTCCTCCTGGTTCAGTTCCTCGCGCTCCTGACGTTCCTTGCGCACCTGCTTCTGGAACGTTTCCTTGTTCTTTTCGATGGCCTTGAGCTCCTTGGCGGCCTCGGCCATCAGCATGCGGCGCTGCTCCACCAGGCGGGCGGCCGTCCGGACCACCTCCTTCTGGTGCTCAATCTGGAGCGCGACCTGGGCCTCGTCGTCCTTCAGGCGCTCCTCGAAGCGGCCCATCATGTTCATGCCGTTGATGCCGGCGCCCTTGGCCATCAGCTGCTGGAAGTACTCGGCGACCTTCGCCTTGCGCTCCTTGCGGCGGCGCTCCAGCTCCGCCTCCAGGCGCACCTGCTCCTGCTTTTCCTTCTCCAGCGCCTTGATGGCGTCGGAGAAGGCCCGCTCGGCCTCCTCCTTCGCCTTCTCACGCATGTCCAACAACACCTGCAACCGGTACGGGGGCATGGTGAGGGCATCCTACCCAAAAACGGCCCTGTCCACGCGGCTCCCCCCGGATGGAGGCGCTTCAGTCCTCGAACAGGGCGATGAGCTTCTCCACCGTCTCCTCGTAGGGGGAGTTGGAGTGGGTGTCCTGCTTGAGGAAGTCGATGATGGCGTCGTACTTCTCGATGGCGTAGTCCGTCTTGGGGTCGGCGCCCGCCTGGTAGGCGCCCAGCAGGATGAGGTCGCGCTGCTTCTCGTAGGTGGAGAGCGTCTCGCGCAGCTTCCCCGCGGCCTTCTTGTGCTCCTTGGTGACGATGCCGCTCATCACACGGCTGAGGCTGGCCAGCACGTCCATCGCGGGCCACTGGTTTCGCTCGCCCAGGGCACGGTTGAGGATGAAGTGGCCGTCGAGAATACCTCGGACTTCGTCGGCGATGGGCTCTTCCATGTCACCGCCGGCCACGAGGCAGGTGTAGATGGCGGTGCACTTGCCCTTCTCCGAGTTGCCCGTGCGCTCCAGGATGCGCGGCAGCATGGAGAAGACGCTGGGCGGATAGCCCTGACGCGCGGGGGGCTCGCCAATGGCGAGGCCGATGTCGCGCTGGGCGCGCGCCAGACGCGTCACCGTGTCGAGCATGAAGAGCACGTTGCCGCCGCGCTCGCGGAAGTACTCCGCGATGGCCGTGGCGACATAGGCGGCGCGCAGACGCACGAGGCTGGGCTGATCCGACGTGGCGCACACGAGCACGGCGCGCTTCATGCCCTCCTCGCCCATCGCGTCCTCGATGAACTCGCGCACCTCGCGACCACGTTCGCCGATGAGCGCCACGACGCTGAGGTCCGCTTGGGTGTTGCGTGCAATCTGGCCCATCAACGTGGACTTGCCGACGCCGGAGCCCGCGAAGAGGCCCACGCGCTGGCCTTCGCCCACCGTGAGCAGTCCGTCGATGCAGCGCACCCCCAGGGGCAGCGGCCGTTCGATGCGCTGGCGGGTGAAGGGGTCCGGACAGTCGCGGTCCACGGACCAGTCAACAAAGCCCTCGCCCTCCAGGGGCCTGCCGTCCATGGGCTCGCCGATGCCGTTGAGCACGCGGCCCAGGAGCGCGTCCCCGCACTTGATGGTGAGCGGGCGGCCGGTGGGGATGCACTCGCTGTCCGGCCCGATGCCGTACAGCTCGCCCAGGGGCATGAGCATCACCTCGTCGCCCACGAAGCCCACCACCTCCGACTTCATCAGGCCGCGCTGGCGGTTCTTGACGAGCACCACCTCGCCAATGCGCACGTTGGGCACGCTCGCCTTGATGACGAGGCCGGTCAGTTCGGTGACGCGGCCGCGCACCCGGACGAGGGACGCTTCCTTGATGAGCTCGAAGTAGCGCGAAAGGTCGATGGCCATGGGGGACTCCGTGGGGCGCGGGCCTTGGCCCTCAGGCCGGACCGCTCTTGCGCGCGGGGTCCGGCATCAGGAGGTTCTGGAGCATCTCCAGTTGGGTGGGCAGCTGCGCGTCCACCGTGCCGTACTCCGTCTGCACGATGCAGCCCACCGCGGCGACCTCCGGGTCCTCCTTGATGGCCAGGTCCACCGTGCGGCCGATGAGCTCCATCAGCACGGGGCGCTTGGCGCGCAGCACCGCGGCGGTCTTCGGGTGCACGCGGAGCACCATGGCGCGCGCGTTGCGCAGGTTGTCGATGGCCGCGGCGCACATGTCCACCAGCAGGTCCGGGTCGCGCTCCAGGTCGCGGCCGAGGATCTTCTCCGCCATCTTCAGCGACAGCGCGATGATGTCCTGCTCCTGGGTGTTGAGCAGCTCCCCGGCCTGCATCTTCGCGCGCAGGAGCAGCTCCGTCGACTGGGCCAGGCCCTCCTGGCGGCCCATGTCGCGCGCCTTGGCGAACAGCTCCTCCTTCTCGCGCTGGGCCTCGGCGAGGATGCGCTCGCGCTCGCGATGGGCGTCCTCGATGATGCCCTGGGCGCCCTGGCGGGCCTCGAAGACCTCGGCGTTCATCACGCCCGCGCGCGGCGGACGCAGCGCGGGACGCTCGGACGAGGCGACCGCCACCGGCTCCGCCAACCCGTCCCCCTTGATTACCTTGCCGATCGCCATGGGCCGCTCCTTGGAGACCGGATGCTAGCGCGTTCCGCCGCGCGGTCCACGCCCTCCGGGGCCTCCCGCGCCTTCCGGGCCTGGCGGGTCCGTGGGAGCGGGGCGCCTGCGGCCCACCTGGGTTCCCTCCGAGGCCCGTGAGGACGCCTGGCTGGAGAGGACGCGAGGGGGACGCTCGGGCTCGGCGCCCGGTTCGGGACGTGCCACGGGACGCGAGCCGGTGCGCGAGCGCAGCACCCGGGCGCCGTCGGCGGACTCACCCGGGGGCTCCGGACGCCGGCCGGGCCGGGCTTCTGGCTCGGCGGGAGGCCGCGTGGGGCGCTCGACACGGACGGAGCGGCCCTGCGGCTCCTCTGGCGCCGCGGGGCGTGGGTCGCCGCGCGCGCCCAGCCGCGAGGGCGGAGGTCCGATGCGGGCCCCTTCCGGATCCACCCGCGCGGGACGCGAGGGGCGCGCCGCGCCCTCCGGCTCACGGCGGCTGGGGACCGCACCGGTAGGCGCGCGGGGCGCGGGGCCCACCGCCGAGCCTCGCTCCACCGGCATCCGGCGCATCTGGGAGCCGTTCGCGTCCCCTTCCGGGGCGGCCGTGGACGCGCGCGGCGCGGGCCCTCGGTCCACCGGCATCCGGCGGATCTGCGAGCCGCCCACTTCTCCCTCCGGAAGCACCACGGGCGCACGCGGCGCAGGCGATCGCTCGCGCTCCACCGGCATCCGGCGCATCCGCGAGCCGTTCGCGTCCCCTTCCGGGGAGGCCATGGACGCGCGCGGCGCGGGCCCCACCGACGAGCCCCGCTCCTCCCCTGGCGCCGGGCGCGGACGCCCTCCCGGCGGAGGGTTGGCCGGCGCCGCGTCTCGGCTGGATGCGGCGCCCGCGCGGCGGGCCGCGCGCTCGGCCATGAAGTCGCGCCGGGCAGCGGCATCTCCGGCATCCTCCCCACCGCCACCCGCGCCGCCCCTCAGCGCCTTCGGGGCCCGGAGCGCTGGAGCGCGTGACGGATCCGGCGCGCTGGTGCGCAGTCCCTCGCGGGGGGCCGGGGCACCGGACGGGGCCGGACGGGCCGAAGGGGCGCCAGACGGAGCCGAACGGGCCGAAGGGGCGCCAGACGGAGCCGGACGGGCCGCGGGTGCGCCGGCTGGAGCCGGACGGGCCGCGGGGGCCGACGCGGGCTTGCGTGCGCCCGGCGGTGGCGGCAGGACGGCGGAGGGGCGCGGCGGCTGCGCCGTCAGCCGCACGGGCCGCTCGATGAGGCCGCGCACGGCCAGCCGCTCCAGGTCCATGACGATGTCGGTGCGTCCCCCGTCGCCTCGGGCCGTGGGACGCGACCGCTCCTCACGCACCCACTTCGCCAGCAGGTGGCCGAACTCGCCGCGGTGCTTCTCCAGCATGCGCGCTGCGAACTCCGGGGACTGCGCCACGCACGCACGCGCCAGACGCTGCACCCCCGCGCTGCGGATGGCGCCCGCCAACCGGTTGAAGCCCTCGTGGAGGTTGATCTGCGCGCGAGCATCCTCTTCCGGCAGCTTGCGCGGCGCGTTCGCCGCCACGGACTTGCTCGCGAGTTGGAGCAGGTCCGGCGGCAGCGACTCCATGAGGCCGTTGAGCTCGTCTTCCGGCAGCCCCGCCAGCGCCGGGCCCAGCACGCGCGCGCCCAGGCGATCACTCACCGTGAGCAATTCACGCGTCTGGAGGTTGAGCACGTCCGCGAACTTGAACCCCGCGGACTGGCCAGCGACTTCGCGGGCCAGCGCCTCCTCCAGCTTCCAGCGGATGATGTCCAGGACCTGCGGGCGCACCTCGCGGGTGAGCTTCACCCGCGAGGGCGGCAGGTGGCCGCGCACCGCGTCCGCCATGTTGCCGGGCAGCGCGCGAAGGGTGACTTCCACCAGGGCCCCGCGCTCGCGCTGGAGCAGCGCCGCGAGTCGCTCCGGGTCCGCGGTCCACAGCTGCCCGCGCCGGTCCTTCATCAGGCGCTTGAGCTCCTGCACCACCGCGGGCAGGCGCTTCTCGCGCGGAATCTGGAGGATCTCCTGCGCGCGGTGCCGCAGCAGCGCGCCTTCCTCGTCCGGCAGATGCTCCAGCGCCGCCACGCTCTCCTGGCCCCCGAAGGTGACCGCGGTGAGCAGCATCATGGTCTGGCGCTTGCTGAGCGAGGTGAAGAAGGAATCCAACGGTCACCTCGCGGGCCCCCAGGTGGCCCGCGGAAGAAAGAGAGCGTGTCCCCGGCCTGGGGGACACGTCCCGCGGTCCGCCCCAGGAGGGCCGCGGGGGCGACTCCGGACGGCTCCTACTCCGCGCGACCGCCGCGCGCACGGGCGGGACGCGCCGCCGTCGCCGCGGCATTGCCGCCGCCCGAACCGCCGCGCATGAACGTCCACGCGGTGAGGCCCATCATCGCCAGGATGAGCGCGAACGCGCAGCCGAGGATCATCTTGAAGGTGCCCGCGCTGGCGGCCGTCATGCGCACGCCGAGCACGTCCTGGAGGCGGTTGGTCTCCGTGGTCTCCGCCGTGGGGGCCATGGCCTCCGTCATCAGCACCGTGACGGCATCCGGCTTCAGCTCCGCGACGGAGCTGGCGACGAACTGCTTCACCGCCTCCACGGTGACGGGGGCCTTGCCGCCCTCGAGCAGGCGGTACTTGATGAACACGGAGGCCGACGGCATCGGCCGGTTCTCCGGCTGCGACAGGTCGTTGTTCTCCGGCACCATCACGATGGCGCGCGCCTCCAGCACGCCGTCGATCTGGTTGAGCGCGTTGGAGACTTCTCCAGCCATCGCCTTGAGGAGCATGGCGCGCTCCTCCGTGGCGGTGGGAACCATGCTGCCCTTGGCGAAGTGGGACAGGCCCTTCTCCACCGGGCGCGGCAGCGAGTTGCGCTTCAGCAGCTCCGCGGCCTGCGCGGCGTCGCCCTTGGGGACGACGATGGTGAAGCGCACTTCGTTGCCCCCCTCCGCCTTCTCCTTCTTGGCGTTGATGCCGTTCTTGCTGAGCAGCACGTAGATTTCATTGGCATCCGCCTCCGTCAGCTCGTGCTGCAGCTCGATGGAGCAGCCGGTGAGGAACAGCAGGGCGAGGAGCGGGGCGGCGAAGACGGACGTTCGGCGAGTCATGGGCGCGGGTAGCTTAACAGGGCCCTTGCAAAACGCGGAAGGGCGCCCCCTCCCAACCTGGGAGGGACCGCCCTTCGCATGCCGCCATGGCCCGGCGGGGTGGGGACTTCAGACCTGCGTCTTGACGACGTCCTTCAGGCCGCTGGTGGCCTTCTCGACGACCTTCGACGTGAGGTCCAGTTCCTGCGAGTACTTGTACATGGAGGCCTGGAGGCCGAGCATCTCCGCGTTGGACATGTTCTTTCCGGAGCTGGCCTCCTTGATCAGCTTGTCCATGCTGATCTGGCCCTTCTCCAGGCCGGAGACGAGGTCGGACACCATGCCGCCCGACTTGCCCGTCTTGGCGGCCTCCGCCTTCGCGTCCACGGGCTGCGCGCCCTTGGCGGTGGCCGGCTGCTGGGCGGCGCCGCTCACCTTGTTCAGGTTCGCCTTCTCCGCCTTGTTGACGGTCTCCACCTGGCGGACGGAGTCCACCTTCTGGGTGGCCTGCGCGGCATGGGCCTTGTTCACGTTCTGGGCGGCGTCCACCTGACCGGCGCCCTGCGCCTTGTCAGCGAGAACTCCGTCGAACTTCGAGGCGCCCGTCTTCTGCGTCTGCTGGGCGCCCTGATCCTGCAGCTTTTGCTGCGCCACCTGTCCCGCGGAGATGCCGCTCATCGGAGCCGCCATGTGACACCCTCCTTGCATCCGTCGAGGGGGGAGGGAGTTCCTCCTCCTCGTTCAAGAGTTCCTTGAGCCGGTCAATGGCCCGCGCATGAAGCCGCGATGCCCAGCTCTTCGACTGCCCGATTTCCGCTCCTGCTTCCTCCAGCGTACGGCCCTGGAAGTAATAGCCCTGCAGGAGCTTGCGCTCTTTCTCCGGAAGCTTCTCGATGGCCGAGCGCACCCGGTTCTTCAACTGCTCCATCTCCAGGCGCTGATCCGCCGGGAGGGATTCATCCACGTATCCCGCCGCCTCCGCCCCTTCCGCCCCCGCCGCGAACACCGCGGCAAGGCCCGCCACGGCATCCGAGATATCTCCAATATCATCGTCGAATGACGACCCGCGGTTGCTTGCGCCCTGCTCGCGATCGGCGAGATTTCCGAGATACGCCGTCGCGCGTTCGCCCTGGTAGGCCGTGCGGGCATCCGCGCCCCGCAGGACCCCCATCTTCCGGAGCCCGTCGAAGATGGCTCCCTTGATGCGGTAGTGGGCAAAGGTGAGGAAGTTGGCTCCGACCTTGGGATCGAAGCGCTCCGCGGCCTCCAAGAGACCGATTTGTCCATAAGCCAGCAGTTCATCCAGCTCCAGCTGGGCATTGAACTGCTTGCGCACGGTGGCCGCGAGCGACCGCACGTACGGGCCGTACTTCTCCAGGATGACCTTCCTGTCTTCACCCAGAGGCAAGCGGCGCGCTCACTCGGCCTTGGACCACAGCCGCTCGAGAACCTGGTTCAGCCGGGGATCATCCTGCAGCGCCCCGGCGATGCGGCCCGTCAGGGCCGCGGACTTCATGTTCAACTTCTCCTGGAGCACTTCGGAGACGAGCGCCTTCGTCGCCTCTTCCTTGCTCTTGAAGCCCCCGTTCTTCAGCCGCTTGGCGATGGCGAGTGCCTGCGCCGCGATCGGATCCGTGGCCTGGGGGCCCTGGACATTGCTGGAGCCTACCAGACCTGAAGGCCCGACGAGAGACTCCGTGCGGTCCACCTTGCCGCCAAAGGACGCGCCAGAGGCACCGGCCGGACCGGACGCCCCCTTCACGCCACCCGCGCGGCCCTTCCCACCCCCACGTCCGACTCCACCGACAGCCATCGACGTACCTCCTTCTTCCGACCCGCTACTTCTTCGGCGGTGGCAGGGCCCCCGCTTCCTTGGCCTGGATGAGGGCCTGGGCCAGCTTCGCGCCGTCGCTGTCCGGCTCCAGGTCCATGGCGGCCTTCAGTTCCTTGAGGGCCTCCGGCACCTTCCCCATGAACAGCAGGGCTTCACCCGCGTGTGCCCGGGGCAGGGACGACAGGGGCGCCAGCCGCTGAGCGACCCGGTAGGCCGCCAGGGCCTTGTCGTGACGCCCCTGGGCGAACTCCACGGCGCCGATGCCGATCTGCGGCACCTCGCTCTTGGGCATCAGCGCGGAGGCGCCGACGAAGACCTCACGGGCCTTGTCGAAGTGACCCATGTCCAGCCACAGGTAGCCGGACTCCAGCAGGACCATGACTGGCTGGCGCGCCAGGGGCACGAGGCTGTTGGCAATCTCCGAGGGGGTCTCCGCCATGGATGTCGCGCTGCCTTTCCGGTCGCCCGAAGCACGGAAGGCGGCCGTCGAGGGCCGCCTTCCTTGCATCGGTCAGATTCCGCTGTCCGCGTAGACTAGCGGATGTTGCCGATGGAGTTCTTGGTCGTATCGTGCCGCGACTTCATCACGTTGGAAACAGCCGTGAAGAGCTGCGACTCGTGCTGCATGGCCGACTGCATGTTCAGCAGCTTGACGTTGTCGTCCATCATCGTCTTGAGGCTGCTGTTGTTCGTGAGCTGGTCGCTCACGGTGCCGGTGCTGGAGCCGACGCTGGTGCCGATCGTCGTGGAGCCGCCCGAGACGGGCAGGCCGCTGCCCGCACCGGGCAGGTTGGTGGAGGGCACCGCGCCGGAGCCGGTGCTCATCACGCCCACGTAGGGGCCGCCCGCCATGCCGGAGCCCGCGGCGCCGGAGAAGGTCTGCGCGGAGGAGACCGCGGCGGAGACGATGCCCGCGCCCGGCACGAAGCCGGCCACGGCGCCCACGCCGGCGCCCACGGCGCCCACGGTGTTGTTCAGGCCATTCTGCACCCGCGCGCCAAAGCTCGTGTTCGGCGTCTGCCGGGCCGTGGTCATCTGGGTGTTCATGCGCAGGTTCGGACCCATCATGCCGCTGTCGATCTTGACGCTCATTTCAGCCTCCGCGCTGGTGCCAGCGATTCAGATTCAAAATGGGAGCCTGGGATCATCCCTTGGCTCTTTCAGGGGATTATCGGGAGAGTCGGCCGCGGGTTGCCTGCTGGGGGCAAGAAATCGTCCGCGCTCCCGAAAACCCAGTTATTTCCGACCCTTGGACTGCTTCGACTCGGCGACGAGCTTCTCGCGGACATCCACGAGCATGCTCAGCAGCTCCTCGGCGCGGGCGATCGCAGCCTGGGCCTTCTTGCCGGTTTCCGCGCGGGGCCCCTTGAGGCCGGCGAGCTCCTCCTTCACCGGAGCGAAGAGCGCCTGGACGTCATTGGCGGAGGCCTTCTCGATGAAGGTCTCGACGGCGGGATAGGACGGAACGGGAAGCTCCTGGGGCGGCGGTGCCGGGGTCCTGGCGGGCGGGGGCATCGAAGTCACTAGCTCCTGGCGGGAGGACGACCGTGCGGCCAGCCCCCGCTCTTTGCCCAGCACGCTAGGTGAATCCGCCACGCGCTTCAAGCACCCCACCCAGGGGTGGAAGGGCCGGCTGTCGCGTCCAGACCACGCCCCATGGCCCGGAGGGCGAACGGGCACGCACCCGGTCTTCCCCCCCGGGCCTGTCGCCCACCCCCACCACCCCTAGCTTTTTCCCAGCGGGGGGCCACGCAAGTGCCACCCGCCCCACTCACACATTCCGGGAGAGATGCGATGAAGAAGCTCATTGGGGTTTTCGCGTCCGTGGCGTTGCTGGGTTCTGGCGTGGCCATGGCTCAGGACAGCATGACGAAGGACTCGCAGCAGCCGTCGACCTCCACGTCGGCCCAGGGAGGTTCGGGCCAGACGGGGTCGGACAGCAGCATGCAAGGCTCCTCGGGTAGCACGGGCAGCTCGGACGCCATGGGCGGGTCGGGCTCCTCCTCGACCCACTCCTCGAGCATGGCGGGCGAGAATGAGCTGACGGGCAAGGTCGTGAAGAGCGACAGCAAGAAGGTCTACGTCAGCAGCGCCAGCGGCGCGGTGGTGCCGCTGGACATCGACAGCAAGACCCAGTTCACCGACCCGAGCCTGAGAAAC
Organism: Corallococcus silvisoli; assembly: GCF_009909145.1. Classification (NCBI taxonomy): domain Bacteria; kingdom Pseudomonadati; phylum Myxococcota; class Myxococcia; order Myxococcales; family Myxococcaceae; genus Corallococcus; species Corallococcus silvisoli. The sequence goes on from NZ_JAAAPJ010000003.1 coordinate 18,305, forward strand.
GCCAAGAGCCTGAGGGAGGGCCAGGAGATCCGCGCCAGCTTCCAGGTGAAGGACGAGAAGAACATGGCGATCAACATCGCGCCGAGTCAGGGCATGGGCGGCTCGGGCTCCGACGCGATGTCGCCGGACTCGTCCATCAACCAGGGCTCGAAGGGCACGGGTCAGGACAACGGCTCCAGCATGAACCCGGACACGGGCTCCAGCACGCACGACTCCAGCAGCTCGCCGAAGACCTACTAGCACCGCGTCAGCACGTCCCCGGTCCCGCGCTCACGCAGGAGGGGTCCTCCACTCGCGGTCCGCTGTCATCTGGCGGGCCGCGGGTTCTTGTCCCTGGTGGAAGCTCCGCGAGGCCGGAGCAGGAGCTGCATGGACCGAGAGGCCGACGTCATCATCCTGGGCGCGGGGGCCGCCGGGCTCTGCGCCGCCGAGCGCCTGATGCGCAAGGGCCTGCGGGTCATCGTGTTGGAGGCGCGGGACCGCGTGGGCGGACGCGTCGTGACCCTGCGGGACACGGTGGCCGACGTGCCCCTGGAGCTGGGCGCCGAGTTCGTCCACGGCAGGCCCTCCCTGTTGCTCCAGCGCATCCGAAGGGCCGGGCTGACGGTGAGCCCGTGCAATGACACATACGCGCTCCTGTGGCGGGGCAAGCTGGGCGACGCCGGAGCTGCGTTCTCATTCCAGGAGGCCCTGGTGTCGGCGAAGGCCCCCGACCGCCCGATGGCGGAATGGGTGGAGGAGCAGGCTCGCACCCGGAAGTGGCCTCCCGTGGTCCGCGCGATGGCGCGCTCGTATGTGCGGGGCTTCTACGCCGCGGATCCAGACATCGCGAGCACGCTGGCCATCGCGCGAATGGAGCAGTCCGCCTCCTCGGCCGGGGGCACGACGCCGTCCCGAGTGCTGGAAGGCTACGACCGCGTGCTCCACGCGATGGCCGAGAAGCTCTTCGCGACGCCGGGCGCGCTGAACCTGAACGCCGTGGCCGAGGAGGTGCGCTGGAAGCCGGGCGCGGTCCACGTGCGGGCCCGGACCCAGCAGGGCACGCCGCTCGGGACGTTCCAGGGAACGCACGCGATCGTGACCCTCCCCGTCGGCGTGTTGCAGGCGCGGCATCCCACGCCGGGCGCCGTGCGCTTCGTGCCCCGCGTGCGCGAGCATGAGCGCGCCTGGAACAGGTTGGAGATGGGGCCCTTGGTGAAGGTCCTGCTGCGCTTCCGCACCGCCTTCTGGCGGGAGCAGGAAGACACCGCGCGCTTCGGGTTCTTCCACGCGCCCGAGTCCTCCTTTCCCACGTGGTGGACGCTGTCGCCCCACCGGCGGACGCGACACCTGGTGGGCTGGAGCGGAGGCCCCACCGCCGCCGCGCTGTCCCGGTTGAGCGAGAAGGCCGTGCTGGCGCTCGCGCTCCAGGATCTCTCCCGGCTCTTCCACCGCTCCGTGCGGGACCTTCACGCGCAGCTGGAATCGTGGCGCCCGCAGAACTGGCAGCACGAGCCGTACACGCGCGGCGGCTACGCGGTCATCCCCGCCGGAGCGATGGACGCGGTCGACACGCTCGCCCGGCCCGTGGGCCAGACGCTCTTCTTCGCGGGCGAGGCCACGCATGTGGGCGGCGAGGAAGGCACCGTGCATGGCGCGCTCGAGACGGGTCGGCGCGCCGCGGACGAGCTGCTGGCCCGACGCCGAAAGGCCTGAGCGTCAGCCGCCTTGCTGGCGGGCCAGCAGCCGACCGGGACTGGGGATGCTGTGGAAGCGTTCGCGCGTGAACATCTTCACGGCATGCGCCTCTGGATCGCCATCGTCGCGGGATTGAGCCTTGGACAGGCACAGGACGTGGAACCCCTTCCCCCGGAAGATCCGTCCGTGACGGATCCGGCCGCCGCGGCCCTGCAGGATGCCAACGAACAGGCCGCGAGCGACGAGGATGGCGCACGCCCCCCGGAGGGATACGGCTACCAGGCACCGTCGGATCCAACCGAGGGCACCTACTCCGACCCGGTTCCCTTGCTGCCCGATGGCGACACGCCCGTCACTTCGGGGCAGGTCGCGGTCCAGCAATCCCAGACCTATGTCCCTCCCCCCGTTCCCACGGTCTTCGAGCCGCAGCCCTCACCCGATGAATCGGCCGGATCCGACAATCAGGCGCAGTCGGGCACGGGCGGCGCGGGCTCCGCTTCCACCGCGGCCCCGTCCGACACGGACACGGGCGCGGGCTCCCCTTCCACCGCGGCCCCGTATGGCACGGGCGCGGAGGCCCCTTCGACCGGGAGCGGCACCGCCGCGGGCCCGTCCGACACGGGCGTGACGGGAACGCCCCCCTCCGCTGAGCCCACCCAGACCGCCGCGCCGGGCTTCGGCGGGACGGTGGATACGGGCGCGACCGGCGGCTCCGGCGCCGCGGGCACGACGGGGCCATCCACCACGGCCCCACCGGCGGCGGCCCATGCGCCGCCGTCAACGGGAACGACGGCTCCTGATCAGGGCGCGACTCCGAGCGCGCCCCAGCCGAACCAGACAACGCAGGCCACACCCGACCAGGGGCAGGCGCAGCCCCAGACGGCGCAGGCCGCCCCTGCCCAGACAGACCAGGGGCAGGCGACGACGGTCCCGCCGCAGGGACAGCCCCAGCCCCCCGCCGAGGAGCTGGACCGCCTGCGCCAACGCGTGGCCGATCTCGAGCAGGACGTGGCGGACCGCGACGCCCTGGCCACCGAACGCACGCAGGCCGTCCAGTCGCAGGTCGATACGCATGAGCAGCGCGCCTACGACACCGAGCGTGCCCGGCAGCAGCGGCTGGCGCGGATCCAATCCGGGGGCCAGTGGATGCTCGCGGCGGATCAGGCGCTGGAGCAGGGCGAGCTGAGCGTGGACAACGCCTTGAGCATCGCCGACCAGGACTTCTCCGTGGTTCGCTCGAGTGCCTCGGCCGAGGGCCAGGGCACGGTCGTCGTCCAGTCCGACCGCATCCGTGCGCAGATTGCCCTGGCCCGGGATGCCGCCAGCCGCCGGGACATCTACGCCGCGCGCATCGCCCTTCAGAACGCCGGGGACGAGCTGCGGCTGGCGCGGAGCGCGAACCTGCAGCGGCCGAGCACGTCCAACACCCTGCTCAATCCGTGATGCGGGGGGTGGACCGGGCCGGGACGTCCGAAGGCCTCGCGATGAGGTAGCCCTGCACGAAGTCCACGCCGTGTCGGCGCACCCAGGAGAGCTCCTCGGGGGTCTCGATGCCCTCGGCCACCGTCTGGATGCCGAGCTGCCGGGCGATCTCCAGCAGCTTCTGCACGATGGACGCCTTGTAGGGGTCCGCGTGGACGCCTCGCACCAGCTCCATGTCCAGCTTCATGAACTCCGGCCGGAGCTGGTGGATGAGGTTCAGCGACGAGTAGCCCGCGCCCAGGTCATCCAGCGCCACCTTGAAGCCCGCCTGCCGGTAGAAGTCCACGATGGCGCGCAGGTGCGCGGCGTTCGCGGCCCGGTCGGACTCGATGATCTCGAAGACGACGTGTGACTCCGGGATGCCCGCCTCGCGGATGGCGGCCACCGTGGAGCGCAGGCAGTGGGCAGGGTCGTAGATGGCCGTGGGCGTGAAGTTGATGAACAGGTGCGTGCGCAGCTGGTGTCGCACCGCCTCGCGGATGGCGGTGGTGCGCGCGGCCAGGTCCAGTTGGAAGAGCAGGTCCGCCTCGCGGGCCGTGTCGAACAGCCGGTTCGGAGGCACCAGCGCGCCGCCTGCGTCGCGGCCGCGCAGGAGCCCCTCGTGCGCGAAGATGTGGGAGGTGTCCTGGGCGTGGACGATGGGCTGGAAGAACGTGGTGAGCCGCCCCTCCGCCAGCATGTCCACCAGCCACCCCGACTGCTGCAGCGTGGTGAGCCGCTGCAGCGAGTCCACGCGCGGGAAGTCCGCCATGCCCGGCTCGGAGTCCCCGGGGACGAACAGCGCGCGCGTGCCCCGCACCTCTTCCGCCGTCAGCACGTTGGGCAGGTGCGCGGAGAGCTGTCGCAGACCGCCCTGCCCCATCCCCACCACGACGCACTGCGCGTCCGCGCGCAGTTGGTAGCTGCCGCCGGATTCGCGCAGGTGCGCCACCAGCTTGCCCAGGCTGTGGCCCAAGGGCGGCCAAAGAAACAGCCGCCCCGGTTCATCGGGCGTCCCGGGCAGGGTCTGGCAACGGCCGCATCCGTTCGGCGGGGTCATCAAGCAACCTTGGCGTCACGGGGTGTGGCGGAAGATGAGCAGCCCCCTTGACGTATCCCACCCATACACCAGGCCGCCCGCCACGTGCACGCCCTGGAGGCCCTCGAAGAAGGACAGACCCCGGCCCGAGTCGGTCTCGTTCCAGGTGTTGAAGTAGCCCGCGGGCTTCAGCGTCCCCAGCGTGGACACGTCGTAGACGCGCAGGCCGTCCTGGTAGTTGGCCACGTAGAGCGTCGTGCCCGACAGGGCCATGCCGCCCAGCGACGCCTGCGGCCGCAGCACCAGCTCCCCACGCTGCACGATGGCCTCCGGCAGGGTGGCGTCCAGCGCCAGCAGCGAGGAGCCCCACGCGTCCGAGCCCTGGAAGACGGTGACGGCGTCGCCATTCTTCCCCACGGCCAGGCTGCTCGTCGAGGGACCGCCAAAGCGGCCCATCAGCTTGGGCGCCTTCGTCGTCGCCACGTTCGCGACGTTCGACACCGTCACGCCGTAGCTCCAGTTGCTCACGTAGAGGCGGTCGTCCTGCGTCGCCAGCGCGTAGGGGTATTCCCCCAACGAGGCCGAGGAGCCCTCCACCGTGTAGCGCACCACCACCACCGGCGCTTCCGGCTGCGTCACGTCCAGGACGATGACGTCCGACTTGGGCTGGGGCGACGCCACGTAGAGCAGGTTGCCGTCCTTCGCCATCGCGTCCACGCGCACCGTCTGGTCCGCGAGCACCGTCTTGCCGCAGCGCGGGGCCTCGGGGCTCGTCGACAGGTCACAGATGCGGACGCCCTTGTCGTATGTCCCCAGGTAGAGCGTCGTGCCATTGACAAGGGCGGTGGTGAAGATCTCCGCGGCGAACTTCTGCTCGGAGGCGAGGACCGGGTGCGCGGGGTCCCTCACGTCATAGGTGAAGAAGCCCTCCTCGCCCGCGAGCACGTACGCATACCCGCCCGCCGCCACCACGCTGGAGGGCTTCCCCTTGGGAAGCGTCGCCTGGCCCACGAGTTCCACGTGGTTGGCCTCGGCCTCCCCTTCGCGCCGCGTCACGCGCATCGCGGTGAAGGTGCCCTGACGCACCGTCGTCCCGTTGCGGCACACGCGCGCGACGCCCAGCACCGTCCCCGGCCCGGAGGCCTTGCAGCCCGAGAACGCATAGCGCACCGCGGAGCCGTCCGAGCCCGTCACGTCGCTGGCCAGGTAGAAGGTGTCCGGGGTGATCTGCTTCGTCGTCATCGCCAGGCCGATGAGCAGGGGATCCCCTGGGGAGAAGCGGATCGCGGAGGGCCCCGTGTAGCCGTCGTCGAACTGGATGTTGGTGTTCCAGACGCCTTCGGCCTGGACTGCACTCAACGTCGAACGGTCACAACCGGTCAGGTCGATGGCTTCAACCTGACACTCGGCTTTGTTGTCGGAACTGTCCTTGCCACAACCGATGGCAAGGACCGCGGTAGCAGCCAGCAGAGAGAGGCGATTCATTCCCTCCTCCATACCGGGCGATGCCGACCGGAGCCAAGTCCCGTGGTTCGTTCCGAGGGGGAAGAGCCCTGACGTCCACCGCAACGCAAAGAAACAAAAGGACCGCTTGTGCGTTTGCGGTGAGAGAGGGAGCCTTCCGTCGGGCCCTTGATACGCCTGTCTCCTCGCCTTACGAGGTGCTTTTTGAACCCCCGTCCGCACGTGGTCGCCGTGCTGTTGGCCCTGCTCCTTCCGGAGCTCGCGCTGGCCCAGGTCTTCGTCGTTCCCCGTCGCGCGGGGAAGACGCCCGTGAACAGCTACGATTTCGAGTGGCGGCACATCGACATCCTCGTGGGCCCCGGCGCGACCGGCGTCGCGAAGCCCAGCGCCCCCTCCGCGCATGATCAACCGCCCGGGGTCCAGGGCGGCGCCATTCCTCAGGCGCCCACCACCTCGCCCCAGACGAGCGACACGCAGTCTCCGCCTGCCCCGCCGGAGGTCAGCCCCTCCGGACTGGGCAACACGCCGGCCCCGAGCGAGGGCAGCTCGAAGCTGGGGGGCGTGACGTTGGACATGACCCGGACGGACGCGGGCAGCGCTCCCCCCAGCGTCGAGGGCCTGTCCGACGGCGGCATCCCGCCCCCGGGCGTGGTGGCGCTGGCGGACGGCGGCGTGGCGGGAGACGCGGGCACGATCGCGGGTGCCACCGGAGCCGACGGCGGCGCGGTGTTCTCCGGCGCACCGCTGCTGCTGGGCAACTCCGACGGCGGCTTCAACTACACCTACGCGAAGGACCTGGGCACGAAGACGGGCGGCGTGCGCTTCTACTTCTACGAGCGCGAGCGCGAGGTGGCGGAGCGCGCGGCGCCCATCATCGAGGACGCGTACCGGTACCTGGTGGATCAGTTCAAGTACGTCCCCACGCAGACGTTCCCGTACATCCTCTACAGCAGCTACGCGGAGTTCCTCCAGACGAACGTGTTCGCCGTCTCCGAGGGCACGCTGGGCGTCACGTCCACGGAGGACCTGAAGCTGTCCCTGCCGTACCTGGGCGACCACCACCTCTTCGAGGAGATCAGCACCCACGAAATGGCGCACCAGTTCACCATCCAGAAGGTGCGCACCGTGGCCGAGCAGGCCAAGACCTTCGGGGATCCGCTGGGCGGCTATCCGCTGTGGTTCATCGAAGGCCTGGCCGAGTTCTACGCCAAGCGCGGGTTGGATCCGGAGGCGGAGATGATGGTCCGGGACCTGCTGGTGAACCCGGACCTGATGAAGGGCTATGCCTTCCTCGACTTCTTCTCCCCCGGCCCGTACGGCTACCTGTGGATCTACAAGGTCGGTCAGGCGCGCGTGGCGTTCCTGGAGGACGAATATGGCGCGGGCATCACCCAGCGCCTGCTGGAGGAGGCGCCCCGGCTGGTGGGCGGCTCGCGCGACTCGCCGTCGCTCAAGTTCGAGGAGCTGCTGGAGCGGCTGACCGGTGACGACCCCAAGCGCGTCTCCGCGCGGTTCGAGAACTGGCTCAAGCGCCGGGCGTTCAAGACGTACCTGGACTCCGCGCAGACGGCGCCCGCGCTGGACTCCCTGGGCGAGACGCCGGGGATCGTCACCGCGATGGCCAGCGGTCCGGATGGCAACGTGCTGGCGCTGCGCACCATCGTGCCGGAGACGGGCGAGAGCCGGCTGTACCTGGTGGATCCGCGCGCGCCGGAGAAGACCGTGAAGGTCGCGGGCGACGGCGTGCCGGGCATCGAATCGCTGCACCCGGTGTCGGGGCGCAACTTCGCGCTGACCAAGGACAAGCTCGCGTTCGTGGCGGAGCGCACCGGCCGTGACGTGCTGTACGTCCAGGACTACGTGCACCTTCAGGAGAAGAAGACCACGGACGTGCTGGTGAGACGCTCGGCCATCCGCACCGGCATCGGGCACGAGGTGGGCTTGAGCGTGAAGCTGGAGACGGGCGACCGGCGCCAGTACCGCATCGACAAGCAGGGCGTGCTGGCCATCTACTCACCGGCCTTCTCTCCGGATGGCCGCTACGTGGCGTTCATCGGCATCAACGACGCGGGCCTGCGCGATGTCTACATGGTGGACCTGACGCAGGGCACCGACGCGAAGGTCCGCAAGCTCACCGACGACGTCTTCGCGGAGCGTCAGCTCACCTGGGGACCGTCCGGCATCATCTACACGTCGGACGCGACGTCGCACCGCAAGTACAACCTCTTCCGCGTGAAGCCGGACGCGCCGCTGGGGCAGGCCGAGCGGCTCACCACCGAGGAGCGCGACGAGGCGGATCCGCTGGCGCTGCCGGATGGCCGCGTGTTCTTCGTGGCCTTCAACCAGAGCAGCTCCGACCTCCACGAGCGGCTGTCGGACGGCCGCATCGTGCGCCGCACCGACCTGACGACGGGCGTCTTCGAGCCGGGCGCCGGCCCCGACGGTGGCTTGTGGATGCTCTTCCACATGTCCGGCGAGCGGAAGCCGTCCCTGCTGCGTCCGCCGCGCATGCTGTCGCTGGAGGATGGGAAGGAGCCCGTCGCGGATCCGCCCGCTCCGCTGGCCATCCACCCCCTCACCGACGCGCTGGCCTACCGGCCCTTCAAGCGCGAGAACATCGAACTGGGCCCCATCTTCGGCTTCGCGGGCGCGGGCGGCGGTGGCTTCGTGGGGCAGGTGTTCGCCTCCGCGTCGGACCGGCTGCGCGACCACCAGCTGGTCCTGACGCTGGCGGTGTACGGCTCCTTCGAGCTGACGGACGGCCTGCTGCTGTACGTCAACGACTCGAAGCGCGCGACGTGGGGCGGCGGTCTGTTCCAGTCGCTGCGCTTCCGCATCGACAAGACGTTCAACTACCTGCCGGCGGAGCAGCGCCCGTTCTTCGTCTCGTCGGAGCGCTACTTCGGCGCGTTGGGCAGCGTGCGCTACCCGCTCAGCACCTTCTTCTACCTCCAGGGCGACCTGAGCATCGGCGGCACGAAGTACTTCCTGGATGACTTCAGCGAGTTCATCTTGAAGTTCCCGGAGCGCAATGAAGCGAACCAGGATCTCCTGTCCGTGTGGCGGGCTGACAACCAGCACATCCGCTTCCAGACGGAGCTGAGCGGCCGCATCGGCTACGACACCATCAAGTACCACTACGCGACGGGACCGCTTTCGGGCAGCTCCGTGTTGCTGGAGGCCACCGCCGGCGTGCAGCCCTTCGACGGGCAGGCCTACGGCAACCTGCGCCTGGACGCGGAGCGGTACTTCCCCATCTACGGCCGCACCAACTTCTTCGCGCGCGTGGGCGCTGGCACCACGGTGGGCGGCCGCTACGCGCGCTCCTACTACCTGTCCAGCTTCGACACCCTGCGCGGCGTGAACTTCGGCGACGAGCGATGGCTGCTGGGCCAGCACTTCGTCTACTCCACGCTGGAGGCACAGCTGCCCCTCAACGACATCATCCGGGTGGCCTTCCTGAGCGACCTGGAGGCCATCGTCGCGCTGGACGCGGGTGGCGTGGGCGACGGCGCGAGGGACCTGTGGGACCACCGCGTGCTCGATGCGGTCATCGGCGTCAACCTGTCGCTGGGGCCCCTGCTGCTGCGGCTGCACTTCGCCCGGCCGTTCGACATCAAGGCCGCCGCGGGCAAGCCCGACGACGGCTGGGTGACGAACTTCTCCATCGGCGTCGCGGGCCTCAACGGCTTCTTCGACCAGAAGGACACCGGCAGGCGGCCGGGGCCCTCCACGCCGGGTCCCGCGTTGATGCCCGCGCTGGGCGGCGGCTACACGACGCCCATGGTGCACTGAGCGGACGGCACGGGCGCTCCCCTAGGACTGCGCGGCGACGAGGGCGGCGTTGGCGCGAGCCAGCGGCCCCCCGTCGTTGGGGATGCGCTCGAAGTCCCCGCGCAGGGCCTTGATGGCGAACTTCTCCAGGTCGATCTCCCGCCGGGTGCGCACACCCAGCGCGCGCACCAGCGCGGACAGCGGCCCGAAGCCGGTGATGCCCTGTTGAAAGAGCAGCGCCAGCGTCACGCCGCTGAGCACCCGCCAGCCACGTCCGCCCCGGCGTCCCAGGAGCAGGCCCACCAGGGCCAGCGCGGAGCCCCCCACGCCCAGCGCGCGGTGCATCTCCCACTCGTGCTCCAGCTTTTCGAGGTACCGGCTCATCTCCGCCCGGTCCGCCCGCTCGGCCATGCAGCGGACGCAGGACTCCACGTGGGCGTCGATGCGCCGGTTCACCGTGGATGGCGCGTGGATTCGCACGGTGTCGCTCGAGGTCTGGTTCCAGGACTCCATCATCACTCCCTTGTCGGACTCGGGCCGTCCTCCAGCCTGCTCCCAGCAAGCTAGGGCCGACGCACCCGTCCGTGCACAGCGCGCCTCACGGTCGCCGACGCCCGGTTGCTCGCCCCGGGAGCGATGGCGTCCCCGCCTCCCACAGCCAAGGACGCTCAGGCAGGCGAGGCGCCTGCCTCTCACGCGGTCCGTCAGGAGTCCGGACAAGGGCAAGGGAGCCTTCCAGGGAGGGAAATCGTTTTCCTCCCGCGGGGTGTTGGCGGGCCTGTGCAAGCCCCGCCGCGCCCTCCTTCGTGGCGGCGAGGGGCGCTTCTGGCGCGTGCCAGGGAGGCATGGCGCTTGCTCATGCGCCGGGAATGATGCGTTTACGACTCCTGCTCAGCCTGTCGATGCTGTTGGGCGCTTGCGGTCCCTCGGGGCCCGATGCTCCACCGCCCGCCGTGACGGATCCCGGCATCACGGATCCCGGCACGACGGAACCCGACTCCCAGGATGCCGGCACGACGGATCCGAACGCCACGGATGGCGGGACGCCGGACGCGGGGCCCGTCGATGGCGGGACGCCGGATGCGGGGCCCACGGATCCTCCGCCCGTGCCGGAGGTGGAGCGGCCCTACACGCTGCCGAAGCTCCAACCGCGGATGGAAGAGTACGCGCTCGTCATCCCCCCGGAGGCGATGGCGAAGTTCCAGGCCGATCCGTGGACGGAGGACCAGGACGCGACGTTCCAGGCCAACGGCCAGACGCTGCCGGTGAAGGTGCGGCTGCGCGGGGCCTCCGCGCGCTTCTTCGACAAGAAGAGCTGGAACGTCAGCTTCGTGGACAAGACCCGGTTCCAGGGGCGCACGTCGCTCAACCTCATCGCCGAGTACGCCGACGCGTCGATGATCGCGGAGAAGATGGCCTACGACCTGCTGGCGGCGATGCGGGTGCCGGCGTCCCGGACGACGTACGTGCGGCTCACGGTGAATGGCCACTACGAGGGCGTGTTCCTGGAGGTGGAGCAGATCAACAAGGCCTTCCTCAAGGCGAACGCGTTCCCGGACGACGATGCGTCCATCTACCGCGCGGGCTGGAAGGACACCGAGTTCAAGACGTGGAAGGTGCCCTACCAGGGCGACTGGGTGAAGAAGACGAATGAGAGCGAGCCCAGCGACGCGCTGTGGGCGGTGCTGGACGTCATCAACCACACGCCGGAGCCGCAGCTCGTCGCCGCCCTGGAGAAGAACCTGGAGGTGGAGTCCTACGTGCGCTCCATGGTGATGGACGCGCTGATGTCCAACAACTACGTGGAGGACTCCGAGAGCTACTTCCTCCAGGACAAGATCACCGGCCGCTGGCGCTACGTGCCGTGGGACCTGAACAACGTGGACGCGCGCTGGTGGTACGTGAACACCGTGGAGAACATGTCGCAGACCACCAGCAACATGAAGCATCCGTTGTTCAACTTCACGCTGCTGGATGGCTGGGTGGAGCAGATGTATCAGCAGCGCAAGCTGGAGACGGCCAGCTACCCGGGCTACCTGCCCGTGTTCTCCAACCTGGGCACGCGCGTGGTGATGAACCCCGTGCTGCGCGCCCGGCTGGAGGCGCGGCTGGACAAGGCGCTGGTGGAGCTCTTCACCCCCGAGGTGATGAACCCGTACATCGACGCGCTTCACGCGCTCATCGGCGACTCCATGCGGACCGACCCGTACATGGACCCCGCACGCTTCGCCGCGGGCAAGGCGTACATGAAGCGCTTCGTGCAGGTGCGCCGGGACTTCGTGAGGGCGGAGGTGAAGCGGCTGAAGGAACAGCAGCCCACGTTGCTGCTGGAGGCGTTCGACCCGCGCGGGGGCTGGGTGGAGGTGGCCAACCACGGCACGCAGGCGGTGTCGCTCGAGGGGATGACCCTGACGACGAACCTGCGCGTGAGCCTGGCGGCGGGCGACCATGCGCCCACGAAGGTGCAGGCGCCCATGGGCGCGGTCCTGGGCAAGGTGACGGTGGCGCCGGGCCAGACGGTGAGGATCAACGGCTCCGCGCTGGGCATCACCTTCCCCGCCCGTGGCGAGGTCGGCCTGTTCGACGGCAAGTCGGTGGTGGGCGTGAAGGACCTGCTGTTCTACGGCGAGCTGCCCGCGGGCCAGCACTACGCTCGCGGCGAGGCGGGCTGGGAGGCGCGCTGAGTCGCCGCGCGGGCGCCGGCCGTCACCGGCGCTCGCGCACCACCAGCGTGCGACGGGCGGTGAGGCCTCGGTCGTCCGTGACGAGGATGTCGTGCGTCCCCACGCTCGGCCGCCACCAGAGGCGCTCCGCGGCGCGCGCGGTTCCCAGGACGGCGCCATCCACGAACCAGGTCAGCTCCCGGTCGTGCGCGGCCTCCGCCTCCAGTGGCACCTTCTGCTCCTCCGGGGCCATGCCGGGGATGAGCAGCGCCACCTGCCCCTCCGGCGGGGAGAGGATGAGGGGCGTGTCGCGCTCGCCTCCCGCCACACAGCCGGGCGCGAGCGGAGGCGGTTCGGGCAACTGCCGCTGCTGCTCCGCGAGCCACCGCCGCAGGCTCGAGGGCCACGTCAGGTAGACGCGCATCTCCGTCCGGCGGCCCTCGCGGCAACCCGGCCCCACCGCCAGGCCCGCATCCACGTCGACTTCCACGCGGTGGTGGTAGGGGCACGGCGTCGTCGGCACCGCCGTGCGCACCGCGTCCACCCTCTTGCGCTGCGTGCAGGCCTCCGTGGGCAGGTGCCCCGAATACGCGCAGACCTCCACGCTCACCAGGTCCTTCGGCGGCGCCGCGTCCTCCTCTTTCAACGTCGTCCCGCGCGGCCCCACGCCTTCCAGGATGTCGAACAGCAGCGGGGCCGCGTTCTCCGCTCCGACCAGGTGCACGCTGGAGGCATGATCGAAGTTGCCCAGCCACACCACCGCCGTGTGCTTCGGCCCCGAGCCCGCCGCCCATGCGTCCCGGTTGCCGAAGCTCGTTCCCGTCTTCCAGTGCACCCGCGCCGGCAGGCCCGTGAGCCGCCGCCGCTCCGGGAAGTCCGGCCGGTCGCGCAGGGACAACGCCTGCCGCGTCAGCCACGCCGCTCCCGGTGACACCAGCGCATGCGCCGTCGTCGGCGGCGCGTCCTCGGTGAGCACTCGCAACGGCCTCGCCCGCCCATCCCCCGCCAGCGCCAGGTACACCCCTGTCAGCTCCAGCGGCGTCAGCTCCAGCCCGCCCACCGCCGCGGACAGGCCGTAGTGGCCCGGGCGCGGATCCAGGCCGGTGACGCCCGCCTGCCGCAGCGACCCCAGGAAGCCCTCCACGCCCACCCGCTCCAGGAGCCGCACGAACGGCAGGTTCAGCGACTGCGACAGCGCGGACTCCATGCGCACGAGCCCCTGGAAGCGCCCGTCGAAGTTGCGCGGCTGGTAGCCGCCATACGCCACCGGGATGTCCGGCACGAGCGTCTCCGGCCCCACCAACCCCTGATCAATCCCCAGCGCGTACAAGAGCGGCTTGAGCGCCGACCCCGGTGAGCGCGGCGTGGCGAAGCCGATGATCTGCCCGCCGTTCCTCGCGTCGAAGAAGTCGAAGTTGCCGACGAGCGCGCGCACCTCGCCCGCCTCGCGATCCGCCACCACCACCGCGCCGTTGTGGATGCCCTGCCGCTCCAGTCGCCGGGCCGAATCCGCCAGCGTGCGCTCCACGAACCGCTGCGTGCCCGCGTCCAGCGTCGTCGCCAGCCACGACGTCCCCGGCCGCTGCGCCTTGAGCCACGCCGCCGCGTGCGGGGCCTCCCTTGGAAAGGGCCTCAGCGTGTCCGGCACCGGCGTCGCCCGCACCTCCGCCAGCACCGCGCCGGACTCCACCCCGTCCACCACCAGCCCGCCGGACTCCAACAGCCGGGCCGAGATGTCGTCCCGGGCCGAGCGCAGGCGGCCCAGGTTCTCCGGCGACGGGTAGCGCCGGTTCGGGTTCTGCGGCACCGCCAGCAACGTGGCGATCTCCGCCGGGCTCAGGTGCTGCGCGGTGTGCCCGAAGTACGCGAGCGCCGCCGCCTCCACCCCCTCCACGTTGCGCCCGTAGGGCACGAACTGGAGATATGCCTCCAGCACCTCCTGCTTCGTCAGCCGCACCTCCAGCTGCGCGGCGCGGAAGGACTCAACCACCTTCGAAGTGAACGTGCGGGGACGGGGCTCCAGCACGCGCACCAGCTGCATCGTCAACGTGGAAGCCCCCGACACCCGCCGCCCCCGGCTCAGGTTGAGCCCGAGGGCGCGCAGGGCCGCGAGCGGATCCACGCCCGGGTGATGGAAGAACCGCTTGTCCTCCAGCGCGAGCAGGGCGCGGACGTAGGCCCGGTCGACGCGGTCCTTCGGCGCGGGGATGCGCCACCGCTCGTCCGGGGCGAGGAAGACGTACGCGGGCGCCCCGTCCCGGTACGCCATCACCACCGAGGGGGGCGCCGCCAACCGCTCCGGCAGCGGCACCCACCATGCCGCCAGCAGGCCCGTGCCCAGCAGCACGAGCCCCGCCAGCGCGCCCCCCACCCACTTCTTGTCGAGACGCACGCGACGCATGGGGCCTAGAGCAGCTCGTCCTTCCAGGGGCCCGACACCTGGACCGTGCCCGCGGATTCACGGGCCCAGATGGAGGAGTCGTACATCGCCTCGGCCTCCGCGGACGGCAGGGTGAAGGAGCCCGCCGTCACCGCGCGCACCGCGTAGACGAGCTTCTTCGTCTCGTGGGCCTGCAGCGAACCGAACGCCTCCAGCCGGTCATCGCGCACGTTCACATAGTCCGGCGTCCAGAGCGTCTCCTCCACGACCCAGTCCACGCTGCCCCCTCTGCGCAAGCGGGCGTTTTCGATCTCCCAGCCCGCCGGCAGCCGGTCCACCAGCGCGATGTTCTGCACGCGCTCGCCCGTGGTGTTGGTGATCTCCAACTCCACGTAGATGAGATCCCCCAGTTCCGCCGACGTTTTCTTCGCGTCGATGGCGGAGCCCAACAGCGTGCGCCAGCCGCGCTTGAGCTTCAAACCCTCCCCGCCCACGCGCGCCGAGGGCTCGGTGCGCACGCCCTCGCTGTTGAGGACGAGGAACACGGAGCCCGAGCCCTTCTCCTTCAGCTCCAGGGACATGGCGGTCCGCTCGCTCGCGCGCGCCAGGGCCCACGTGCGGTCCGACACGCGCGCATCCTTCTCCGGGCTGGCCGCCACGGCCTTGCCCGCCACCGTGAGCGTCGCGGGGGTATAGGTGGTGGCCGTGCCCTGCAGCCGCTTGCCCAGGCCGGTGATGCCCCAGACCAGCTCCTGGGTGGTGTAGTAGGACGAGGAGCGCGACTCGAGCGCCGTCGCCACCATGCGCGCCAGGGGCTCGCCCTCCGGCGCGTCGCCGAAGAGGTCCTGGAAGGTGCTCAGCACCATCCCGCGGCGGCGCCGGTCCGAATAGAACGACCAGCTGTTGCGGCGCTCGTCGGTGACGGTGGACAGGTCCGGGGCGCGCAGGTCCTTCTCGTAGCGCCGGTCGCCGGACAACCACAGCGCGGCCTTGAGCAGGTACAGGTCCTCCTGCTGCTCTCCGGTGAGCGGCACCTTCTTCGCGCCTGTCTCCAGCGCGGTCACCAGGGCCTGAGCGCGCGCCTTGCGACCCTTGCCCGCCACCGCGAGCACGTAGTGCATGTACGGCTCCGCGTGCTCGCCGTGGCCGTCCTGCCCCACCCTGCCCTCGCTCCGGGTCAGCTCGTCACCCATCCACGCGATGGCGCTGGCCACCCGGTCCTCCGGCACGGGGTACTTCAGCTTGCGCGCGTCCAGCAGCATGTGCGTGGCATAGGCCGTCCCCCAGGCCACGGGCTCCGTGCTACCCGGCCAGTACGCGAAGCCGCCCGAAGACGTCTGCATGGACAGCACCCGGTTGATGCCCGACGCGACCATGTCCTCCACCTTGGCGGTGGACACGAGCGTGGGGTCCACGCGCTCCACCAGCTGGCTCACGAACAGGAGCGGGCGGGTGGAGGACGTCGTCTGCTCGATGCAGCCGTACGGATAACGCACCAGGTACGAGAGGTGCTGGAGCGACCGTGCGTAGGGATTGTTCGTCACCCACACCGTGGTGCGCTCCGTGGTGGGCACCCATCCCTGGAGCAGCGGCTTCAGGTCCGTCGTGCCCTGCGCCAGCTCCACCTGCTGGATGCGGCGCTCGCGCGGGCCCGCCGGGGACAGCGGCACGTCCAGCTGCTCGCGCGACGTGTAGCCGCCGCCCTCCACCGTCACCGCCAGCCTCGCCGCGCCCACCGATTGCACGGCGCGGCCCTGGAAGACGAACGTATGGGACTTGCCATCCTCCACCCGCGCGCGGCCCTCGCTCTTGCCCATGAGCTCCAGCGGCGAGCCCAGGTCCGCGGGCAGCGCCAGCCCCGGCACCGCCAGCGACTCCGCCGACAGCGACACCTTCACGTCCTGCGCCTTGCCGGACAGGTTGGTGACGAAGACGGGGATCTGAATCTCGTCGTTCTGGGTGAGGAAGCGAGGCAGCGTCGTCTGGAGCACCAGCGGGTCGCGGACGAGCACCTGCGCGCTGGCCCGGCCGATGCGCTTCTTGCCCGCCGTCACCACCATCACCCGCACCGCGCCCCGGTACTGCGGCAGCTTGAAGGGCACGCGCAGCTTGCCGTTCGCGGGCACCTCCACCACGCCGCTCCACAGGGCCACCGGCTTCACCGGCTGCACGCGGCCTTCGGAGCCGCCCTCGTCACCGCCCGTGGAGCTGGAGTTTCCGCCGGGAGGCACCAGCAGCGCCCAGCCCACCGTCTCGTAGGTCTGCACCCCCAGCGCGCGCCGGGTGAAGATCTCCCTCAGCGGATCCGGGCTCTGGAAGCGCGTGAGGGACAGGATGCCCTCGTCCACCACCGCCACGGTGGCGAAGGTGGGGCCCTCCACGCCTTCCACCGCCACGTCCACCGTGAGGGTGTCATTGGAGCGGACCTCCTTGGGCACCGTGAGCGTGACGGCCTGGGTGAAGTCCACCGGCTCCAGCGTGATGCTGCCCACACCGAACGCGCGGTCGGGCATGAACGCCTGCGCGGACTCCAGATGCGGGTCCTTCACCAGGAACGCGCTCACGTACACGTTGGGCGCGAACTCCTTCGGGGTGAAGGTCCAGGACACCTCGCCCGGCTCCACCTGCTTCCAGCCCGTGGCGACGACGCGGTCGGTCTCCACGGTGAAGAGGACGCGGCCACGGTAGGGCGCCTTCATCTTCACGGTGAGGGCCTCCCCCACCTTCCCCTTCGCGGGCAGCGCCAGGTCCAGCGACGTGGGCTTCAGGGGACGCGGCGTCTGGTCCACGCGCGAGCCCTCGCCCCACCAGTAGTAGCGGCCCTCGCCCTCGATGGCGAGGTCCGTCTGGGTGGCCCCCGCGCGGGCGCGCACCAGGTAGCCCGCGCCGTCGCGGCCCGGCAGGACGTTGGCGCTGAAGCGGCCGCCCTCCACCTTCACCGTCACCTCGCCCTCACGCTGGGGGCGCAGGTAGCGCTGGTAGCGCTCGTAGCCGGATTCCTCGTCGTAGTAGTAGCCGTAGTTCTCCTCCAGCAGCTGGTACTCCAGCGACACCGTCTTCGGCCCCGTGCCGCCGGTGACGAGGTTCCCGTCCCAGTCCACCACCACGCCCGACAGCGTGAAGGGCGTGCCCGCCTTCACCTTCTGCGTGCTGGCCTGGAGGCCCAGGTAATAGGCCTCCGGGTGCACCGGCACGTACGCCTCGCCGATGCTGGCGCGGCCGCTGCCGGACTCGAGGACGCTGGCCACCGCGGCCAGCCGCGCCGCGCCCTTGATGGGCCCCGACGCCGCCTGGGCCGGGCACTTCAGGACCGCCTGCCCCTTCGCGTCCAGCTCCGCGGTCACCTGCCCCAGCGTGACGGGCCGGGGCGTGCCGCCGTCCTGGCGCCAGACGCCGTAGGTGTACTGGGCGTTCTGCTTCGGCTTGAAGGGGATGGACTCCAGCCGGCACGTCATCTCCACCGGGCTGCCCTCCGCCGAACCGCCGAAGAGGTACACGGCCTCCACGGCCACGGGGATCTCCGTGCCCTGCGCGTAGCCCGGCGCCTGCGTGGTGGCCGTCACCTTCATGCGCTCCGGGACGAACTCCTCCACGTTCAGCGAGTAGGACGCCACCTCGCGGTCCGCCACCTTCATGCGCACG
Source organism: Corallococcus silvisoli (assembly GCF_009909145.1). Classification (NCBI taxonomy): domain Bacteria; kingdom Pseudomonadati; phylum Myxococcota; class Myxococcia; order Myxococcales; family Myxococcaceae; genus Corallococcus; species Corallococcus silvisoli. Next base: position 36,405 of record NZ_JAAAPJ010000003.1, read on the forward strand.
GAGTAGCGGCCCGTGTCCTGGAACGCCGCGAAGGTCTGGTCGAGCGACACGACGCCCGCCGCGTTCGTCGTCAGCGTCGCCTTGCGGACCTCCAGCTCCCGCGGGTCGGTGACGCGCACCTCCACCGGCATGCCCACGGGCGGCGCCAGGTTGTCCTGGCCGCGCAGCACCGCGGCCACGTGCGCGGTCTCCCCGGGGCGGTACACGCCGCGGTCGGACCAGATGGCGGCGCGGTAGGGCTGCTCCGCGCGGTACGGCTCGCCCTGCACGTCCGAGTTGGCGATCTCCGTCTTGAGCTCGTCGTACTTCAGATACGTCAGCTCCTCCCCCTTGCGCGCCACCAGCGCGAACGGCGCGCTCTCATCCACGCCCGGCGCGGGCACCTTCAGCTGGCAGCCCGCCTCGCCCTGCGTGGTGCAGCGGGCCACGGCCTGCCCGCTCTTCTTCACCAGCGACACCTCCACGCCGGACAGGGGCTCCGTGCTCTCGATGCCCAGGGCCCAGACCCAGACCTCGCCCGAGTCCTTGGAGCCCACGGCGGGGCCGCCCTGCTTGGCCACGAGGCTCAGGTCCGTGAGCAGGATGCGGGCGGCGGCCCTGTTGTCGCCGCGCTCGGCGAGGATCTCCACCAGTCCTCGCGTGTTGGCGGGCACCAGCGACGCCACGTCGATGTACGTGGTGAGCAGCGTGTCCGGCGTCGACTTCAGCGGCACCACCTTGCGCACGAGCACGTTGCTCGTCCGCTCATCCGCGCTCTCCTGGTAGTCGCTGCTCATCCAGTAGACGAGGTTCTCCGGCGGCACGTTGCGCACCGTGAGCGTCACGGCGTCCACGTTCTGGTGCTGCAAGGGCAGGTTGCGCCACGCGCTGCGCGGCAGGTAGCGGCCATTGGCGTTGAAGCGCACCTGGGCCTGGCGCGCGGGCACGGAGAAGGCGCGCGACCAGCCGCCCATGAGCGTGCCGCCGCCCGCGGAGAGCGTGCCCCCCGCGATGGAGAGCGTGTACGGGCCGCGCTTGAAGTCACCGAAGATGCGGAAGCCGCGGCGCGACGGGGCCACGGTGAACTTCACCTTCGGAGTGAAGCGGATCGCCTCCTGGGCCACGGCGTCGCTCAGCGAGCAGCCCCGGTTGTCGTCGTCGTAGTAGTACGAATCCCATCGATCCTCGGTGGTGGGGCTCGCGGGGGCATCCGCGGCCACGTCGCGGCAGCTCACCTCCAAGAAGTGGCCGTTGGCGCCCTCCTCCGCGCTCACGTAGGTGATGTCCATGCGCTTGCCCCCCGAGAGCGCGAGGACGCTGGTGGCCGAGGGGGCCTGCACCCGCGAGTCGCCCGCCAGCTTCAGGCCCTCCCGCAGCGAGAACTGCAGCACCGCCGCGGGCTTGAGCTTCGGGTGGGTGAGCACCACCGCCAGGGAGGTCCGGGTGTCCGCGCGCGTGCTCCACTTCACGTCGGTGAGGGTGGCATCCCCCACGCGGAAGCTCGCGAGGGAGCGCACCGCGGCCAGGTCCACCGGCCCGGAGAAGTCCACGTTCAGCTCCACGCTGCCCTTCAGCAGATCCATGCGCGTGGGGACGAGCTGGACGAACTTGAAGGCGTAGGTGGTGAAGCCGTAGCGCCAGTCCCGCTCCGCCGGCGGCTTGATGACGCCGGCGGTGGTGTTCACCGCGTCCACCGACACGACGTACGTCGTGCCCGCCGTGAAGCCGGCCGACGGGGTGAACAGCAGCGACGAGGGGCCCGTCCACCGCAGGCTGCCGGCCACCTCCGGCGTGAACGTGACGGCCGTGCCTTCGGTGCGCTCGTAGTGCGGGCGCACCGGCAGGGCGAACTCGATGGCCACGCCCGCGGGGAGGGAGTTCTCGCTGGCCAGCTCGCGGATGATGGGCGACAGCGTCTCCGCCCGCACCGGGAGGGGCGCATTCGAGGACACCGGCGCGGCGGCTGTCGTGGGAGCCGGGGGAGCGGCGGGGGGCGGCGGGGATGCGGGCTCCTGCGTGCAGCCGGCGGCGAGCGCGCCCACGAGCAACGCCGACAGCAGCCAGCGGGCACGGGGTGCGCGCGGGGCCTTCGGCGGGACAGCGAACTGCGGGGACATGTTTCCTCCAGGGGTGGCGGCGGAACCGATTTCATGCCGCGTGCCGCGCATGGGCAGCCCGGAGACACACGGGAAGTGCGGCCCGGCGACCGCGCGCCGGCGCTCCCCCTCGCGCGTCCGCGGGCCCACAGGGTGTCCGGGCAGCCACACTCCAGGTGGCCTCCGGACGCGCGGGGGTGCGGGATTTCGCGCCGCAGACTGGCGGGAGGGAGGCTCGACGGTCAACGGGGGCACTGACACGTCCACCGGGGCGGTAGGGTGCGCGGTCATGGTGCTGCCCGTCCGATTCGTCCTCATGCGCCCGCGCAACGCGGAAAACCTGGGCGCCGCCGCCCGCGCCCTGAAGAACTGCGGCCTCTCCGACTGGGCGTGGGTGACGCCCGAGGTCGAGGACCTGGGCCCGGCGCACCGGCTGGCGGTCCACGCGGAGGACGTGCTGGGTGGGGCGAAGCGGCCGGACACGCTGGACGCGGCGGTGTCCGACTGCGTCTGGGTGGTGGGGACCAGCTCGCGCAAGGTGGAGGGCAAGCGCCGCCTGTCGCCCCGGGCCGTGGGCGAGGAGCTGGTGGCGCGGGCGCGGCAGGGGCCGGTGGCGCTCGTCTTTGGAGACGAGCGCAGCGGGCTCACCAACGCGGAGGTGGAGCGCTGCCACGACCTGTCCGCGGTGCCCACCGCGCCGGAGCAGCCCTCCATCAACCTGGCGCAGGCGGTGCTGCTCTACGCCTACGAAGTGAGGATGGCGGTGCTCGCCGACAGCGCGCCGCCGCCGGGGCCCCTGCCCCTGGCCGCCACGGACGCGGAGCTGGCCCGGGTGGAGGCGACGCTGGAGTCGCTGCTGAGCACCGGAGGCTTCCTGGTGGACGCCCAGCCCGGGCGCACGGCGGTGAGGGACCTGTTCGCCCCCCTGCGCCGCTCGCGGCTCACGCGCAACGAGGCCCGCCTGTGGTTGGCCGCGCTGCACACCGTGCGCAAGCACTTCCCCGGAGGAGGGCCGCCTCCCGGGGCCGACGACTGAGCAGGCGGGGGAACGTCCCGCCCCGGCGCGGCGGGATGCGGGAGCGTCGTTACCTTTGAACGGAGCGGTTGGAACCCCCGCCTGGAAGGAGCGCCGCATGAACCACATGCCCTATGAATCGATGATCGTGGGAGGCAGCGAGCCCGGCCCCGGCCGGCAGGCCCCGGCCCACGAGGACGTCCTGGAGGAGCCCGGCCGCACGCCCGAGACGGCGGAGGACGGCGGGCTGGAAGAGGAGCCCCACCGCATGGCGGACGGCGATGAGCCGGGCAGGACGCCGGGCTCCGCCGAGGGCGAGGACTCGGACGCGCCCACCCGCTTCTAACAACACCGCGCATGGAGCCGCCCCACGCGGCTACAGTGCCGCGCCCATGCCTCGCAAGCCCGAACGGCCACCGAAGTCCCCTCCCCGCCCCAACCGCTGGGAGGGCCGGGAGAAGCCGGACTGGCTGTCCCGGGCGCTGGCCCGCGCCGGGGCGATGCCCCAGGACGAGGCGGAGGCCGCCATCAAGGCGGGCCGGGTGAGCATCAACGGCCGCGTGGCGACCATGCCCCTGACGCCCGTGCCGCCCGACGCCGTCCTCAAGGTGGATGGCCTGCCGGTGCGCAAGGTGGCGCCCACGCACGTCCTCGCCTTCCACAAGCCCGCGGGCGTGCTGACCTCCACCGCGCGCCAGCACCGCACGGGCACGGTGTTCGAGGTCCTCCTGCCCCAACTGCCCATGGAGCTGTCCCGCTTCACCTGGCACGCCGTGGGCCGGCTGGACGTGGACACCACGGGCCTGCTGCTCTTCACCAACGACGACAAGCTGGTGGCCCACGTCACGTCCCCGGAGACGCTGCTGCCCAAGCGCTACGTGGCCACGGTGTTCAGCACCGCGGATGACGCGCGCGTGGAGCCGCTGCGCCAGGGGATGACGCTGGACGACGGGCCCGCCCGCCCCGCCACCGTGCGCGTGCGCGACGAGCACACCGTGGAGGTGACGCTCACGGAGGGCCGCCACCACCAGGTGAAGCGGATGCTGGGCGCCGTGGGCCTGCCCGCCCGCGCGCTCCACCGGGAGGCGGTGGGCGACATCACCCTGGACGGCCTGCCGGAGAGCGGCTTCCGGCTCCTCACCGACGAGGAGGTCCGGGAGAAGCTGCACTACACCGGCCGCGCGCCCAAGGAAGGGGCCCCGGACGCCGAGGACGCCTGAGCCCGGTCCCCGGGGCCGGGCGCGCCCTGGGCCCTGTCCCGGCGAGGCTGACTTCCCGGTGCCCTGGCCCCCCGGGGAAGGGTTAGGGTGCGGCCCATGGCGGACTTCGACCTGGTGGTCATCGGCTCAGGCCCCGCGGGGGAATGGGGCGCGGTGCAGGCTTCTCTCGCGGGGAAGCGGGTGGCGGTGGTGGAGCGTGAGCCGGTGCTCGGCGGCACCGCGGCCAACACCGGCACCCTCCCCTCCAAGACGCTGCGCGAGACGGCGCTGCACCTCTCCGGCTTCAAGGCGCGCGGCCTCTACAGCGTGGACGCCACCCTGCGCCACGAGGCCACCGTCTCCGACTTCCTCTTCCGCGAGCGCCGCGTGAAGCAGATGGAGCGAACGCGCATCCACCGCAACCTCCAGCGCCACGGCGTCACCCTGTTCCAGGGCATGGGCTCCTTCCTCGACGCGCACACCGTCCTGGTGAAGCGCGACGGCGTGGAGGTGGCGAAGCTCGCCGCCGGCACCACCCTCATCGCCACCGGCTCGACGCCGTACCGGCCGCCGCTCTACCCCTTCGGCAGTCCGCGCGTGCACGACTCGGATGAGATCCTGGACATCACCACCCTGCCCCACACGCTGGTCGTGGTGGGCGGTGGCGTCATCGGCTGCGAGTACGCGTGCATGTTCGCCGCGCTCGGCATCCCGGTGACGCTGGTGGAGGTGAAGAACGAGCTGCTGTCCTTCCTGGACGCGGAGATCGCTGAGCTGCTGCGCGACTGCATGGAAGCCCTGGGCATCCGGCTGCGCCTGGGCCAGACGGTGGAGTCCGCGTACGTGCCGGAGTCCCACGCGGAGGCCATCCTGCTGAAGCTGTCCACCGGCGAGGTCCTGGAGGCGGATCAGGTGCTGGTGGCCTCCGGCCGCACCTCCAACACCGCCGGCCTGGGCCTGGAGGCGCTGGGCGTGAAGCAGGGCAAGCGCGGCCAGATTGAGGTGGGGATGGCGTACCAGACGGCCGTGCCGAACATCTACGCGGTGGGGGACGTCATCGGCTTCCCCGCCCTGGCCTCCACGTCCATGGAGCAGGCCCGCATCGCGGTGGAGCACGCCTTCGGGCCGGGGAAGCGGACGCTCACCCCGCTCCTGCCCTACGGCATCTACACCATCCCGGAGGTGTCCATGGCGGGCGAGACGGAGGAGGCCCTGCGCGCGCGCGGCATCCCGTACGTCGTCGGCCGCGCGCCCTTCGAGCACAACCCGCGCGGGCAGATCATCGGAGAGAAGCAGGGCCTCTTGAAGCTGCTCTTCCACCGCGACGACCTGAAGCTGCTGGGCGTGCACGTGCTGGGCGAGCAGGCCTCGGAGCTGGTGCACGTGGGGCTCGTCGCGATGCTCACCGGCTCCACCGCGCAGCTCTTCGTGGAGACCTGCTTCAACTACCCGACGCTGTCGGAGGCCTACAAGGCCGCCACCTACGACGCGCTGGATCAGGTGCGCGTCAGCAGCGCCTGAGCCCCCGGGCGCGCGGCTAGCGCGAGTCCTTGAGGCTCCCCACCGTGAAGCCCGCCTCGCGCCGGGCCACCCGGTTCACCTCGTCCGAGGACGCCCGGGACAGGGCCAGCGCCGCGGCGGGCGGCTTCGCCGGGGCCTTCGCGGACGGGCCGGAGGAGGCGGCGCGGCCCCCCGGGGCGCCCTGGAGCAGCTCGCGGATCCGCTCCCAGCGAACCTTCTCCTCCGCCATCAGCCGGACCAGCTCCTCGCGGGCGGACGCGTCCGGCAGGTCCGAGGCCGCCGCCGCCACCTTGTCCATGAAGGGCGCCAGGTATCCGAAGTCCCGGTCGAAGCTGTTGGGGTTCGCCATGGAGGGGCACCTTATCCGCGTGGGTTCAGCCGTGATAGACGCGCGACGCGACGATGCGCCCGCCCTTCACTTCCAGCACCTCCGCCACCGGCAGCGGGGCCTCGTTGGGAGCATGGCGCAGGTACTCCATGAACACCCGGTCCCCGTCCGCCGTGAGGGCCGTCTCTTCGTACCGCAGCCCTGGCAGCCGGGCGATGGCGTCCCGCCACCACCGCTCCAGGGCCGGCCGCCCCACCAGCCGGCCCCCCGTCTCCGGGTGCAGGACGCGAATCTTGGGTGAGGTGTGTGTTGCATCCTCCGCGTACAGCGCTATCAAGGCCGTCACGTCGTGGGCGTTGAAGGCGTGCAGCCAGGCTCGGGCCAGGGAGAAGTTTTCACTCGCGCTCATTGTTAGAAGACCTCCGTCGGAACAGGACGGCTTGAACGTAGGCGGATGTACGCCCGACGTCATGCGGATTTGTCTGGTAACTGGGTCCTGTGGGAAGTAAGGGCCCCGCCTGCTCTGTTCCCTCAGGCAATTTTTTCAAACGAAGAAGGACCGGATCGTGGCCTCCAACGTACCCATCGAGAAGATTCGTAACATCGGTATCTCTGCCCACATCGACTCGGGCAAGACGACGCTCTCCGAGCGCATCCTGTTCTACACGGGCAAGATCCACGAGATCCACGAGGTCCGCGGCAAGGACGGCGTGGGCGCGATCATGGACTCGATGGACCTGGAGCGTGAGAAGGGCATCACCATCCAGTCCGCCGCCACGTACGCGATGTGGGGCGACTACAACATCAACCTGATCGACACGCCGGGACACGTGGACTTCACCATCGAGGTGGAGCGCGCGCTCCGCGTTCTCGACGGTGCCATCCTGGTGCTCTGCTCCGTGTCGGGCGTGCAGTCGCAGTCCATCACGGTGGACCGCCAGATGAAGCGCTACAAGGTTCCGCGCATCGCGTTCATCAACAAGATGGACCGCTCGGGCGCGAACTATGATCGCGTCGCCGCGCAGCTGAAGGAGAAGCTGGGCCACCACGCGGTGAAGCTCCAGTACCCCATCGGCGCCGAGGACCGCTTCCAGGGCCTCATCGACCTGCTCTCGATGAAGGCGTACTACTTCGACGGCGAGAACGGCGAGAACGTGCGCGAGGAGGCCATCCCCGCGGACATGCTGGACGAGGCCAAGCTGCGCCGCGATGAGATGCTCGAGGGCGTCGCCAACGTGGACGACGTGCTGGGCGAGGCGTTCCTGATGGACCCGGGCGCCATCACCGAGGAGCAGCTGCGCGCGGCCGTGCGCCGCGCCACCATCGCGCTGAAGATGACGCCGGTGATGTGCGGCTCCGCGTACAAGAACAAGGGCGTGCAGCTGCTCCTGAACGCGGTGTGCAGCTACCTGCCCAACCCCAAGGAAGCGACCAACGAGGCCCTCGACCAGAAGAACGGCGAGGCCAAGGTCATCCTGGAGTCGGACCCCACCAAGCCCTTCGTCGGCCTGGCGTTCAAGCTGGAAGACGGCCGGTACGGCCAGCTCACCTACATGCGCATCTACCAGGGCAAGGTGAGCAAGGGTGACTTCATCATCAACCAGGTGAACCAGAAGAAGGTCAAGGTTCCGCGCATCGTCCGCATGCACGCGTCGGAGATGCACGACGTCAACGAGGCCACCGCCGGCGACATCGTGGCGCTGTTCGGCATCGAGTGCGCCTCCGGCGACACGTTCACCGACGGTGCGGTGAGCTACACGATGACGTCCATGTTCGTCCCGGACGCGGTCATCTCGCTGGCGGTGACGCCGAAGAACCGCGACACGCTGGCGAACTTCTCCAAGGCGCTCAACCGCTTCCACAAGGAAGACCCCACGTTCCGCGTGCGCCGCGACGAAGAGTCCGCGCAGACCATCATCAGCGGCATGGGCGAGCTCCACCTGGAGATCTACATCGAGCGCATGAAGCGCGAGTACAACTGCGAGGTGGTCGCCGGTAAGCCGCAGGTGGCGTACCGCGAGACCATCTCCCAGAAGGGCGAGTTCGCCTACACGCACAAGAAGCAGACCGGTGGTTCCGGTCAGTTCGCGCGCGTGTGCGGCTACGTGGAGCCCCTGCCCTCGGACGCCGTGCAGCAGTACGAGTTCGTGGACGACATCGTCGGTGGCTCCATCCCGCGCGAGTTCATCCCCGCGTGCGACAAGGGCTTCCAGGAGGCCGTGAAGAAGGGCAGCCTCATCGGCTTCCCCGTGGTGGGCCTGCGCGTGGTCATCAACGACGGCGCGTTCCACGCGGTGGACTCGTCCGAAATGGCGTTCAAGACGGCCGCCATCATGGGCTTCCGCGAGGGCTACGCCGCCGCCAAGCCGATCATCCTCGAGCCCATCATGAAGGTGGAGGTCACCGCGCCGGAGGACTTCCAGGGTTCCGTCGTCGGCCAGCTGAACCAGCGCCGCGGCACCATCCTGGAGACGGGCACGGCGGAGGGCTACGTCACGGCCGTGGCGGAGGTGCCCCTCAACACGATGTTCGGCTACTCCACCGACCTGCGCTCCGCGACCCAGGGCAAGGGCGAGTTCACGATGGAGTTCGCCAAGTACTCGCAGGTTCCGCGCAACGAGGCGGACGCCCTGATGGTGCAGTACAAGGAGAAGCAGGCCGCTGAGCAGGCCGCCCGCAAGTAGTCCGGGTGTCCGCGACGCCGCTCTGGCAGTAGGAAGGGCGCTCCCCGCTTCAAGTGGGGGGCGCCCTTTCGCTTTCCCCCCTTTCGCATCCGCCGTGCCTTCCAGGAGGTCCTTCCCGTGACGCTGCTCCGTGCCGCCAACGTCCAGCTCGCCTTCGGCAGCCGCACCGTCTTCGAGGGGCTCACCTTCACCATCGAGGAGGGGGAGCGGGTGGGGCTGGTGGGCGTCAACGGCTCCGGCAAGTCGTCGCTGATGAAGATCCTCGCGGGCGCCGCGAAGCCGGACCTGGGCGAGCTCCAGCTGCGCCGGGGCGCGCGCGTCACCTACCTGCCCCAGGAGCCGGAGTTCCCCGAAGGCGCCACGGTGCAGAGCGAGCTCGCCGTGTCCCAGGCCCCGCTCAAGGAGGCCCTGGACGCGCACGCGGAGCTGTCGCGCCGGCTGGAGGCGGACCCGGCGCACGCCACGCCGAAGATGCTGGAGCAGCTGTCCGCCCTCAGCGACCGCATCGAGCAGGCGGGCGGCTGGGACACGGAGCACCACGCGAAGACGCTGTTGGACCGCCTGGGCGTGAAGGACTGGGACCGCCCGGTGGCGCAGCTGTCCGGAGGCCTGCGAAAGCGCGTGGCCATTGCCCGGGCGCTGCTCACGCGCCCCGACCTGCTGCTCCTGGACGAGCCCACCAACCACCTGGACGCGGACACCGTGGACTGGCTGGAGGACGAGCTGGACAAGCTGCCCGGGGCGCTCCTGCTCGTCACCCACGACCGCTACTTCCTGGATGACCTGGTGGACCGCATCGTCGAGATCCAGCCCGGCGGAGGGCTCATCTCCTACCCCGGCAACTACGCGGCCTACGTGGAGCAGAAGCTGGTCGCGCAGGAGAACGCGGAGACGGCGGAGCACAAGCGCGGGCGCTGGATCGCCCAGGAGGTGGCGTGGCTGCGCAAGGGCCCGGAGGCGCGGCGCACCAAGAGCAAGGCGCGCATCGAGCGAGCCCAGAAGCTGCTGGCGGAGAAGGGCTTCCAGCGCCCCAAGGTGGCGGACCTGCGCGTGGTGGCGGCGCCGCGGCTGGGCCACACCGTCATCGAAGCCGAGGGCCTGAAGAAGTCCTTCGGCGAGCGCAAGGTGCTGGACGGCGTGGACTTCCGCCTCCAGCGCGGCGAGCGCGTGGGCTTCCTGGGGCCCAACGGCGTGGGCAAGACGACCTTCCTGCGCGTGATGCTGGGGGAGATTCCCGCGGACGACGGGAAGCTCGTCATCGGGAAGAACACCAAGGTCGCCTACTACGATCAGCAGCGCACCCAGCTGGATCCCGACCAGACGGTGTACGACGCGGCCTCCAACGGCGAGGACCACGTGGAGCTGGCGGACCGCAAGGTGGCCCTGCGCGACTACCTGGAGGACCTGCTCTTCCCGGTGCCCATGCAGCGCATGAAGGTGGGCGCGCTGTCCGGCGGCGAGCGCAACCGGCTGCTGCTGGCGCGGCTGTTCCTGGAGGGCGCCAACGTGCTGGTGCTGGACGAGCCCACCAACGACCTGGACATCGTCACCCTCAACATCCTGGAGCGGCTGCTGCTGGACTTCGCCGGCAGCACGCTGCTGGTGACGCACGACCGCTACTTCCTCGACAAGGTGGCCACCGCCATCCTCTCCTTCGACGGCCAGGGCAAGGTCACCCGCTACGAGGGCAACTACGACATGTACAAGCGGCTGCGCGAGCAGTCCCAGGCCGCCGCCCTCAAGGCCGCCTCGAAGAAGGACGAGCCGAAGAAGGACGAGGCCCGCGAGGAGCCCGCCGCGAAGCCCGCGCAGAAGAAGCCTGGAAAGCTCTCCTACAAGGACCAGCGCGAACTGGACGGAATGGAGGCCACCATCGAGGCCGCGGAGCAGCGCAAGGCGGGGCTGGAGGCCCAGCTGGCCGACCCCACCGTCTACAGCAACGGCTCCAAGGTCGCGGAAGTCAATCAGGCCCTGGAAGCCATCACCGCTGAAGTCGACCGGCTCTATTCACGATGGCAGGAATTGCAGGACCTGGCGGCTGGCAGCGCCTGATTCAGGCGTATGCGTAGGGCAACCGACAACCGGTGACTCTCGCGTGCATGATTCGCGGGCTGGGGGACTCAGCATAGAGTTCGCGCTCAGCGTCCTCCGCATTGGGAGTCGTCACGTGTTTCGTCCGGCCTCGGTTCTCGCCGCTGCCTTGTTCACCCTGCCCTTCTCCGCCCACGCCCTGGACAGCGGTCCACGACGCCCGCTGCCGATGTTTGACTTACAACGACTGCGATTGGACCCCGCCGCGCTGGGCTCGCTGGTGGTGGGGACGGGGCGGACGCTGGAGCGGGGGCAACTGCGAGTGGGGTTGAACTACCACTACGAGCAGCTGCCGATGCACTTCCAGACGCGCTGGGAGCCGGGGGACGGCACGGGCCTGGTCGAGAACAAGATGACCGCGCACCTGACGCTGGCCTACGGCGTGCTGCCGTGGCTGGACGTGGGAGCGGAGCTGCCCTTCATCCTGACGCAGGGGGGGAAGCCCACGCTGGAGTACTTCGGGCCGCAGTCCGGCGGGCTGGCCACGCCGTGGCTGAGCGCGCGCGCGGCCTTGCTGCGCCAGACGCTGGGCGCCCCCATCAACGTCGCGGTGGAGCTGACCGCGGGCCTGCCGGTGGGCAGCCGCGCGGCGCAGGCGCATGAGGACTACGCGTTCCAGCCGCGTCTGCAATTGGGCTACGTGGGCGAAGGCTTCCAGGTGGGCGGCGAGGCGGGGGTGTTCCTGCGCAAGCGCCAGGACCTGGGGCCCGTGTCCTATGATCCGCGCGACATCGCCGGCAATGAGCTGCGATTGGGCGCCACGGTGACGTCGCGGGGCGGAGAGACGACGCGCGGCGAGGTGAGCACGCTGGTGGGCATCCCCCTGGACGGAGGCCGCGTGGGCGCGGAGCTGCTCATCGCCATCCGCCGCCACGCGCTGACCAGCCTGGACCTGTATGTCATGGGCGGACCGGGCGTGGGCGCGGGGTTCGACACGCCCACCTTCCGCTTCGTCGCGGGCCTGGCCTGGTCCACCGACAAGGTGGACTGAAGGCAGGCCCCGCCCTACTTCGGCATGAAGCCGAAGGCCTTCACCATCGCGATGGCGATGCCCAGGAGGCTCTCGCCCGCGATGAAGCCGGAGCTGACGGGCAGCACCGCGTCCTCCGCGAGCTTCGGCTTCACCCGCCGGAGCAGCGCCGCCAGCCCCGCGCCCACGAAGAGGCTGATGGAGCTGGAGCCGGGGATGACCATGGCCAGCCCCAGGCCGGACGCCGTGGGGAGGAAGGACTTCACCTTCGGCGGGGCCCAGCGCTCCAGCAGCACCAGCGTCACGCCCAGGAGCGCGCCGCCCAGGGCGCCGATGCGCGCGGTGGGGTGCAGCGCGGACACACCGGAGGCGAGCATCTTCGACACGCCGGCCCACACCATGGACGAGGGCGCGGGGAACTGCTCCGTGCCCAGCACGTCCGCGGACGGCACCAGCAGGTTGAAGATGGGCACCACCACGACGGCGCCCGCGGCCACGCCGAACAGCTGCGCGAAGAACTGCTGACGCGGCGCCGCGCCCAAAAGCCACCCGGACTTGAGGTCCGTGAGCAGGTCCGCGGCGTGCAGCCCCACGCCGCCCGTGGCGTTGGCGCTCATCACGTTGGCGGGGATGTTGCCCGGGGCGAGGCCGCCGAAGACGAGCTGGGTGACGGGGCCCAGCGCCTTGGTGGGCGTGGTGTCCGTCTCGCCCGTCACGCGCGACGCGACGACGCCCATCACCACCGCCAGGGGCAGCGCGAGCACGCCAGCCCACCAGGGAATCTGGAACAGCCACGTCATGAGAAAGACGGCCACGGGGCCCAGCACCGCGAAGCCCAGCGGGAACCACGCCGGGGGGCACTCGATGTCCGCCAGCGGATCCTCGCGCGCGCCCTCCTTCGGCTTCAGGCCCACCAGCCCGCCCAGCGCGGCGAAGGAGCGCACCACGCTCCGCCACTGGAAGGCGAAGGACAAGAGGCCGGACGACACCAGCACCGCGGAGCCCGTCCACAGCGACCAGCCGTTGATCGCCTTGTACGTCACCTCCGGGATGACGCCCCGCGAGAACATCTCCGGCGCGAGGAAGCCGTAGTTGAGGAAGGCGCCCAGCAGCATGGACCAGCCGGTGCGGAAGCTCACCAGCGCGCCCGCGCCGATCAGCAGCAGGCTGAAGTCGATGGACAGCGACCACTTGCCGGCCTCGCGCCCCAGGATGGTGAACGGCAGGCTCACCTTCTCCGGCAGGTTGCGCAGCCAGCCGAAGCGCGCGTCGCGCACCAGCACCAGCAGCGCGCCCACGAGCCCCGCGGCGCCCAGCAGCCGCGACTTCTGGCGGGCCACGTCCCCGTGGCCGTGCAGCGCGCGGATGGTCTCCGCGGTGGCGGTGCCGGTGGGGAACGGCAGCGCTTCGATGTTGATGAGCTGGCGCTTGATGGGGATGGCGGTGAAGACGCCCAGCGCGGAGATGACCGCGAACCACAGCATCAGCCAGCCCGAGGACGGCAGCGTGCCGGTGAGCATCAGCAGCGCGGGCACCGCGGCCATGTTGCCGCCGCCCGTCATGTAACCCGCGGCGGACGCCACGGAGCCCATGGCGTTGTTCTCCAGGTCGGTGAACTCGTTGCGCAGCACCTTGAGCGAGCGCAGCGTGCCGAACACCGCGAAGGCCAGGATGCACGCGGTGATGGTGACGCCCAGGCTCCAGCCCGTCTTCAAGACGACGTAGAGGTTGGACAGGCACATCACCGCGCCAATGAGCATCCCGGCGATGACTGCGCGCACGGTGAGCTGCCGCGCGCCGCCCTGGTAGACGTGCTCCCGCCAGTACAGCTCCGGATCCATGGCCGCGGAGGCGCCGGGCCGCTCCGGGACGGCGGCGGGGTCGGGCGCGGGGACGCGGAGCTGGCTGGGGTTCGGGACAGGAGGAGACATGGGGGCGCGAAGATAGTGCACGCCCCCCGGTGGAACGAAACGCTCCGTGCCCGGGGCCCTGCGCTATTCGTGCGCGCCGCCGGGCCCGTGCACGTGGCCGTGCGTGAGCTCCTCCTGCGTCGCGTCACGCACCTCGCGCACGGTGACGTCGAAGTGGAGCGTCTTGCCCGCGAGCGGGTGGTTGAGGTCCACCACGACGGAGTCCGGATTCACCGTCTGGATGCGCAGGGGGATGTTGCCCTCCTCCGTCTGCGCCATCAGCGTCTGGCCCACCTGGGGCGTGAAGCCCGGCGGCAGCATGGTGCGGGGGACGGTGCGGACGCCCTCCGGGTTGTGGACGCCATAGCCCTGCTCCGGCGACACCACCACCTGCTTGCTCTCCCCCAGGCCCAGGCCCTCCAGCGCGCCCTCCAGGCCGGGGACGATCTGCTTGTGCCCGTGCAGATAGGCGAGCGGCTGGCCCGGAGCGCTCTGGTCGATGACCTCTCCGTCCCCCAGGTGGAGGCGGTACTCGAGCGCGACGACGCGACCGTTGGTGACTTTCATGCGGCGGAAGCTCCTTGGCTTCGGGGACGGCGGGGTGTGGGAACTTCGGTCAAAGGTGGCCCCCCGGGGGCGTCATGTCAGGCCCGCCGTGGACTCCGCCGCCTCCTCGCCGACCGGGCGGTCGGGGGGCTCCCCGCGCGACACGTACACGGCGGCGGCCAGGTCGCCGGTGACGTTGAGCACGGTGCGGCACATGTCCAGGAAGCGGTCCACGCCGAGGATGAGCCCCAGGCCCTCCACGGGGATGTGGAACATGCCGAGGATCATCGCGATGACGGGGATGGAGCCCGCCGGCACGCCCGCGGTGCCGATGCCCGCCAGCACGCAGATGAACATGATGGTCGCCTGCTGGCCCAGCCCCAGCGGCACGCCATACACCTGCGCCAGGAAGAGCACGGTGACGCCCTCGAAGAGCGCGGTGCCGTTCTGGTTCATCGCGGAGCCGGCGGTGAGCACGAAGCGCGACACGTTGCGCGGCAGCTTCAGGTTCTCCTCGGCCACCTTGAGGGCGGTGGGCAGCGTGGCGCTGGAGGAGGCCGTGGAGAAGGCGGTGACGATGGCGAGCCGGCAGGAGCGGAAGAACTCCACCGGGTTCCTCCCGCCCAGGAAGCGCACGGACAGCGAATACACGACGAACATGTGGATGCTCAGCGCCAGCAGCACCACGCCCACGTACGACGCCAGCTGCGCCAGGATGTGGAAGCCCAGCCGCGCCGTCATGGAGAACAGCAGCGCGCCCACGCCCACGGGCGCGAGCTTCAGCACCCCGTCGATGAGGCGCATCATCACGTCGTAGAGGCCCTGGACGACGTCCTTGAGCCGCCGCGCGGGTTCGCCCACGGTGAGCGCCAGGCCCAGGCCGAAGATGAGCGAGAAGACGATGAGGCCAATCATGTCCCCGTCCGCCGCGGCCTTGATGGGGTTGGTGGGCACCATGGACATGAAGATGGCGCCCGCGGAGGTGTCTCCGGGGGGCGGGGCCGCCTTGATCTGCGTGCCCGTGCGGGCCAGCGCGCGGGCCTCGTCGCTCAAGCCGTCACCGGGCCGCAGCGAGTTGACGAGCAGCAGGCCGATGAGGACGGAGATGACGGAGAAGACCACCGTGTAGCCGAGCGTGCGGGCGCCCAGGCGGCCCACCTGCTTGAGGTCCAGCTCCGCCACGCCGATGACCAGCGCGGAGAACAGCAGCGGCACGACGAGCATCAGGAGCAGGCGGATGAAGATCTGCCCCACCGGGTTGGTGACGTGCTCGACCGTCCACACGAGCCAGTCCGCGCTCCCGAAGGCGGCGTTGGCCACGAGCCCCGCCACCGCGCCGACGGAGATACCGAGGAGCATCTTCTGGTGGGCCTTCATCCGGGAGTCTCCACGCCCTCCTTGTCCAGCCGGAGGGGAAAGGGCGCGAAGCCTACCGGCGAAAGAGGGTGGCGCCCACCTCGCGTTCGGGGGAAAGCTCCGGGCCCACCGTGGAATCCCTCGTCCAGCTCACAGAGACCGCCCTGCCCCCGCCCCTCTTCCTCCGGCTCTCACGCCGAGTGGGGGCGCTGAAGGGGGAGCGCCTGCGCCACACGTACCAGACGACGTTCTGGTACGCCTTCGGCCCGCCCCAGAACGTCGTGGAGGAGGTCATCCACGCGCTGCGCCCCGGCGTGGCGAAGGGGCGCGGAATCGCCGGCGTGGAGTGGTGGCTGTCGCGCATGCGCGCCACGGACGTGCGGGTGGACTTCCACCAGGACCGGGACGAGCGGCTGGCGTTGGCCACGGGGAAGCTGGTGCACCCGAAGCGCTCGTCCGTCCTGTTCCTCAACCGGGTGCGTGGCGGCGCGCTGGCGGTGACGCGGGAGCTGCCGTCGGAGGACAACCCCTCGCTGGCGCCAGAGCGGCCGGAGGAGTGGACGCTGGTGGCGCCGCGCCCCAACCGGCTGGTGGTGTTCGACGGGACGCTGACGCACGGGGTGCTGGACGCGGACAACCAGGTGCCGGACGGGAAGCTGCCGGGGCCCTCGCGCGAGCGGCGCACACTCGTGATGAACTGGTGGGGCCACCGCCCCACCGACGTGCCCACGTGGAGCGAGACGCGCTACTACCGGGCGCTGGCCAGCTGACGGGCGGTGTCGCGCAGGCGGTGGGTGACGCGCTCGGCCCACTCGGGCTCCACCTCCATGCAGGCGGGGCGGCGGCCCAGGCGCAGCGCGGCGGAGGGCATGGAGCCGCTGCCCGCGAACGGATCCAACACGGTGTCGCCGGGGCGGCTCCAGGTGCGCACCAGGGGCTCCAGCACGGAGAAGGGCTTGTGGTGCGGGTGGCCGCCCCACTGCGCGGCCTCCGCGTCGTCGTCATAGCCACCGACGACGGCCCACACCGTGGGCGCGTCCCCCAGGGCGAGCGGCGGCGCCGGGGTGCGGGCGATGACCAGCGCGACTTCGTAGACGCGCAGCAGCTGCTCGTTGGCGTTCTTGTCGGTGGTGCGCTTGCCCCAGATGTACTCGCCGCGCAGGTGCGCGTAGCCCAGATCGCGCGCGGCGCCGAGGATGGGCTCCTTGCCCAGCAGGTTGGTCCAGATGATGAGCGGCGCGTCGGGGGTGAGGTGCGAGGTGGCGCGGGAGAGCCAGGCCTCGGAGAAGACGCGGTAGTCGCGCACGGACTCGAAGCGGACGATGGGGTTGCGGTCGATCTTCTTGTGCGCGCGGGGGTCGCGCAGGTCGCCGCCCTTGCGCCGCCGGGTGAGCAGGCAATACGGCGGGTCGGTGTGCAGCAGCGCGGCGCGGGTGTCGCCCAGGGCGGCCCGGTAGCCCTCGGGCTCGCGCGCATCGGCGCGGACGCAGCGCGGGGATTCGGGCGTCAGGTCGGAGGTCATCGTGTGGAGCCGCACCCTACCCGGCATGAGCCCCCGCATGCCGGGATTCCGACGCGCGAGGGCGCCGTGCCTCAGTCGAGCGGCACGTCCCCGAACTGGGCCACCCGCTTGCCCGCCGTGTCCCAGAGCCGGAGCGAGTAGGGGCCCACGGAGATGTCGGCGGGCATCTCGAACTCCACGATGACCGAGGCCGCGGACCGGACCGTCAGCAGGGCGGACTGGACGGGCGTGAGCGACTCCCACTCATGCCCCTGCGCGTCCACCAACACGGCCCGCCCGACGCGCCAGGGCTCCTTGTCCGCCGAGCGCAGCGACAGGCGCAGGGCCCGCCGCTGCCCCGAAACGAACAGGGCCCCCACGTCGATGCGCAGCGGACACGGGGCCACGCACCGCATGGCCCCCAGCTCCCGCCGGACGGTGAGGCCGGGAAACGCGGTCGAGCCCGCGAGCAGGCCCCGGAAGCCATCCACCCCGGGGGCCGCGGCCGGGGGCTGCTTGCGCTCCTGCCGGAGCCGCTCCAGCTCCGCGCGCAGCTGCCCCACCTCCTGCCGGTAGGACTCCGCCGAGCGCGCCCGCCGGTAGACCTCCACCTGGCGGTCCACCGCGTCGGCCTGCACCTGGAGCGTCAACACCACCCGCGGCGGAAGGGTCGTGTCCTTGAACGGGATGGAGAGCTTGAGGACCTCCCCCTGTCGCAGGTCGTCGGACGGGATGAGCACCACCACCGCGCTGCCCATGCTCACGCGCGAGAACTGCGCCCGCCCCTCCAGGCTCACCTGGTCCGGCACGATGTCGCTGTCGAACAGCAGCGTCGTGCTCACCCCCGCGCCAATCCGGATGGGGCGCACCCCGGGATGCTCCGGCCCGACCTCCATCCGGAGAATCCCCTCCCCCTTCCCTCCCACATCCAGGGGAGCCGCCAGGACACACGTCGACCAGAGAAGAACTGGAAGCGCTACGGACAGACAGGAGGGCACGGTGGGGAGGGCTCCTCGAACCGGGGCTACATACAGTGCCGTCTATCTAGCACGGGGCCCTGACACAGCCCTGCTCCGGTGATGAACCCGCCTCCTGGAGTAGGGCCAACGCGGTGACTACTCCTCGTGGGGCAGGTTGAAGCGCTCGACCGCGATCACGTTCTCCAACTGGGACGGCATATAGCGCACGGTGGCCGTCTCCTCGGGGTCCTGCGGCCGGTGCTTCCAACCCCAGCGGTTGCCGAAGATGTCGAAGTACTCCATGCACACGGGATACGCGGTGCCGTCCTTGAGGATGGCCTCCGTGAAGAAGATGCGCGTGACGTTCTTCTTGAACACCACGCGGCCCCGCATGGTGGAGCCGGCGTTGACCCGCTGACCGACCTGCTCGCGGACGAAGAAGGTGCGCTCGCCCTCGCGGACCTCCTTCATTCCCGACAGGTCGTCCTCCAGGAAGATCGCCTCCATCGGCTTCTTGTTGAGCCGCAGCTTCACCATGGCCTCCGCGGAACCCGGAGGACACGGCTCGGCCTCGTCGCGGCGGGTGTTGGCGGTCCCCCCGGCGCACGACACGCCGACGCACGCCGCGGCGGCCGCGCTGGCGAGCTTGCGGATGACGCCACCGTCTGCCCGCAGGGCTCTGACGGGGGGGCGGACGGCCTCGGCCGGCTCGGCGTCCGGGACGGGAGGAGCAGGTTCCACCGCCGGGGAAGCTCCCGCATCCGGGGAAGACGCCACCGCGAGCATGGTGGCATCAGGAAGACTCGGGGTTGGGGTCACGGACGAACTTCCTTTCTCAGGCACAGGCGCTACGGAAGGTGGGGGTCGGTTCGGAGCCAGCTGGAACAGCCCGAAGGCGAGGAGGCCCAGGAGCAACGCCCCCAGCCCGAGCACCCCGGCGGGACCGCGTGGCACCGCGGGCGCGCTCACGGAGGGGGCTTCCGCCGGGGCGGGGAGTCCGAGGACGCCGGAGGGCGGGCTCGCGGGCTGCGGTCCCGCGGGGACGGGCGCGGGCTCCGGGGCGCTCCCGGAGTACTGGGACAGCAGCACCACGCCCCGGTCGAGCGAGGGCGCGTCGGGATCCGCCGGGACATCCAGCGAGACCTTCCAGTCCGATTGGCGCTTGTCCTTGGCCGCGTCCCAGAGCGCCTGCAGCAGCGTCTCCGTGCCCGAATAGCGATCCTCGGGGCGCTTGGAGAGCAGCCGCATCGCGATGTCGGACAGGCTGGAGGGGACCTTGGGGTTGATGTCCTTCGGAGCGCGCGGCACCACCGTCTCGATGGCGGGCAGCAGCCGGTCGTAGGGCAGGCGCGGGTCGAAGGCGTAGCCGTCCGTCAACGACTCATAGAGCAGCGCGCCCAGCGCGTAGAGGTCGCCCGGGATGCCCGCGTCGAAGTTCGCGCCGGCCTTCCAGGAGCCCTCTCGCAGGAACGCCACGCATTCGGGCGGCAGCAGGTGCGGGGACGCGGGCGCCACGCCCACCGTCAGCGTGGAGGCGCCCGGGATGCGCGCGGTGCCCAGGTCGATGAGGATGGGCCGCTCGTCGACGCGGCGGATGAGCAGGTTGTCCGCCTTGAGGTCGCGGTGGTGCACGCCCCGGCGGTGCAGGTCCGCCACCACGCGCACCAGCTCCGTGTAGACGGTGAGCAGGTGCGCGGCGGTGGGCTTCACCCGCCAGCGCCATTCGTGGAAGGTCTCGCCGTCCACGAAGTCGGTGACGTGGAAGAAGTAGCCGTCCGGCGGCTCCGGCCAGCGATCCACGGCGTGCACGCGCGGCAGGTTCGGATGCGGCGCGCAGGCGAGCAGGGCCGCGACCTCGCGGGCGAGCCGGCCGTTGACGTCCTCTTCATCCGCGGCGTGCTGGCCCGCGGGACGCAGCGCGAGCTTCAGCGCGTAGACGTTCCCACCCCGCTCCACCTTGAAGACCCGGCCGAAGCCCCCCGCTCCCAACGAGCCGACGATGCGCCACGGTCCAACGTGGTGGCCGACCTCCAGCTGATCCGGATGAAGCGGCGTGGTCATGACCCGGACTCAAGCCGTGACACAACCTGGGAGGTCGGGACACGGTTTCGGCGATTCACGACCGGCAAGGGGACCGCCCCTTTCACACCCCACCACGGAGGTCGGATTCCCCGCAATCCGCGAGCATGCCCGGCCGACGACGGCGCGGACCTGCTTGGCGGAACCACCCAGGGAGCGGTGTTCAATGCGGACAACCTCCGGGGTTGACCCTACCCGGCCCTGCGGGGCTGTCACGTTTTTTCGTGACGTGCCGGGGAGTCCGGCCCTGAACAGACGTCCAACCCGCCAGGCAGCATCGTGGGGGGCGCAATCCCATGTCTCGGGTGCGACAGGGCTTGACGGCTCGGACCCTGCCAACGGGTTGTCTCTGTATGGGATTGTCCTCGGCCGGCCGGGAGGCGCACGCAGCCCGTGGAACCCAGCCGCCATCGGGCTCCGGCCCGTGCCGGCGGGGGGGCGCAGCGGAGCCTTCATTCCTCTTCGGAGGGTGGGTCACCGGCTTCCGCCAGGGCTCGGGCGGCCTGTTCCCACTGGCCACCCAGACGGGCTTCGGATGCCAGGGCTTCATCCCACGACGGCCCGTCTGGCAGCAGCCGCGCCGCGTGCGTCAATGCCAGACGTTCCAGCGCGCGCGCCTCGCACAGCTGGCGCAGGGCAGGACCGTCGAGCCCGTTCGCGGCGAGGAAGGCCTGGCGGCGTGAAGCGCGCACGCCCCGCTCCTGCCACCAGGCGGCCTCTTCGGCGGCGACCTCCTCGTCCGTCGCCTGGAGGCCCAGGGAGCGCACCCACCCCGCCAGCAACGCCCGCCGCAGGCCGGCCTCCGCCCAGGCCGCCGCATCGGGCGCGCCCCGGAGCAGCTCCATCACGCGGCCTGAGTCCACGGGGCGCGGACCCACGCGCGTCACGTCCTCGACCAGCCGCCTGCGCCGCACCAGTGACGAGGGATTGCGCCGCGCACCGGGCGCCGGGGGCGCGGCGTGGCGCACGAACTCCGCCGCCGTGCGCACGCAGTCCATGGCGTCCAGGCGCTTGAGGTCTTCCACGCCGCCCGCGAACCAGGCATCCCAGGCCTGGAGCACGGCGCGGCTCCAGGAGGGCGCCACGGCCTCGCGGATCCGCGCCCAGCTGCGCTCCTGGTAGAAGAGCCCCGCCGCCGCGTCCACCAGGGCGCGCGCGGCGGGGCGTCCCAGCACGCGGGCCTTGAGCGCACGCTCCGCCGCGTGGCGCACGTTCACGAGCGGCACGGTGAGCGGACGCCACCCGTGTTCGGCGTCCGCGTGCAGCAGCGCCACCTCCGAGTCATCCGCCACCACGCCGTCGCGGTACCACCCGAAGACGCGACCCACGCCGACCATCCCGTGCGCGGAGAGCTCCGCGGCGCGCAGCGCGCCCATGCTGCCGCCGCCGAACACGGCCACGCCTGCCTCCAGGGCCGCGAGCAGCTCGTGGTGCCACACGGAAGGCTGCGCCTCGAAGACGCCATCCACCAACACCAGCGCCCGGGGCTTGAGCGACAAGGCCCGCCACACATCTCCCTGGCGCGCAGGGGGAAGCACCGTGCACGGCGAAATCCGCCGAGCCTCCGCCGCGGGCAATGAGGGCCCCAGGAACACCACCAGCTCGTCCGCCCGCCGCTTCACAGGAGCTCCGAAACGCGCATGCCCGGTACCACCACCTTCCACACGCGCGGCCCGGGCACCGGCGCGTCCAGCGCCACGCCCGCCGCCCTCACCCACCCGCCGCTTCACAGGAGCTCCGAGACGCGCATGCCCGGCACCACCACCTTCCACACGTGCAGCCCGGGCACCGGCGAGTCCAGCGCCACGCCCGCCGCCCGGGTGAAGCCCGCGGCCTCCAACAGGGTCAGCACCGTGCGCACCCGCGCCGCCCCATTCCGGGCCCTCCGGTCCGCCCCGTCGGGCATCTCCCCCACCTGGCGGCGGGGCCGCACCTCCGCCAGGGCCTGGGCGAACCCCAGCGCCGCCTCGCGGTCCGACGCGGCCACGTCCTCGCGCGCGCCGTGGATGTCCGTCAGCCGCGACTGCGCGGCCTCCAGCAGCGCCTTGAGCAACGCCTCGTCCCGGTCCAGCGCGCACGCGTAGCCCGCCGTCAGCGGCACGGGCCCCTCCTCCGCGTCCACCAGCACCGCCGCCGCCACGGGCAGCCCCACCCGGCCGTGCGTCCGGGGTGAGGGCGTGGCGTCGAAGAGGTAGACCTGGAACCCTCGCGCCCGCAGCGCCTCCCGCAGCGCGGCCGTTCGCGGCGCCCCATCCTCCAAGTCCTCGGGCCGCAGCATCCGGGCCACCACGCCCTCCTCCGACCACCCCTCCGGCAACGCGCGCGACAGCTGGTCGCGCTCCGTGGCCTCCAGGAGCGCATGCAGCAGCGCCTGCTCGGGCTCCGGGTGCGCGCCGGAGCCGTTCGTCGTCCACGCCACCGACACCGGCCCCAGCTCCGCGGTCCCCGACGGTGGGCAGTACACCCCCTGCGCCGGCACCCAGACGCGCTCCTTCGAGCCCAGCCGGGACGCCTCGCACCACGCCAGCCGCACCGCCGGGCCCGCGAGCCGGGGCTCCACCACCGCCCCCGCCGACCCCAGCGCCTCCACGCCCCACACGTCGCCTCCCGCCCGCTCGAGCTCCTGCTGGGAGCCCCAGCGCAGCCGCTCCGGACGCACCGTCTCCGCCGCCCACAGCTCCGCCGTCTCGAGGAGCGCGCCCCGGGCCGCCGCCTCGAAGGTGAGCCCCTTGCCGTTGCACACCTGGAGCACGTGCCCACCCGGACGCACCGCGCAGGCGACCTCCACGCCCGTGCGGTCCAGGCCGGTGACACGCGCGACCCGGGTCACCCCCAGCGCACGGGCCAGGGCTTCGAGGAAGGCGGGAGAGAGAGGGTCCGTCGTGGCAGGCAACACGATGGCTGACCTTAGCCAGATTCCCCAGGGAGCGGGCACCCGGCGCGACGCGGCATGGGATGGCAGGGAAAACGTGGTAGGGGAAGGCGGTCCCCGCCGTCGGGAAGGAGCGTGTACCGCATGATTTCGGTCGGAGACCTCGCCCCTGACTTCGCCGCGACCGACTGCCACGGAAAGAGCGTGCGGTTGTCGGAGCTGCGAGGCCGGCGCGTGGTGCTCTTCTTCTTCCCCCGGGCCTTCACGGTGGGCTGCACCATCGAGAACCGCGCGTTCCGGGACAACCACGAGCGGATCCGCGAGCTGGGCGCGGAGCTGGTCGGCGTCTCCGTGGACACGCTCAGCACCCAGTGCGAGTTCGCCGAACAGGAGGGCATCCACTTCGCCCTCCTGGGTGACGAGGAGCGGAGGATCAGCCGCGCGTGGGGCGTGCTGTGGCCCGTCCTCAACATCGACCGGCGCGTGACCTTCATCATCGGCGCGGACGGCACCGTCGAGCACGTCATCCACCACGAGGTGCGCGTCTACCGGCACCTGGACGACGTGCTGAAGTACCTCCAGGCCCACCCCCTCCCCGGCGCCGACAGCGCCTCCCCCTGACGCTCCCGGCCGCCCGCCTGCCCGGTTCCGGACGTCTCGCGGACTCCGCCCGGGCGAAAAGCGGGCCGGAAAATAACCTTCCAACCCCTGGAGGGTTGGAGCCCCTGTGAGCGGACGGGTCCTAGGACTGGTGCGGCCCGGAGGGGCCCTGAGCGCTCTCTCGGACGAGGCCCTGTGCGGGGCCTTCCTCGCGGGGGACGCGACGGCGTTCGCCCAGCTCTTCGAACGCCACCGGGGCCTCATCTTCTCACTGATGCGTCGCTACACGACGAGCGCGGAGGACGCGGCGGACCTCACGCAGCAGGCGTTCCTCCGGGCCCTGGAGGCCTCTCGGCGGGTGTTCGCGCGCTTCACGCCGGCCACGCCCGCGCCCTTCCGCTCGTGGCTGGTGCGGGTGGCGCTCAACCTGGCGAAGAACCACGCGCGGCAGGGGCTGCGGTGGCGGCCGGTGCTGGTGGAGGCCCTGGCGGATGAGCTGGCGGCCGACCCCGGGGAGGGCGCGGATGCGTCGCTGGAGCGCACCCAGCAGGCCCAGCGGGTTCGTCAGGCGGTGCTGGCCCTGCCCCGCCGCCAGCGCGAGGTGCTGACGCTGCGGGTGGACGGCGGGCTGCCGTTCAAGGACATCGCCGAGACGCTGGGCATCACGGAGAACAACGCGAAGGTGCAGTTCCACCACGCGGTGAAACGCTTGAAGGCCGACGTGGCCGCAACCTCTGGGGAGACGCAGTGATGGGTGCGTGCGTGGAATACGAGGAGCAGGCGAGCCTCCACGCCGCGGGGGCGCTGGAGGGCGAGGAGGCCGCGCGCTTCCAGGCCCACCTGGAGTCCTGCGCGGCATGCCGGGCGGAGGTGGCGTCCGCCCGCGAGGTGCTGGACCTGGTGGCGCTGCCGCCCCAGACGCCCGTCGAGGTGCGCGCGCAGGAGGGCCTGGGTGCGCGAGCCTTGTCGGAGTGGCGCCGCGAACAGTCGCGCCGGTGGATGGGACGCCGGGCGATGGGGTCGCTCGCCGCGGTGGCCGCGGTGGTGGCGCTGATGCTGGGCCCGTCCGCGCTGGAGCGGCTCAAGGCGCCCCGGCCGGTGGCGCCAGCCCCCACGCGGGTGGCGGCCGCCGGCGACGACGTGGATCCGGAGACGCTGGCCGCGTTCGAGGCGTGGGCCGGGTTGGATCCGTTGGAGGATGACGCCTCGGGATACAGCATGGATGAAGACCTGACGTGGGAGGGCGGTGACGCCAACCCGGACACGGACTTCGACCTGGGAGAGACCCTGTGAAGACGATGATGCGGACGACCTGGGCGCTCGTGCTCGCGCTGCCGACGATGGCGCTGGCGCAGCCCGCGGCGCAGGAGCCCGGGGCACGCGACCCCGACCGCATGGCGAGGGCCGAACAGCGGCAGCGCCTGCGGCAGGTGCTGGAGCTGGCGGACACGCTGGAGCTGGACAGCGCGCAGGCCCTGAAGATGGATGAGACGCTGCGCCAGTTCGAGGACCGGCGCCGGCCGCTGCGCGAGCAGGTGCGGGACTCCGCGCGCATCCTCCAGCGGGCGTCGCGGGGCGACAGCGCGGCGCAGGCGCAGGTGGACGCGGCGGCGCAGAGAATCTTCGACGCGCGGGAGCGCATCACCGTGCTGGACCGGGAGATGTACCAGGCGCTCGCCAAGGACCTGCCCCCGCAGAAGCGCGCGCGGCTGGCCGTCGTCCTCGCGCGCTCCGAAGGCGCGAAGTGGATGAAGGCCCGGGGCGGCAAGGGACCGCACGACGACTGAGGGCGCCCCTCCCTGGAGTCGGAGCCGGACGGGCGGACGTGACCGGGCCATCCTTTCGGGACGTCCCCAACGTCGTCTTGCCGACCGTGTCCCTCCCCGGGATGCGCACCGTCCTTCAGGAGGCCATCATGCGTCTGTTGTCCCGTGTCGTTCCCGTGCTCGTGGGCCTGGGGCTCGCGTCCTGCGCGGGCGTTGACGTTGGTACCAACTACGACCCCGCCGCGGTGCAGCGGATCGACTCGTTCCGCACCTACTCCTGGCTGTCCCAGCCCCAGCATTCGCAGGACACGCGCGTCAACAACGACATCACCGACGCGCAGGTGAAGGGAGCGGTGGACCGCGACCTCCAGTCGCGCGGCTACAAGCGGGTGGACGAGAGCGACAACCCGGACTTCCTCATCGGCTGGCAGGGTGCCATCACCCAGCAGCTGTCCGCGGACACGGTGGACAGCTACTACGGCTATCCGTGGGATCCGTTCTGGGGCTCGTTCTACGGACCGACCCAGACGTACGTGCGCCAGTACGACGTGGGCACGCTCATCGTCGACGTGGTGGACGCGAAGGCGAAGACGCTCGTCTGGCGCGGCACCGCCCAGGCGGACCTCGGCGCCAGCCCGAGCATCCAGGGCACCAACAACAAGCTCAACGAGGGCGTGCAGAAGATGATGGAGCGCTTCCCGCCCAAGCCTGGGAAGCAGAAGTAGCCCCAGGCCCCGGGGTCAGCGGGCGCGCCGCCACGCGCGCGTCAGCATCAGGCCGCCCAGCAGCGCGCCCGCGCCCACCAGCACCCCGAGCAGCGTGAGCCAGAGGAACACCCGGTCCACCAGCGGACCCAGCCGGTCGAACGCGTGGTCCACCCACCCCCGCGCCAGCCCGTCCAGTTGCTGGAGCGTGGCGATGCGCTCGGCGTGCAGCGCGTCCACCACCGCCTGCCGCTCCTGGCCCACGTCCGCGAGCACCGCCTGTCGCTCACCGGTGACGAAGTCCTGGAGCCCCAGCCGTTCGGCGTGCAGCGCGTCCAGCACGGCGCGGCGCTCCCGGTCGATGAGCGCGGGCGTGTTCGCGGCCACCGCGCCCACGCGCTCCAGCAGGTCCACCGTGCGCCCCAGCTCCGCCAGCGCGGACTGGATGTTGGGGGCGCGCATGGCGTCATCCGCGACCAGCTCCGCCTGCCAGCGGGCCTGACGGGGCAGGCTGGACGCGTACAGGTCCACGCGCGCGGTGAGGTCCCGCGTGTCCTCCACCAGCCCCGCCGCCGTGGAGAGCAGCCCGCCGCCGGACACCTCCGTGACGGAGGCCAGCAGGCCCGTGGTGGACTCGCGCGTGACGAGCGGCCCGGTCAGCGGATGCTGCCGGGCCCAGGTGCGCACGCGCTCGCGGGCGGGCGAGACGTCCTCGCGCCCGGTGACCTCACGCCACTGGGCCTCCACCTGTGACTCCAGGTCCGCCAGCGAGGCATCCGCGTGAGACAGCAGCTCCGGGGACACGTCCTGCGCGTAGCGCGGCAGCGTGTCCCGAAGCTGGGCCAGCAGCGCCCAGGTGTCGATGAGCGCCGCCACGGGGTCCGGTTGGAAGAGCGAGGTCTGCACCGCGGGCACGGCGTTGGCCTTGAACCGCAGCATGGAGGCGGCCACCCGGGGCGAACCGGAGCGCGCGGCCAGGTCATCCGCCATGGCCTCCAGCAGGCCGGAGAAGCGCCGGGCCAGGTCGCGCACGCGGGTGCGCAGCACCGCCACCGACAGGTCCGAGCGGCCCACGCGCGTGGCCAGCTCCGAGCGCTGTGGATTCACCGACGCGCACCCGCCGCACAGCGCCGCGAGCAACGCCACGGTCACGACGCGGGAGCAGGTGGGAACCGGGGACATGGGCCGGGACCCAAGCTGCGCATGCCCCCCCGCGACGCCGAGCAGTCCCTGGGGGGCCCTCCAGCGTCGGGGGGGCGACAGCAGAGCTCCCGTCCCGCGCCCAGCGCGGCTCCATGTCAGGGACAGGGGAGCCCGCGCCGGGAGCGCACCGTCACTTCTCCGCGAGCGCCTTTTCGATGGCGGCTTTCAGCTCCGGGCTGTCAGGCGTGACGCTGCTGGGGAAGGCGGCCTTCACCTGACCGTCCTTGCCCACCACGTACTTGTGGAAGTTCCACTTGGGCTCGCCGTGGTCCTTCGCGAGGAACGCGTAGATGGGGGACTGGCCGTCGCCCTTCGTCTTCACCTTCTCGAACATGGGGAACGTCACCTTGAAGCGCAGCTCGCAGAACTTCGCGATCTGCTCGGAGGTGCCCGGCTCCTGTCCGCCGAAGTCATTCGAGGGGAAGCCCAGGACGACGACGCCCTTGTCCTTGTAGCCCTCGTACAGCGCCTCCAGGCCCTTGTACTGCGGCGTGTAGCCGCACTCGGAGGCGGTGTTCACCACGAGGGCGACCTTGCCCTGGAAGTCCGACAGCTTCTCGGGCTTGCCGTCGAGCCGGTTGGCGGAGAGCTGGTGGAAGGACATGGCTTTCTTCTCGGTCTTGTCCGCGGCGGAGGCCGCCGTGGAGAGGGAGAGCACCGTCGCGACGGTGAACAGCAGTGGGTTTCGCATGGCGGGCGCAGGATGCCGGAAGGCGTTCAACGTTTCACCGTCCCCGCGCGGCGGCGCGGGTCCTGGGTTCCCCGGTGGAAAAAACCGTCTTGAGCACCCGGCCCGTGGGCGTCTTGAGCTTCGCCACTTCGCGCGGCGAGCCCTCGCCCACGATGCGGCCTCCGCCCTCGCCGCCGTCCGGCCCCAGCTCCACCACGTGGTCGCCCGCGGCGATGACCGACGGGTGGTGCTCGATGACCACCAGCGTGTCGCCGCGGTCCACCAGCCGGCCCAGGAAGGTGATGAGCTTCTCCACGTCGCCCAGGTGCAGCCCCGTGGTGGGCTCATCCAGCACGTACAGCGTGGGCTCGTGGCGGGAGGTGGCCGTCAGCTCCGCGGCCAGCTTCAGCCGCTGCGCCTCGCCGCCGGACAGCGTGTTGGAGCCCTGCCCCAGCTGCAGGTAGCCCACGCCCAGGTCCGCCAGGCACGCCAGCGGCGCGGCCACCTTGGGCAGCGCGCGGAAGACGTCCTTCGCCTCGTCCGCGGACAGGCGCAGGACGTCGCCCACGGTGAGCCCGTGATAGCGCACCTCCAGCGTGGCGGCGTCGAAGCGCGCCCCGTTGCAGGCCTCGCACGGCGTGACGACGTCCGGCAGGAAGGACATCTCGTGGGAGATGGCGCCCTGCCCTTCGCACACCTTGCAGCGGCCACCGCTCGCCGTGTTGAAGGAGAAGCGCGCGGGCCCGAAGCCGCGGATCTTCGCCTCGGGCGTGGCCGCGAACACGCGGCGCAGCTCGTCCCAGATGCCCAGGAAGGTCGCCGGCACCGAGCGCGGCGTGCGGCCGATGGGCGACTGATCCACCGACAGCACCCGCTTGATGGACTCCACGCCCTTGAGCGAGTCGAACGCGCCGGGCTTCGCCGTGACGAGCCCCAGCCGGTCGCGCAGCGCCGGGAACAGCACCTGCCGGATGAGCGTGCTCTTGCCGGAGCCCGACACACCGGACACGACGTTGAGCCGTCCCACCGGCAGCCGCAGATCCACGCGCTGGAGGTTGTTCGCGCGCGCGCCCTTCAACTCCACCCACGCCTGGGGTTCGCCCCGGCCCGACGGGGGCCGCACCTGCGCGGCCCGGAGCGCGAGCGCGGTGGGCGAATCCGACTCCAGCACCACGTCTGGCGAGCCCTCCGCCAGGATGTGGCCTCCGCCCCGGCCGCCCGTGGGCCCCAGGTCCAGCAGGTGGTCCGCGGCGCGGATGGTGTCCGAGTCGTGCTCCACCACCAGCACCGTGGACCCCGTGTCCACCAGCGCGCGCAGGTTGTCGAGCAGCCGGTGCGTGTCGCGAGGGTGCAGGCCGATGGTGGGCTCGTCCAGCACGTACATCGCGCCGGTGAGGCCCGCGCCCAGCTGCGCGGACAGCCGCAGCCGCTGCATCTCCCCACCGGAGAGCGTGGCGGCGTTGCGGTCCAGGGACAGGTAGCCCAGGCCCACGCGCTCCAGGAACTCCAACCGGCGCAGCATCTCCTGCCGCGCCGTCTCCCCCAGCAGCGCCCGGTCGCCCTTGAGCTTCCAGGTGCGCACGCGCGCGAGCGTGGCCGTCACCGACGCCTGCACCACCTCGTGGTAGCGCGCGCCCTCCAGCCGCACCGCGCGCGGCACCGGGGCCAGCCGGGTGCCTCCACACGTCCTGCACGGCGCCGTCTCGCCCTCGGCCATCGCGGCGGCGCCGCCTTGCACGCCGGTGCCCTCGCACGACTCGCAGCGGCCCTGCTTCGTGTTGAAGGAGAACCAGCGCGGATCCAGCTCCGGCACGGCGGTGCCGCACTTCGGACAGGTGCGCTCGCTGGACAGCAGCGTCTCCACCTTGCCCGCGCGCACCTTCACCGCGCCCTTGCCCCAGTTGAGCGAGGACTCGAACACCTCGCGCGGCAGCTTCGCGAGCCGGCCCTCGTACATCACGAGGTCGATGTCGTGCTCCTTCGTCTTCGCCAGGCGCGGCGGGTCGTCCGTGGACGCAAGCTCGCCGTCCACGAGGGCCTGGGCGATGCCCGCGCGGGCCGCGGCGGTGAAGACATCCAGGTAGGTGCCCTTGCGAGCCCGCACCGCGGGCGCCAGCACCTGCCCGTCGCCCTTCATCACGGTGAGCTGCGCGTAGAGCGCGGCCGGCGTCGTGGCGCCAATGGGCGTGTCATCGTGAGGGCAGTGCGGCTCGCCGATCTTCGCGTACATCAGCCGCAGGTAGTGGGCGACCTCGGTGACGGTGGCCACGGTGCTGGTGGCGCCCGCCCGGGAGGTGCGCTGCTCCAGCGCCACGGTGGGCGGGATGCTGCTGATGCGCTCCACGTCGGGCCGGGGCAGCGTGGGCAGGAACTGCCGCGCGTAGGGCGTCAGCGTCTCCAGGAAGCGGCGCTGCCCTTCCGCGAACACGACGTCGAACACCAGCGAGCTCTTGCCGGAGCCGCTGGGCCCCGTCACCACCGTCATCTTCCCCAGGGGGATGCGGCAGGACACGTCCTTCAGGTTGTGCTCGCGCGCGTGCTCCACCTCGATGGCGGGGGGTGCCTCCTTGCCCGGCTTGCGCAGCTTCACCGCGCGCGCCAGCGGCTTGCCGTCGCCCCGGAGCGCGGCGGCGGTGGCGCTGTCCTTCACCTTCGCCACCTGCGTGGGCGTGCCCTCCGCCACCAGCCGGCCCCCGTCGCGGCCTCCCTTGGGTCCCAGGTCGATGATCCAATCCGAGCCCTTCATCACCGACACGTCATGGTCCACCACCAGCACGCTCGCGCCCCGGTCCACCAGCGCATGGAGCGACGCCATCACGTGGCGGACGTCCTCCGCGTGGAGGCCGGCGCTCGGCTCGTCGATGAGGAACAGCGTGCCCTTCGCGTCGCTCGCCAGCGCGCGCGCCAGCTTCAGCCGCTGCGCCTCGCCGCCGGACAGCGTGGACAGGGGCTGCCCCAGGGGCAAATAGCCCAGGCCCAGCCGCTGCGCCGGGCCCAGCGTGCGCTTGAGCGCCGCGTCGTCGCCGAAGTGCTGGAGCACCTCGTCCAGCGTCATCTCCAGCACCTGCGCCACGCTGAAGCCCTGGTGCCGGACGGCGAGCACCTCCTCCTTGAAGCGCCGGCCCCGGCACACCGCGCACAGCAGGGCCACGTCCGCGAGGAACTGCATCTCCACCGTCTCGTAGCCTTCGCCCGAGCACGCCTCGCAGCGGCCCTTGTCCACGTTGAAGGAGAAGTGCGCGGACGTCAGGCCACGGACCTCCGCGTCCGGCTCCGACGCGAAGCGCTCGCGCAGCCGGTCCCAGGCCTTGGTGTACGTGGCCGCGTTGCCGCGCGACGTGCGTCCCAGCGGGGACTGGTCCACGAAGGTGATGGCCTCCACCTGCGCGCCGCCCTCCACAGCCGCCACCTCGCCCGGGGCCTCCACGTCCTTGACGCCCAGCCCGCGAGCCAGGTGCCGGTAGAGCACCTCGTCCATCAGCGTGCTCTTGCCGGAGCCGCTGGGGCCGGTGATGGCGCACAGCACGCCCAGCGGCACGCGCACCGACACGTCCTTCAGGTTGTGCTCGCGCGCCTCGCGGATGACGATTTCACCGGTCCGGGTGCGCGGCGTGCGAGGGGCTTCCGTGCCCCCGGCCAGCATCCGCCCGGTGGGCAGGTCCTGGCGCTTCGCCAGGCCCTCCGGCGTGCCGTCGAAGCACAGCGTGCCGCCCTGGCGGCCCGCGCCCGGCCCCAGCTCCAGCACGCGGTGCGCGGAGCGGATGACCAGCGGATCATGCTCGATGACCAGCGCGATGTTGCCCCGGTCCGCCAGTTCCGCGATGGCCTCCGTGAGCGGCGGCACGTCCCCCGGGTGCAGCCCCACGGTGGGCTCGTCCAGCACGAAGAGCGCGCCCGTGAGCGACGTGCCCAGCGCCGCGGTGAGCGACACGCGCTGCGCCTCGCCGCCGGACAGCGTGCGCGCGGGGCGATCCAACGTGAGGTAGCCCAGGCCCACGCGCTGCAGGTAGCGCAGGCGCGCGGACAGCTCGCGCCGCGCCAGCTCTCCCTGCCCCGTGAGCGTGCGCAGCGCCTCCAGCCGCGTCAGCGCGTCCGTCAGCTCCAGGCCGTGCCACCCCGGCAGGTCCAGACCTCCCACGCGCCACGCGCGGGCCTGCGCGTTCAGCCGCGCGCCGTGACAGCTCTCGCAGAGGGTGTACGCGCGATAGCGCGCCAGCAGCACGCGGACGTGCATCTTGTACGTGCGGCCCTCCATCCACTTGAACCACGCGCGCACGCCCGGATAGGCGCGGCCCTCGTCGTAGCCGCCCGAGCCCTCCAGCACCGACTCGCGCTGCGCGCCCGTCAGCTTCTCCCATGGCTTGTCGAGCGGGATGTGCTTCTGCCGGCACCAGCGCTGGAGCATGTCCCGTTCCCAGCTGGTGGACTGCCCCGACCACGGGCGGATGGCGCCCTCCGTCAGGCTCAGCGACGGGTTGGGGATCACCTTCCCCCAGTCGATGCCAATGGTGCGCCCGAAGCCACGGCACGGCGCGCACGCGCCCACCGGGCTCTGGTAGCTGAAGAGTCCCGGGCGCGCGGGTTCGAACTCCCGCGCGCACTTCGGGCACACGAGCCCCCGGCGCAGCCGCGTCGGCGGGGACTCCGGGAGGAACAGCATCGCCTCGCCGTCCGCCCGCGCCCACGCGCCCTCCAGCGCCTGGGTAACGCGCGACAGGCTCGCTTCCGACAGCTTCACCCGGTCCACCACCACCTGCGCCACGCCCGCGGGGTCCGTGGCCTCGCCGGGCTTGAGCGTCTCCAGCTCCCTCACCTCGCCCTGCACCATCAGCCGGTGGTAGCCGTCCTTGAGCAGGCGGGCCCGCGCGTCCAGGAACGCCGCCGTGTCGGGGATGCGCACGGGATGGGTGAAGACCGCGGGCGCGTCCGGGTGCTCGCGCAGGGCGGTCTGGGCGGCCACGCGCGCGTCGGTGCGAACCGCCTCCAGGCCGCAGTCCGGACACACCGGCATCGCCTCGCGGGTGAAGAGCGCGGACAGGTAGGGCTCCACGTCCGCCAGCGTCGCCACCGTGGAGCGTGAGCTCTTCACCGGCGCGCGCCGGTCCACCGCCACGCCCGCCGCCACCGGCTCCAGCGCGTCCATGGGCGGCCGCTCCAGCCGCTCGAGGAACTGCCGGGCATACGGGCTGAAGCTCTCCACGAAGCGGCGCTGTCCCTCCGCGTAGAGGGTGTCCAGCGCGAGGCTCGATTTGCCGCCCCCCGACACGCCGGTGACGCAGACGAACTCTCCCTCCGAGAGGTCGACCGACAAATCCTTCAGGTTGTGGGTGCGGGCGCCGACGAGGTGGGTCTTGTGCATGCCGGCCGGAGGTTTAACGACCGGACACTCGCGAGCCAATCACAACGTGACGGACAACACCGCGTCGCCTGGGTGGGTTGGGTGGGGGGCGGGCGGGCTGATACAACGCGGTGCGGCCGAGGTCCCCGCGCTGGCCCGGCGGGAATGCCGGTCGCGGCATCACAAGCGGGGGTTGCCATGTCCGAGGACGACCAGGCACGCCATGCGCGGGCCCAAGAGGCCCTGCGGCGCGCGAGCGCCTCCCTGGTGTTGCTGGAGCTGGGCGGGCACACCGCCACGGGCTTCGTCATCTCCTCCCAGGGACACGTCGTCACCAGCCTCCACGCGGTGGCCAGCGCGCGCGCCATCACCGCGGTGCTACCAGACGGCCTGCGCTCCCCCGTGGTCCAGGTGGCGGCGGTGGACGAGCGCCGCGACCTGGCCGTCCTCTGCCTGTCCGTCCCGGACCTGGTGCCCGCGCTCGCACTGGGCGCGGACACGCTGCCCACCGAGGGAGAACCCCTGTACGTGCTCCACGCCCGCGGGGACCGCCCCCCCGAAGCGCGCGCCCTGGAGGTCCGCGCGGTGCAAGTGCTGGGGGAATGGCTCACCCTGCTGGAGCTGTCGCGCACCCTCCCCGAGGACGCGTCGGGCGCGCCCACGCTCGACACGCGAGGGCAGCTGGTGGGGCTCGCCACCGCCGCGCTCGCGAACGGACGCGCGCTGGGGCTGGTCATCCCGGTGCGCTACATCACGCCGCTCCTGAAGACGCCCGGCCCGCTGCGCCCCTTGTCCGCGCTGGACACGCCCCGGCAGCGCATCACCCGCGTGAGGAAGGTGCCCCAGCACCCCGTGGGCCTGCTGGACGGGTGCGCCTCGCCCGCGGTGGAGTCCGTGGCCGCGCTGCTGGGCCACGCCATCAACGTGGGCGCGCCCGCCTACAACCGGGGGGACGTGGAGGGCTGCTACCGGCTCTATGCCCACACCGCCGAACAGCTCATCGACGAGCGGGATGACTGCCCCGGCGTACAGCGCGCGTTGAGGGACGGGCTCCTGCGCTGCGAGGGGTTGCCGGATGCGGAGGACCGCGCCTGGGCCCTGCGCGACACCTTCGACGGGCTGATGGACGTCATCGGCCGGTGGAGGCAGGCCCGCCCCACGCCCCCCACTCCCTCCGGCAGACGCCCCCCGCCCAAGACGTACCTCAACTAGCGGGGGCCGCCGTCCGGCGTCAGACCTCGTCCCAGCGGATCCTCAGCGAATAGCCGTGGGCCGAACGCTCCAGCACGTCCACGCGCGGCAACACCCGCGTGCGGCGCAGCACCTGCTCCAGCACCCCCGCCACGAAGTCCGGCAGCGGATCCGCGTCCTCCACGGACGCCCGCCACTCACGCTCGCGCACCGGCGTCAGCGACAACTTCATGTCCTCCCGGCCCGCGCGAAGGTACGTGGGCAGCCGCGTCAGGCACCGCTCCGCGCCCAGCAGCGGCGCCGCCGCCGCGAAGATGCGCCCCACCAGCGTCTGCGCGAACCCCTCTACGTAGTGCGTGCCCAGCACGCGGTTGGCGTCCTCGCACGCGAGGCCCGGACACGCATGCCGCCGGGCCACCGCCAGCGCCGAGCGCCACACCTCCAGCGGAAAGGACTCCTCCACCGCATCCAGGTCGTAGCCCACGTTGCGCAAGGCCTGCGCGAACGGACCCGACGGCCTCAACGCATGCAGGAACAGCCCATCGAAGTTCCGGCGAGGCACCCGCACCGCCAATGGCGAATGCGCGGGCCCGTCCCGTGTCTCGGGTTGAATCCACGACTCCATGTAGCAACCCCCCCAGGGTTCGGTTCCCCATCCCTCCCGGCCGGGAAACCACGAAGCAGTGTATCAGCCCCCGCGCCCCGGCCCTGCCCGCCCCGCCCGCCTGGATGCCGCTTGGATGGATTATTTCAGTGATTTTTCCCGCATTTTCCCGGGCCCGCCGGATCATTTCATGACGGCCTGCGTCGGGGATTTCTGGAGTTCGGGTCTCGATGGACCCCCACGAAAAGCAAAATTTCCGTGTCAACCGCTGAATTCACAGGAAGTCCACCAGTGGTATCCGCATTTTTCTGGGACTCCTCGTTATCTTCTTCAACCCATCGGAAACTCTCGGAGTTCACACGCGAGAATTGTTCATCCCCCTTGCAGTGTGAGTGATCCATGAGCATTCGCCGCACCGAAGGTCAGACGCCCGTTACTCTCCGTCCCACCACCGATACTTCGACGACGCAGGCGAAGGCCAAGAACGTGCTGCGCGTGAAGGACGGCTTCGAGTCCGTTTCGCGCGTTGGCGGCGCCGCGGTCCCGCAGACGACCGCCGCGCAGACGTCCGCGACCCAGTCGACGGGGGCCCAGCCGGGCCGCCTCGCGCTGGACAGCAAGGAGGCGCAGCAGGCCATCCAGACGTCGCTGAAGTACCTCACCCCGCCGATGACGGCCTCGTCGCTGCTGGCGGCGAACAAGTCCGGCCCCACGCTGGCGCCCAAGAGCGTCGAGCGCGACGAGCTGGGCATGACCCACGTCCGCCTGGACCGCATGCACGAGGGCGTGAAGGTCTTCGGCGAGCAGGTCATCAGCCACCTGGGCCAGGACGGCAAGGTGTCCAGCGTCACCGGTGAGCAGAACCCCATCCCCGCGGGCCTGGGTTCGCAGAAGCCCAAGCTGGCGCCGCAGCAGGCCATCGACATCGCGAAGAAGGAGCTGGGCGGCAAGGCCGACAAGCAGCCCTCTTCCGAGCGCGTCGTCTACCAGGACGCCGAAGGCAAGTATCACTCCGCCTACCAGGTGGAAGTGACGCAGATCGCCGGCCAGGAGAAGCCCAAGAAGCAGAACTACATCATCGACGCCAACACGGGGAAGGTGCTGGAGAGCTTCAACAAGATCGGCGGCTGGAGCAAGGCCGCGCCGGCCCCCATCCAGGTCAACGGCACCGCGAGCCCGAACGTCGCCATCCCGGACAAGGGCAAGGTCGAGTCGAAGATCAACATCCCGGACGGCGTGACGGTCGACAAGCTGTCGCTGGACCTCAACATCAAGCACACCTGGAGCGGCGACCTCAAGGTCACGCTGACCAGCCCCTCCGGCAAGTCGGCCGTGGTGCAGGACCGCAAGGGCGGCTCCAAGGACGACATCGTCGGCACGTTCGACCTGAGCACCGCCTTCGCCGGTGAGAGCACCAAGGGCGAGTGGAAGCTCACCGTCGAGGACAAGGCCGCGCGCGACACGGGCACCCTGAACAACTGGAGCCTGAACATCTCCGCGAAGGAGACCACGCCTCCTCCGACGGATCCGCAGAACCCGCCCGCGGGCAACCGCGACGACCTGTCCATGTACAGCGGCCACGTGGACCTGCAGACCACGAAGAACGCGGACGGCACGTACTCGCTGGAGGACACGACGCGCGGCAAGGGCGTGGTGACCTACGACGCGATGAACAAGTCCACGGCCAGCGGCCAGACGAAGATCAACGACAACAACGACAAGTGGGGCGAGGCCACCGACCCGGAGCGCGCCAAGGCCGGCATCGACGCGCACTACGGCGCGGCCATGACCTACGACTTCCTCAAGAACGTCCTGGGCCGTGACTCGATCGACGGCGCGGGCGAGAAGCTCGTCAACTACGTGCACGTGAAGAACAACTACGTGAACGCGTACTGGGACGGCGAGAAGATGAGCTACGGCGACGGCGACGGCAAGCAGTCCGGCCCGCTCACCACGCTGGACATCGCGGGTCACGAGATCGCGCACGGCCTCACGGAGCGCACCGCGGGCCTCATCTACAGCGGCGAGTCCGGCGGCCTGAACGAGTCCTTCTCCGACATCATGGGCACGGGCGTGGAGTGGTACGCCGCGAAGAACAACCCCGAGGCCAAGTGGAACTGGACCGTGGGCGAGGCCGCGTGGACCCCGAACAACGGCGACCCGGATGACGGCCTGCGCTACATGAACGACCCGACCAAGGACGGCTACTCGGTCGACAACTACAAGAACTACCCGAAGCAGACGGAGGTGCACGGCTCCAGCGGCATCTCCAACAACGCCTTCTACCTCCTGGTGGAGGGTGGCAAGAACCGCACCTCCGGCCTGGAAGTGAAGGGCGGCGTCGGGATGGAGGACGGCCTGAAGATCTTCGGCCGCGCCCTCACCACGTACATGACGCCGAAGACGACGTTCGCCCAGGCCCGCGAGGCCACCATCAAGTCCGCCACGGACCTGTTCGGCGCGGACTCCAACCAGGTGCAGAAGGTGAAGGACGCCTGGACCGCGGTGGGCGTGAACTAGTCGCCGTCTGACGCTTCTTGAAACATCCGAGGCGGGCCCGGTGGTGACACCGGGCCCGCCTCTTTCTTTTCCAGACGCCCGGCGCCTCAGGCGAAGAAGCGCGTCAGCACCGCCACCATGCGGGCCACGTCGGAGGCGGCGGCCAGCTCGCGGATGGAGTGCATGGACAGCATGGGGTTGCCCACGTCCACCGTGCGGATGCCCAGCTGCCCCGCGGTGATGGGGCCAATGGTGCTGCCGCAGCCCAGGTCCGTGCGGGTGACGAAGTGCTGGGGCGTGACGCCCGCCTCCTTGCACAGCGCGGCGAAGTGCGCCCACGACTCGCCGTCCGTCGCGTAGGACTGGTTGACGTTGGTCTTGATGACCGGGCCCCCGCCCAGCTGCGGCTGGTGCTTCGGCTCGTGCATGGACGCGTAGTTGGGGTGCACCGCGTGCGCCATGTCCGCGCTCACCAGGAACGAGCGGCGGATGGCGCGGTGGAACGCGTCCGCGCGGCCATCCGAGTGCCCCTGGACGATGCGCTCCAGCAGGTCCTTCAAGAACGGCGACGCGGCGCCCTGCGCGCTGCGGCTGCCGCACTCCTCGTGGTCATAGAGCACCACGCCGCACGTGGCCTCGCGCGGGCCGGGCTCGGACACGAGCGCGGTGAGGCTGGTGTGGCAGCTGGCCAGGTTGTCCAGGCGGGGGGCGTGGAGGAACTCGCCGTGCAGGCCGGAGCGGGTGGACGGCTGCAGGTCGTAGAGGCAGAGGTCATAGCCCAGCAGGTCGTCCGCGCTGGCCTTCACGCCCGCGCGGCCCAGCTCCTCCACCAGCAGCGCCCGCAGCTCCGCGGGGCCCGCGCTCTCCAGGCCCAACACCGGCACCATGTGCTCCTGCGGGTTGAGCTTCAGCCCCTCCGTGTTGACGGCGCGGTTGAGGTGGATGGCCAGGTTGGGCACGCGCAAGAGCGGCCGGCGGAAGTCCACCAGGTGGTGCCGGGGACGGCCGTTGTCCAGCACCACCACGCGGCCCGCGAGGGACAGGTCGCGGTCCGTCCAGGTGTGCAGGAGCACCCCGCCGTAGATCTCCACGCCCAGCTGCTGGTAGCCGTGGCGGTTGACGGGCGCGTTCGGCTTGAGGCGCAGGTTGGGCGAGTCCGTGTGCGAGCCCACCAGCCGGAAGCCGGTGGCGTCCACGGGCTTCGTGCCCAGGTGGAAGGCGGCGATGCTCGTGTCGCCGCGCACCACGAAGACCTTCTCGCCGGGCTCGAGGGCCCAGGGCTCGCGCTCGTCGAGCTCGCGGTAGCCCGCGGCGGTGAGGCGGCGCGCCGTCTCCCGCACGGCGTGGTACGGCGTGGGCGACGCGTCGATGTACTGGAGGAGGTCGTTGGCCTGGGTGTCGATGTCGGTCGGGCTCATGGGCCCGGCACGCTAACGCCGTCCGGCCCCGGTGCCACGTCCGACTGTCGCCGCCCGGACGGGCGGCGGGGCGCCCGGAGGCAGGACGGTGGAGGAAGGGCGCGTCCCCGGCCCCGCGTCCAGGAAGGTGCCCAGGAGCACCCAGCGGCGCGCGGCGTCCTCGCGGGCCTTCTTCGCGACGAGCGGCGTCGTGTAGTGCCAGAAGGGCAGCCGGTACACGGTGACGCCGCCCACGGTGCTCACCGGGGTCAGCTCGGAGAAGTGCCCGTCCTTCGCGTAGACGAGGTACTGGTGGTCCACGGCGGGCATCGTCAGGCTGACGTGCATGTCCACGTAGCCGTCGCGCGCGTCCGCCTCCTCCGGGTGATGGTCGTTGTGCGGGCCCGTGTAGTCCCCGGGGCCGTAGCAGAGCACCTGGATGCCCCAGGCCCGCTTGAGGGCCCGGCCGCTCACCGCCGCCGCGAAGGCCGCGAACGTGTCCGAGCGCAAGAGCCCCACCAACCCCACGGCCTCCGCCGCGCGCCACGAGCGCGAGCGCCGGCTCTCCAGCAGCGCGGTGCGCACCCGCACCGTCTTGGGCAGCGCCTCCGTGTAGTTCTCCACCATGCCGGAGATGGAGTCCTCCGGGATGGGGTCCTCCATCGTCACCAACGTGTCACGCAGCGCGGCATCCAGCACGTCGCGGGCCTGCTGCGCCTTCTTCACGTCGATGACGCCCTGCAGCGCGATGAAGGGGCGCGTGGGGTCCAGGAGCGCGCCACATGTCTCGGGGTCTCGACCTTCGAGAATGCGGCGGCCTCGGGGGGTGAGGAGATCAGCGAACTGGGTGGGCAGGCGCGGGGACATGGCGCGCACCATACCGGTCCGGAGGCGGAACGCACGCGCGGCGGGGGACCTGGGAGGCAACTCCCCTGCCCTCCCGGCGATAATCCGGTACTCCGACATCCAGGATAGAAAGAGCCTCCATGACCGAGATCCGCAACCGCCCCGCCGCTCCCTCCGTCGCCCCGGCCCGCACGCAGGCGCCCGCCGCGCAGCCCGCGCGGACCAATCAGGCCACCGCGGCCTCGCGCGCGGAAGTGCTCAACCGCGCGGAGCTGGCGCGGGCCCGCGCGACCGCCGCGCCGGTCCAGGCGACGCCGGGCTCGTGGCGCGGGGGGCCGAACACGGAGGTCGGTCGCGCCATCCAGACCATGCGCCAGCGCATGTCCGACGTGAACATCACCATCAAGGGTGACACGCCGCAGAGCCTGTTCGACCGGGCCATCCTGGACAACAAGCACGTGACCAACGAGCAGATCCTGGAGATGTCCCGCGTCACGATGGACAAGCTGGCCACGGATCCGGAGACGCGCGCGAAGGTGCTGGAGCGCGTGCCCAACGCGCGCGAGCTGCCCGTGCACCACTTCACCGTGGCGATGATGTCCGCGGTGACGGGCATCGACCGCGCGGCGCTGTCGGAGGCCTGTCCCGACCTGGGCCTCACCGGCGCGCCCAACACGCCGCTGCTCTACGCGGCCAAGACCGAGCGCATGCAGCGCTCCACCGCCCTGCACGACTTCACCGACTACATGCGCGGCGCGGGCGTGAAGGGCGTGAACAAGGCCGTCTGGGGCGTGGAGAACCGCGTCCTGTCCGCCATCGTCTCCGCGCTGGGCGGCGGGCGGTACTAGGCCTCACGGAAGTTCCGGCCCGCGCGGCGGAGGAGGCCCCGGCCCCTCCCGCGCGGGCTTCGTGTCTCAGTCGTCGCCCGCGCCGCCGGCCAGCCGCTGGCGCGCGACCTCCAGCCGCTTCGCGCGCACCTTGGACGCCAGGTCGAGCACGCGCCGGTCGCGCTGCCACCGCTCGCGCATCTCCACGTCCACGCCCTCCCAGGCCACCTCGCAGCGCTCCAGCGCGCGGTGCATCTGCGTGAAGGCCCCGCCCAGCGCCACGTGCGCGCCCGGGTCGCTGGGGTCCTCCTTCGCGAGCGCGCGCATCATCACCGCGACGGCGACCAGTTCCTCGCGCAGCGCCACCGGCCAGCCGCACCGGCGCCCCACCTTCACCAGCCAGCCCAGCACGGCCAGGTTGACGTGGCAGTCCTCCACGGTGCGGAACGGCTTGAGGTAGCGGGTGTAGCCGTCGCCGGGCAGCACGTCCTCCGGGGCCAGCACCACGCCCTCCAGCCGCAGCGCCGCGTGGGGCACCTCCGGGATGAAGCCCAGCGGCGGCAGCGGCTCCACCTGCACGCCGGGCTTCTTCGCGTCCACCACGGCCATGCGCAGGCGGTTGCGGCCCTGGGCGTCGCGCCCCTCGGAGGCGACCACCAGCAGCACCTCCGCGTGCGTGCCCAGGGTGACGTACGTCTTCACGCCGTCCAGCTTCCAGCCCGCGCCAGAGGGCGTGAGCTGGGTCTGCATCGCGGTGGGGTGCCCGCCCCCGGACTCGGTGGCGCAGAGCGCGACGCGCCGGTCCGCGGGGAGCTGGGGGAAGAGGGAGCGCAGCGCCGCCTGGTAGCCGGAGGCGAACGCGAACCCCAGCCGGTCCATCCGGAAGCCGCTGGCGAGCGCCAGGTCCGCCGGGGCCGGGAAGCGCGGCAGCACCGCGAGGTGCCGGCGCCACCAGGCGTCCACGGAGTCGAGCGAAGGAGAGTCGGGGGCCTCGGTGAGCAGGAAGCGCAGGACGTCGTTCACGCCCCCCACTCTAATGCCCGGCCCCGGAGTGCGCGCGTCCGTTTGGGGCTTCAGCTCGCGGCGCGACGGCCGCGGCCCTGGGACTTCGCGCGCTGGGTGCCCCGCTTCTTCTTCGCGGCGGCGGGCGAGGGGCTCTTCGTCTTCGCCCCGGACTTCGCCTTGGAGGTGGCCTTGGACTTCGACGCGGCCTTGGACTTGGAGGGAGCCTTGGCCTTGCGCGCGGGCTTCTTGCGCCGCGCGGGGGCCTTCTTGTCCGGGGCGAGGATGGTGCCCCGGCAGGAGGGCGTGCCACAGCGGCAGACGTAGAGGGCCTCCGCCTCCGCGTCCATCTCCGGTGTGCGCTCGTACGCGTAGTCGTACGTCAGCTCCTCCCCCGGCTCGATGGCGCGCAGCGCGTAGATGTGGATGTGGCCCTTGTCGATGAGCGACTGGCAGTTGGGCTCACACGAGTGGTTGATGTAGCGCGACTCGTTGTGGAGCGTGCCCGCGTCCAGCACCGTGTCGTCATCCAGGTTGAAGAGGAACGTGTGGTGGCGCTCCATCGACTCGTCGTCGTAGCGCTCGTCCGCCTGCGACTGGGTGATGCGCTCACCGATGTACTCGATGATGCGCGCCCCCTTGCGGATGCGGCGGGTGGCGAAGGCGCCCATGCCCTGGATGGGGGACTGGCGCAGCTCGAAGGGGATCGACGGGGTCTGCTGGAAGGAAGGGGAAGTCATCATCGGGATGGGAGCGGCTGGGGCGGGTGCGTGTTCAACCAGGACGCTGCCTTGAGGCGCGGTGTAGCGTGCCGCAGTCAAGCGCGCGAAGAAAGGCACTCGATGATGCGGTGGTGGCTCGTGGTGGGCGCGGTGAACGCTTTCCTGTCCGTGGCGGCGGGCGCCTTCGGGGCGCATGCCCTGAAGGCCCGGCTCTCCCAGGACCTGCAGGTCATCTTTGAAACCGGGGCGCGCTACCACATGTACCACGCGCTCGCGCTGGTGGCGGTGGGGCTGCTGGGCGCGGTGCGTCCCTCGGCGCTGCTGTCCTCCGCCGGGTGGGCGATGCTCGCGGGCATCGTCCTGTTCTCCGGCAGCCTCTACGCGCTCGCCCTCTCCGGGGTGCGCGTGCTGGGCGCCATCACGCCGCTGGGCGGCCTGGGCTTCCTGGCCGGCTGGGTGCTCTTCGCCGTGGCCGCGTGGCGCACCGCCCCGTGAGGCGAGGGGCCGTCACTCCTTCAACAGGGGCGGCAGCGGGTAGATGGCGTCCAGGTCGCGGTGGTTGCGCAGCCCGCAGGCCTCGCGCTGCACGGTGAGGTTCCAGCGCAGCCGCTCCGCCTCCTTCCAGACCGCGCGGTACGCCGCGTAGCCCTCCATCCGCGCGATGCCCCGCAGGGCGCGCAGCGCCTGCTCCGCCTGGGCAAGGTGCGCGAGCGCCTCCTCCAGCTTGTCGCCAGAGCGGCGCAACCCGGAGGCGCGCTCGCGCTGGAAGTCCGCTTCCACGGGCAGCAGGGCGTTGATGTTCACCGGTCGGGCCATGGCCTCCCCCTAACAGCGAGGCCAGCGCTTCGCAGCGGCCTCGGTGCCCCTGACCTCCTCATGGGCGCCAGGCAGGCAGGCGGGCCTAGCCGCCCGAGAGGGTCGGCGAGGGAGCGTCCTTCGCCTCGGGGAGCGCCTCGACACCGGGCCATCCC
This sequence comes from Corallococcus silvisoli, assembly GCF_009909145.1. Taxonomy (NCBI): domain Bacteria; kingdom Pseudomonadati; phylum Myxococcota; class Myxococcia; order Myxococcales; family Myxococcaceae; genus Corallococcus; species Corallococcus silvisoli. Next base: position 79,851 of record NZ_JAAAPJ010000003.1, read on the forward strand.
AGCCGCCAGGCCTCGCGGGCCCAGGCGATTCCCGCGCCCAGCACCATCGCGTTCCGGGCGAGGAGCAGCAGCGTGAACGACGGCTGGATTCCCGTCCGGTACGTGCTCCCCGCGAAGATGCCCCGGGTGATGGCGGCGGCCACCAGCAGCGCGGCGGCCGGCCCCACCGAGCCCGACAGCAGCGCGAGCGCGGCGGCCCCGGTGAGCCAGATGAGGTACTGCGGGCTCAGCACCGGATTGAGGATGACGAAGGCCACGAGCGGGACCCCGGCCAGCCGGGCCAGGTCCTCCATGTGCACGGGGGGCCTGCGCCACGCGCCACGCACGGACACCGCCGCGGCCAGCAGCGAGCCCGCCACCCACAGCTGGCGCGTGACGGCGCGAACCGCCTCGGCATCCGGCCCCTGGAGCTCATAGGCGGCGGGCGCGTGGACCCACTGCGCGTGGGCGAACCCCAGCAGGTGCGCGGCCCACAGCAGGCCCGCGCTCAGCGACTCCACCTGGAGGCCCCGCTCGACGTGGAAGGACGCGAACTTCCACCACGGCCACACGAAGCTCAGCGGCACCAGGGGCAACACGCCCGCGGCCAGCCCCGCGACCAGCGCGCGCGTGGGCTTCGCGCCCCGCCGCCAGCACACGGCCAGGGCGAGCGGCACGAGCACCGCCGGGTACAGCTTGGTGACGGCCCCCACCGCGAGCGCCACGCCGGCCCAGCCCTCGCGGCGGCGCATCAGGGCCACCAGCGCGAACAGGGTGAGCGCCGCCGGGAGGAGGTCGTAGCGCTTGAGGTAGTGCAGGCTCTGGATCCAGCTCACGACCGAGTACGCCGCGAACGGCGCCCACGCGCGCCACCCGGTCCCCCACCTGCGCGCGCCCTCGGACAGGAGCAGCCACTTGATGAGCGCGTCGAACAGCGTGAGCTGGAGGCCGAAGGCGAGGATGAAGCCGCGCACGTCGCCGCCCACCCAGGTCGCCGGCACGAACCACAGGAGCGCGTAGGGCGGGTACTCGAAGCGGAAGTCGCGGTTGGGGACCGCGCCGTCCAGGAACGCCCGGGCCGTGTTGAAGTACAGCGGCAGGTCGCCCTCGCGCGAGGAGAACGCATAGAGCGCGAGCGGCAACACGCTCACGGCGAGCGCGAGCCAGTGCGGGGGCCCGGGCCGGAAGCGGAAGGGCGCGGGCGGAGTCGGTTCGGACACGGGGTGGCACTCTGCCCACGGAAAGGGGGCGCTGTCGCCGGGAAAGGCGCCCGGCCCCTCCCCTGCCCGGGCCACGTCCAGGCGCGTGCACGTGCGGGCCCGCATCCAGCCCGCTAGGTTCCACCCCTTGCAAGCCCACGCGATGAAGCTCCACCGCCCCACGAAGGACGAACTGTTCGCGGCCGCCGGCCGCACCGTGCCGGACCTGCTGGCCCCGGGCCTGCGGGTGCTCTTCTGCGGCATCAACCCCAGCCTCTACTCGGCGGTGGTGGGCATGCACTTCGCGAGGCCCGGCAACCGCTTCTGGCCTTCGCTGCATGCGTCGGGGTTCACGCCGCGGCGCCTGCTGCCGTCCGAACAGGGGGAGCTGCTGGCGCTCGGGCTGGGCATCACCAACGTGGTGGACCGGGCCACCGCGAGCGCGGACCAGTTGGACGCGGCGGACTACGCGCAGGGGGCGAAGTCGCTGGCGCGCAAGGTGGAGCGCTGCCGTCCGGCGTTCCTCGCGGTGCTGGGGCTGGGCGCGTACCGCACGGCCTTCGCGCGGCCGAAGGCGAGGTTCGGGCCGCAGGAGGAGACGCTGGGCGACACGCGGCTGTGGGTGCTGCCCAATCCGAGCGGCCTCAACGCCAGCTACCAGCTCCCGGACCTCGCGCGGCTGTATGGCGAGCTGCGCCGCGCGGCGGAGCCCCGCTGACTACTTCAGCAGGCCGGCCTCGCGGGCCACCTGCGCCGCGACGGGCAGCACCCGGTCGAAGGCGGCGGCGTTGCATGCGAGCAGGCCCCGGCGGTTCTGGAGCTCGGAGCCGTCATACAGGTACGGCGCTCCGGCCAGGTCCGTGAGCACGCCTCCCGCGGAGCGGATGACGGCCTCCGGCGCGCAGTTGTCCCAGCGGTAGCTCTTGTCGCTGACGTGCACGTAGAGGTCGCAGCGGGCCTCGGCCAGCAGGCCGCACTTGAGCCCCACGGAGCCGGACTCCGTCTCCTTCGTGATGCCCAGCCGCTGCACCACCGCGTCCGTCGTCTTCGAGCGGTGCGAGCGCGACACGACGAGCCGGAGCGCCGCCGGATCCGCCACGTCGGACACGCGCAACACGCGCCGGCCCTGGGGGTCCTCCACATGGCCCTGCTCGCCCACGATGCCCGAATAGAGGACGTCACCCACCGCGCGGTAGACGACACCCACCGCCGCGCGCCCCTCCACCGCGAGGCCGATGTGGATGGCGAACTCGCCGTTGCGGTTCACGAACTCCTGCGTGCCGTCGAGCGGATCCACGTACCAGCAGCGCTCGAAGCGCTTCGCGTCGGAGGCGTCCTCGTTCTCCTCCGCCACCACGCCGTCCGCCGGGAAGGCCTTGCGCAGCTCGCCCACGATGAAGGCGTTGGCGCGCTCGTCGGCCACGGTGACGGGCCCGGCGCCGCCCGCCTTGTCCGTGACGGAGAAGTCGGTGGCGTAGACCTGGAGGAGGATGTCACCGGCCTGACGCGCGATGCGCCGGGCCACTTCGAGTTCATGGGCGAGTGCGGGCATGGAGGGCGGCCAGTCTGCCCGCTCGGCGCTGCTTTGGAAACCAACGGTAGGGGATGGATTGGGGCGGATTGCCCCTCGCGGGGAAAAATGCCCCGTGGGGGCGTGCATCGGTTCCGAGGGAAGGCGTGCTGGCCCGGTGGCTGCAATCCCTGGGGGTTTGCGACTTCAGCGCTGGCGGCGGGACGGCCGGGCGCGGCAAGGACTCGAGCGATGATGAAGTGGCTGATGGGACTGGCCCTGCTGGGCATCGGCGTGGCGCTGGCGTTCGCGGGTGGGCGGATGGTGTACCGCTCGAAGGTGAGCAAGGACTGGCCCACGGTGCAGGGCACGGTGCTGAGCTCCCGCGTGGAGACGCTGCGCAGCAAGCGCGCGGTGAGCTTCCGGCCGGAGGTGAGCTACCGCTACGAGGTGAACGGCATCCCGTACACGTCCGACACGGTGGCCTTCGACGGCAACGGCTCCGGCGGGCTCGCGGACGCGCAGGCGGTGTCGCGCCACTACCCCACGGGGGCCCCGGTGACGCTGCACTACGAGCCGGAGGATCCCTCCGTCGCGTGCATCGAGTGCGGCAGCACGGGCTTCGTGAACTACCTGGTGACGCTGGGCGGCGCGGTGTTCGCCCTGGTGGCCGCGTGGGGGCTGGTGGAGATGGCGCGCACGGGCCTGCGCGATGGCAAGCGCCAGGCGCCCCCGATGCGCGCGAAGGCCCGGTAGGCGGAAGGCGTCCCCGCGTCGCATCATGCGGCGCATGGACCCGGAGAATCCCGTCGTGAAGCTGTGCGGCCAGGGCATTCAGGCGGAGCTGGCGCGGCGGGATGACGAGGCCCGCGACTGCTTCCAGCGTGCGTGGGACGTGGCCTCCGACGACTACGAGGCCTGCATCGCGGCGCATTACCTCGCGCGGCACCAGCCTACGCCCGAGGACACGCGGCACTGGAACCAGGTGTCGCTCGACCGGGCGCTCGCCGTGGATGACGCGCGCGTGCGCCCCTTCTTCGCCTCGCTGCACCTCAACCTGGGCCGGTGCGCCGAGGACCAGGGAGACCTGCCCCTGGCCCGCGCCCACTATCAGCAGGCCCTCGACGCCCTCCCCCAGGTCTCCGAGGGCCCCTACCGGAGCGTCGTCGAGCACGGCATCGGCGCGGCGCTCGCCCGCGTGGCCCGCTGAGCATTTCCCACCGGAAGGCTTCGACAGACGCGGCCCGCGATGCCCATCCTGGAGCCGACACCCGCGCCTCCTGGAGAACGCATGCCCGTCATCATCCGCCCCGCGAAGGACTCGGACGCGCCCGCGCTCGGCCGCATGGGCGCGGCGCTCGCGCACCAGCACCATGGCTTCGACGCCCAGCGCTTCATGGTCCCCGACGACGTGGAGGCCGGCTACCGCTGGTGGCTGGGCAAGGAGGCCCGCCGCCCCCAGGAGGCCGTGGTGCTCGTCGCGGAGCTGGACGGCGACGTCGTGGGTTACTGCTACGGACGGCTGGAGGGCGTGGACTGGAACATGCTCCTCGACAAGCACGGCGCCCTGCACGACATCTGGGTGGAGGCGAAGGCCCGGGGCACCGGCACCGGCCGGCTGCTCGCGGAGGCCATGGTCCAGCGGCTCACCGACATGGGCGCCCCGCGCGTCGTGCTCTCCACCGCCGCGAAGAATGAATCCGCGCGGCGGCTCTTCGAACGGCTGGGCTGGCGCCCCACCATGGTGGAGATGACCCGCGAGGCGCCCCCTCGCTCATAGCCGGCCGTGCGGCATCCGGCCGTGCTGGAACGCCTCCACCTGCGAGGGCGTGAAGGGCGCCTGGTACAGCCCCCGGTCCTGCTGCCGCGAACGGAACAGGTCCACGACCAGGTTCATCCGGTCGCTCAAGGCCCCCCAGTCCCGCGCCGCGCTGCCGGCCGTGTCGTCCGGCGTCCGGTCCAGCCGCTTCATCAGCCGCAGCAGCTCCGGGTGCTCCAGCCGCAGCAGGTCCCTGGGGAAGTCCGCCGAGGGCGTCAGCGCCGGGATGTCCTCGCCCAACCGCAGCGTCCGGTCCGGCAGCTCCAACGTCATCAGCTCCCGCGTCATCAGCTCGCGCCAGCAGCGCTCCAGCTGCTCCGCCAGCGGCGTGAAGGCCGCGAGCAACCACGGCTCCGGCAGCCCGGACGCCCTCGTGCGGAACAGCTCCAGCAGGTTCACCAGGAACAGCGCCTTCAACGGCGCCCCGAGCGCCCCGACGATGGGCCCCTGCAGCCGCGTCTGCTCGTGGTAGCCCACCAGCGCGTTGGCCAGGAACACCCGCTCCGCGCGGTCCTTGGGGCGCGCCACGCGCAGCGCGTCCTGGTACGCGCGCGCCGCCTGGATGAGCAGGTCCTGCCCCCCGGGCTCCAGCGGCCCCGGCTTCAGCCGCGACACCACGCGCGCCAGCGCGGCGGGCCCCGTCCCCCCGGGGCCGGTGAAGTGCTCCAGCATCGCCACGTAGAGCGGCCCCAGGTCCTCGAACACGATGAGGTTGCCGATGGCGACCTGCTTCGCCATCCCGTCCACCACCGGCTCCATCACCCGCGACAGCACGGCGCTCACGGCCGACGGCAATCCCCACGAAACCAACAGCCGCGCCTGCGTCACGCCGAGCGTGCGCATCAGGTCCTCCGCGCGAGCCAGCAGGTTGCGCTCCAGCGCGGACACCATGTCCTTGCGGATGAACGTCCCCGCCGTCTTCGACGCCCAGGTGGCGAAGCCACACCACGACACGTCCACGTCCCCCAGCACAGCGGTGAAGGCGAGCTTCAGCACGTGGTACGCCTGGGTGATGTGGAGGTTGCGCAGGGCGGCATCCTGCATCCGGACAATCGCCTCCACCTCGGCGTACGTCGGCGGAAGCCAGGGGCGCGGCAGCGGCTGGGGCACCATGACGGGACGGCCTCCGGAGGCAGGGGCGAAGTGCCCACGCCAGCCTGAACGACCGGCCCCGCCCCCCGCCATCACCCCACGGGGCGGGGCGGGAGCGGCATCACCGACACCGGCTCGAGAAGCGACGAAGCCCCGGGCGGACAGGCCCGGGGCTTCATTCAACAGCGGGGCCTGGAAGCAGCGCCCTACTTCTTCTGCTCCTTCACCCACGAGTCCTTCAGCGTCACCGTGCGGTTGAAGACCGGCGCGCCCGGCTTGGAGTCCAGCGAGTCCGCGCAGAAGTACCCCAGGCGCTCGAACTGGAAGCGGTCCCCCGGGTTCGCGGCGGCCAGCCCCGGCTCCACGCGCGCGTCGGCCACGACCTCCAGGCTGTTCGGGTTGAGGAACGCCTTGAAGTCCTTCTCCTTGTCGCGGTCCGGCTGCTCCACCGAGAAGAGCCGGTCGTACAGCCGCACCTGCGCGACGGGCGCGTTGCCCGGCACCCAGTGCAGCGTGCCCTTCACCTTGCGGCCATCCGGCGAGTCCCCGCCGCGCGTCGCGGGGTCATAGGTGCAGCGCAGCTCCGTGATGTTGCCCGCCGCGTCCTTGATGACCTGCTCGCACTTGATGAAGTACGCCGCGCGCAGGCGCACCTCCTTGCCCGGCGCCAGGCGGAAGAAGCCCTTCTGCGGCACCTCCTGGAAGTCCTCCGCCTCGATGTAGAGCTCACGGCCGAAGGGCACCTTGCGCGTGCCCAGCTCCGGCTTCTGCGGATGGTTGGCGACCTCCAGCTCCTCCGTCTGCCCCTCCGGGTAGTTCTCCAGCACGACCTTGAGCGGGCGCAGGACGGCCATCGCGCGCGGCGCCGTCTCGTTGAGGTCGTCCCGGATGCTCAGCTCCAGCACGCCCATGTCGATGAGGCTGTCGGACTTGCTCACGCCGATGCGCCTGGCGAAGTCGCGCAGCGACGCGGGCGTGTAGCCCCGGCGGCGCAGGCCGCTGATGGTCAGCATGCGCGGATCATCCCAGCCGGACACCAGCCGCTCCGTCACCAGCTGGAGCAGCTTGCGCTTGCTCATCACCGTGTACGTGAGGTTCAGCCGGGCGAACTCGTACTGGTAGGGCCGGTCGCCCTTGATGAGCGCGTCGACGATCCAGTCGTACAGCACGCGGCGGTTCTCGAACTCCAGCGTGCACACCGAATGCGTGATGCCTTCGATGGCGTCCGACAGGCAGTGCGCGAAGTCGTAGAGCGGGTAGATGCGCCACGTGTCGCCCGTGCGGTGGTGGTGCGCGTGCCGGATGCGGTAGATGGGCGGATCGCGCAGCACGGGGTTCGACGACGCCATGTCGATCTTCGCGCGCAGCGTGTGCTTGCCGTCGGGGAACTCGCCCGCCTTCATCCGGCGGAACAGGTCCAGGTTCTCCTCCACCGTGCGCGTGCGGTACGGGCTGTCCCGCCCCGGGGTGGTGAAGTCACCGCGGTACTGGCTGATCTCCTCCGGCGACAGGCTGCACACGTAGGCCTGGCCCTGGGAGATGAGCTGCTCCGCGAAGGCGTAGAGCCGGTCGAAGTAGTCGGACGCGAAGAAGCGCCGGTCGTCCCAGTCGAACCCGAGCCAGCGCACGTCGCGCTGGATGGACTCCACGTAGTCCGTGTCCTCGGTGAGCGGGTTGGTGTCGTCGAGGCGCAGGTTGCACTTGCCGCCATACTGCTGCGCCAGGCCGAAGTTCAGCGCGATGGACTTGGCGTGACCGATGTGGAGGTAGCCGTTGGGCTCGGGCGGGAAGCGGGTGTGCACGCGTCCGCCGTGCTTTCCCGTCCGCCGGTCTTCCTCAACGACTTCCTGGAGGAAGTTGAGGCCCTGCGTCTCATTCGTCGTCGTCATGATGGGTGCGAATCCTCGTGAAGCCGGACAGGGGGGGCAAGGTTTTCCTGACCCCATCGCCTGTCCTCCCGTCTGGGGCGGACCGCCTCAGACCTCCGCCAGCAGCGACTCCCAGGCCTTGAGGGCCCGCTCGGCGGAGAGCTCCTCCGCCCGCGCCAGGGCCCGCTGGCGCAGCTGCGCCCGCCAGTCCCCGTCCGTCACCACCCGGCCCAGGGCCTCCGCCATGGCCCCGTCGTTCTCCATGGGCACCAGCACGCCCGCCCGGCCCCCGTCCAGGGCCTCCGCAGGGCCCGAGGGGCAGTCCGTGCTGACGATGGGGCACCCCAGCGCCAGCGCCTCCAACAGCACCATGGGCAGCCCCTCGAAGCGGGACGACAAGGCGAAGGCCGTGGCCCGGCGCATCAGCGCATGCGGGTTGTCGGCATACCCAGGCATGAACACCGAAGCCCCCACGCCCAGTTCCTCCACCAGCGCCTTCAGGTCCGCCTCCAGCGACCCCACCCCCAGGATGAGCAGGTGGGTGTCGGAGCCAGCCGCCCGCATCCGGGCGTGCGCGCGGATGAGCACGTCGAAGGACTTCTGCGGCTCCAGCCGTCCCACCGCGATGACCACCGGCTTCTGGAACACCGGCTCCGCCCAGGCAGGCAGGGGCGCGTCCGACGCGGCGCGGATCCGCTCCGCGTCCACGAAGTTGGGGATGACCTCCAGCCGCTCCCGGTCCACGTTCACCAGCTCCGCGAAGGCCTTCGCGGAGTCGTAGCCACACGCCACGATGCGGTCCATCCCCGGGTAGAGCACCTTCAAGCCCCAGAGCTGGCGCCGCGGCTGCTCCCGGTGGAAGGCCCCCCAATCGAAGTGGACCATCCCCAACACCGGCTTGCCCAGCAGGGCCCCCGCCATCCGCGCCAGCAGGGCCGCCCGGCCCTCCTGTCCGGAGACGATGATGTCCGCCTTGCGCGCCTCGTGGAACAGCCGCCAGAGCATCCGGGGCAGCTCCCAGCGCCGGTACGCCTCCACCCCCACGCCCCAGGAGATGGGCACGTCCGAGGGGATCCGCCCGCGCGTGTCCGGCGGCGGCGGCCCGTGGTGGAAGAACAGCGAGGGTTCGAACCGCTCCCGGTCCAGGCCCGCCAGCACGTTGCACACCGAGCGCTCGATGCCGCCCGTCCCCATGAAGACGAGCGTGAACAGCACTCGCCGCCGCTCAGGGACCGAGGCCGTCATGTCTCGCCGCGCCTGCAGGTCCAATGTCTGGGATTCCCGGTAAGAAATGATTTTTATTCTCCCGCCCGGCGCGCGAGCGTCCGACGGGCCCATCCCTGGAGTTGCTCGTTGCTCAATAGCTCACGCACCTTGCGATAGGTAGCGAAGGCCGCGCGCCCCCGCCACTCTGGAGACAGTTGCAGGGCGTCGTGTTTCTGGATCTCCTGGGGCCCCCAGCGCAGCTTCGACACGTCCCTCCCCGAGGAGAGGTGCGCCACCTTCAGCCCCTGCTGGATGGCGTACTGGAGCGCCTCCGCCACGGTGGTGGTCATCACGCTGTAGTCCCCCCAGCGCGGCAGATAACCGGAATAGTAGAGATAAAGTGTGTCACCGCGGACAAAGCCGACTCGGCTGGCAACCACGGCGCCGCCAATACACAGTTGAAACACCCGCACGGCGTCCTGGCGCGCGAGCTGCTGGCAGAGGTCCGTGAGGAAACCCCGGGCCTGCTCCGAACCGAACACGTCGCGGTGCCGCACGCCCGCGTCCTCCGCCTCCGCGCGGGCCTGGTGCAGGCGGAAGAAGTCGGGCAGCGCCCCGGCGACCTCCTGGGGCGTCCGCGCGACCTGGAAGGTGAAGGACAGCCCGTCGCGCTTGAGCGAGTTGTAGCACTTGCGCAGCGACTCCTTGATGTTGCGCGAGCGCCCCGCCTTGAACGCCTCCCAGGTCGGGGCCAGCGGCAACACATACGCGGGCACCTCGCGCAGCGGCGTGAGCGGCGCCATGCGGGACAGCTCCCCCATGGCGGGCCCCTGCAGGTCCATGCCGCACCAGAGGATCCAATCCCATTCGGACGCGTGCGCGCGCAGATGCCGGGTGAGGGCCGCGTAGGCGGGGGCCTCCCATTCCGGCGCGCAGATGAGCCCGCGCAGCTCCGTGACGTTGGGGTCCGCGCCCAGGAACTGGAGCACGCGCGCGCGCACGGGGCCGGACCCCGGGCGCTCCGTGCGCATGAGCGGAGCCACCGCCCGGAGCGTCCCGTCCGCGCTCCTCACCGCGAGCACGAAGAGGTGGTCGCGCACGCTGTGGCGCTGCTCCTGGAAGTGGCGCCACCAGGTGATGTTCCACTCCCAGGTGGCGAAGGGCAGCCCCTGCCCCACCCGCTCCGCCAGCGCCCGCCACTCCGGGCCCAGCGCGTGGAACCCCTCCACCGTGTCCACCTGTTGGACGAAGAGGCGCATCAGAGCCACCGCAGGACGGTACGGGTGGCGAGCTTGAGCGCGGTGTGCTCCACCGCGCCCCACTCCCGCCGGTAGCGTTCGTGGATGAGCCGGTAGGCGCTCATGGCCTTGCTGGCGTCGCGCTCGTTGTGCATCAGCGAGGGCGCGCCGGTCCGGTACTCCAGCACCGCGCGGTCCAGGAACACGGCGCCCGCGCGGCGGATGGCGCGCAGGTAGAAGTCCACGTCCTCCACCAGCGGCAGCCGCGTGTCGTAGCCGCCCAGCTCGGGCAACAGCTCCCGGCGGATGAGGCACGCGGAGTTCACCAGCACCGTGGGCCGGAACAGCATGTTCGCCACCATCCAGCGCCGCGACCCCAGCCGCTGCGCGACGCGGGCCCTGCGCGCCGCGTCCTCGAAGTACGCCGTCTGCCGGGCCAGCACCGCGGGGTCGTCCCCGAAGGGCTCCACCCGTCCGAAGGCCACGCCCCGCTCCGGGCGCGCGTCGAGCGCCCGCGCGAGCGCCTGGTAGGCGCCCGGGGCCACGCGGTCGTCGTCGTCCAGGAAGTGCAGGTAGCGGCCGGTGGCGCCGGGCCAGCCCTCGTTGCGCACCGTGGCGGGGTTGCCGCCGGTGGGCACGTCGCGCTTCACGTACCGCACGCGCGCGTCCCCCAGCGCGAGGACCGCCTCTCGCGCGGAGCCCTCCGGGCTGTCGTCCAGCACCTGGACCTCCACGCGCACGCCGTCCTGCGACAGCGCGCTCCGCACCGCCTCCACCACGAGCGCGGGACGGCGGAAGGTGGGCACCACCACGGAGACATCGGGCGTCATGTCAGCACCTCCAGCCACGGCACCCCCGGTGCGCCATGTGGGGCGGGACTCGGCCTTCACTGCTTGGTGAATCAACAACCCGGGGGGGACTGCTGCCGGGAACCGGACGCTGGGTATAGGCTCACAATCCATCCTCGTGAAGAAACCCATCCGTCCCCCTCCCCTCCGGCTTCTCGCGTTCGCCCTGCTGGGGGCGCTCGCGGTGGTGGCCGTCATCGCGTTGCGCAACGTCCGCACCGCGCGCGCCGTGATGCACCCCGTGCGCCAGTCGCTGAGGCCGCTCGACGCCGGGATGCTCGCGGAGCGCACGGACGTGGCGCTGCGCACGCGCGATGGCTTGACGCTGCGCGGCTGGTACCTGCCTTCGCGCAACCGCGCGGCGGTGGCGGTGATGCACGGCTTCGCGGAGAACCGCACGCAGATGCTCTTCGAAGCGGACGTGCTCTCTCGCGCGGGCTACGGCGTGCTGCTCTTCGACTCGCGCGGCCACGGCGAGAGCGAGGGCGACCTGGTGACCTGGGGCGACCGCGAGCGCGAGGACCTGCGCGCGGCGGTGGATTTCCTCTCGCACCGCGACGACGTGGACCCCTCCCGGCTGGGCGTGCTGGGCTTCTCCATGGGCGGCACCACCGCGATGCTGGGGGCGCTGGACGACCCACGGCTCAAGGCGGTGGCCGCCGCGGGCGCGTACCCGTCGCTGGAGGCGGACACGCGCTACAGCTACGGCAAGTGGGGCCCGCTGAGCGTGCAGCCGGTGCTGTGGACCCTGCGCCTGTCCGGCGTGGACGTGGACGCGGTGGACCCCATGAAGCGCCTGTGTGATTTGAAGGGCCGGCCGCTGCTGTTGATCAACGGCGACGTGGATCCGTACGCGCCCGCGTTCCTCCAGGACGCACTGTTCCAGGCCGCGTGCGAACCCAAGTCGTACTGGGTGGTGCCCGGCGCGCACCACGGCGAGTACGCGAAGAAGGCCCCGGAGGCGTACGCGCACCACCTGCGCGACTTCTTCGACGCGGCGCTGCTCGGCGGCGCCTGACGGCCCCTGCGTCCGACCGCGTCAGGACGTGTCAGGACGCGCCCGACGGCTCCGGCGGTGCTTCGGGCGCGGCACGCCATTCCGGCGGCGCGTCCAGCGCGGGCCGGCCCTCCAGCAGCTCGTGAGGACGGAAGCCGGCCTTGTAGCGCAAGGAGTCGCACGCCAGCACGCGGTAGCCCAGGTAGACGTATGGGATGCCCCGCTCGCGCGCCAGCTCCACCTGGAACAGGACGCTCGCCTTGCCCAGCGACAGCCGCGCGTAGGCGGGGTCGTAGAAGAAGTACACCGCGCTCCACGCGCGCGGCGTCTCGTCGCACAGGCCCAGGCCCACGAGCTTCGGGCCGGCCGGGTCGCTGTCGTCGTACCAGGCCACCTCGCGCGCGGACGGGTGCGGGAAGGCGAACTGGAGCGAGTACTCCCGCGCGCCCAGCTCGGACGCATCCCAGTCGCGCGCCGTCTCCCGCTCCGCGTGCCACGCGCGGTACAGGGCCAGGCGCTCCTCGTCCACGCGCGGCGGCCCCACCTCCACGCGCAGGTGCGCGCACGCCGCGCGGGCCCGGCGCTGGCTGCGGTTGGGCGTGAAGCCCGCCACCGGCACGCGCAGCGACACGCACTCCTGGCACGCCGCGCACGCGGGCCGGAAGTACTGCGGCCCGAACCGCCTCCAGCCGCGCACGAGCAGGTGCTCGTACTCCTGGGCCGTCACGTCGCGCATCAACAGCGTCTCCAGGGACGCCTCCCGCTCCGGCAGGTAGCTGCACGGACGCGGGTTCTCGATTTCATGTGCCAGCAGGACGGCCATCGGTGTTCCCTTCCTGTCGGCCCCAGGGCTTCGCGTCAAGCCATGCCTGCCCGTCCGGCGACCCACCCTCCGTCGAAACCGACCCGGATGGCCGGGCCTGTTCGTATCCGAAGGTGGCACAACGACTGCAAGCCCTGGCTCGTCGCCGTAGCGCTTGCGCGAAGGGATGGACGCCCATGGCCCGCGAGGAGCTGCACCCCGGATGGCCGCTGATGGAACCCGAGGAGGCGGACGGCCCCCTCTACAGCGGCGCGTTCCTCGACGAGGACGGCCCGGCCCCCTGCTCCGCCGCAGGGGACGTGGCGGAGGAACCCCACACGTTCGACTTCGCCATCGCCAGCTTCTGAAGCACCGCGGGCGGCCGGCCACGGTGTGGCAAGTCTGTCGCGCCTGCCCTGTAAACCGTGCCGTTCTTGCAGTCGACGGAGCGCGTCCGCTTCCTCGAGCAGCGGGCGGGTGAAGCCGGACACAGGGGGGACCTGGGGCGGAATGCCCCCGTGGCGAAATGCCCCGGACACGGGGTGTCGCGGGCTGGCTTCTCAGTCGTGGGGCGCCACCGGTATAAGTCCGGGGCATATGTCCTCAATCGATGTCTCGGTGGTGATGCCGACGTACAAGCGCGAGAAGGAAGTGGTGGAGGCCATCCACTCCGCGCTGCGTCAGGAAGGCGTCCAGGTGGAGGTGCTGGTCCTGGACGACTCGGCCGAGGGCACGGCGCGCGACGCGGTGCAGGGCATGGGCGACGCGCGCGTGCGCTACTTCAAGCAGGAGGTGCCGTCGAAGGGCCGGCCCGCGCTGGTGCGCAACCACGGCGCCACGCTGGCCCGGGGCCGCTACCTGCACTTCCTGGACGACGACGACCTGCTGGCGGAGGGCGCGCTCAAGTCGATGGTCACGGCGCTGGACGCGCGGCCGGACGCGGGCGTGGCGGTGGGCTGGGTGGTGCCCTTCAGCGAGGACCCCGAGTGGCTGGAGGACAAGAGCACCTACTTCGAGCGGGTCGCGAAGGTGGGGGCCACCACGCCCAACAGCGCCTGGACGGTGGCGCACATCCTGTTCCTGGGCACGCTGTACGTGAACTCCGCGTGCATGGTGCGCCGCGAGTACTTCCAGCCGCTGGGCGGGTTCGATCCGAACATCCCCGTCTACGAGGACGTGGACTTCTACCTGCGCGGCATCCGCCGCTACGGCCACGTCTACGTCAACCGGCCCATCCTCAACTACCGCGTGGGCAAGCCGTCGCTGATGCACGACCTGGGCAAGAAGGGCGAGAAGGTGGAGAAGTCCGTGGCGGAGTCCAACGCCATCATCCACAACAAGTACCGGCGCGAACACGGTGAGCTGGAGTACCGCCTGCTCCAGCTGGCCACGCGCGCGCTGAAGGGCCGCTTCGGCCTGACGCGCTTCCTCCCCCTCAAGCTGCCTGACGCTTCCTGAAAGGGCCCCACCCCGTGAGCCTGCGCCGTCGTCTCGTTGGAACCGCCAAGCGGCAGCTGAAGCAGACCCTGGGGCCCGTGGTGCAACGCGCGATGGCCCCCGCGCGCGCCTCCCTCCCCCCGGGGACGTGGGAGCTGGAGTCGCGCGCCGGCCAGGGGCTGTTCCTGGAGGGCGTGTCGCTGTCGAAGCTGGCGCGGGAGCACGGCTCGCCGCTGCACGTGGTGCACCTGGCCGCGCTGCACCGCAACGCGGACGCGTTCCAGGCGGTGCCCCCGGGGGCGGCCGGCGGCTGCGAGGTGTACTACTCGTACAAGACGAACCCCGTGCCGGGCGTGCTGTCCGCGCTGCACGCGCGGGGCGTGGGCGCGGAGGTGATCTCCGCCTACGAGCTGTGGCTCGCGCTCAAGCTGGGCGTGGCGCCGGAGCGCATCGTCTACAACGGCCCGGTGAAGTCGGACGCGTCCATCCGCGAGTCCATCACCCGGGGCATCGGCCTGCTGGCGGCCAACCACCGCGAGGAGCTGGACGTGTTCGCGCGCCACGCGGCGGAGCTGGGCAAGCGCCCCCGCGTCGCGGTGCGCGTGACGACCGCCTCCGGCTGGACGTCGCAGTTCGGCACGCCCATCGCGGGAGGACAGGCGCTCGCGGCGTACCGCCAGGCGCTGGCGGCGGGGACGCTGGACGTCGTGGGCCTGCACGCGCACCGGGGTGAGCTCATCCGCACGGAGGCGGAGCTGGAGGCCTTCGTCGCCTCCGTGCTGGACTTCGCGGACGAGCTGCACCGGGAGCTGGGGCTGGACCTGGAGGTGCTGGACCTGGGCGGCAGCCTCTGCACGCCGACGGTGGAGCACATCGAGCAGCGGGACTGGCGGCTCAACCTCACCTTCCAGCGCGACCTGCCCGCGCCGGACTTCGCGGCGGCGCTCTCCATCGAGCGGTACGTGGCCAAGGTGGTGGCCCAGGTGGAGTCGCACTACGCGAAGCAGGGCCGCAAGCGGCCGCGCATCTTCCTGGAGCCGGGCCGGGCGATGACGGGCAACACCCAGCTGCTGCTGGGCCGCGTGCACGCGATCAAGGAGGGCGGCGAGCGGATGTGGGCGGTGCTCGACATGGGCATCAACCACGCGGAGTGCGTGCGCAACGAATACCACCAGCTCTTCCACGTGGAGCGGCCGGACGCGCCGGCGCACCGGGCGTACACGGTGGTGGGCCCCATCTGCACCCCGGCCGACACGCTGTACCACGCGGTGCGGCTGCCGGAGCTGAAGGTGGGTGACACGCTGGCCATCATGGACGCGGGCGCGTACTTCGTGCCCTTCGGCACCTCCTTCTCCTTTCCGCAACCGGCCATCGTGGGCCTGGAGGGCGGGCAGGTGCGCCTGCTGCGCCGGGCGGAGACGCACGAGGACCTGATCACCTTCGACGACCCGGGCTCCGCGGCCCCGCGCACGGCCGCCGCCGGCTAGCTAGCGGTTGAGGACCATCATCCGCAGGAAGGCGCGGGGGTGGCGCGCGGCCCCGTAGGAGATGGTGGCCAGCTCCACCGCCGCGGGCATCATGTCGTCCCGGTCGATGAGCGGATCCACCGCCTTCGCCTTGTGGAGGTTGAACCACTCCCGCCACTGCCGGGCCTCGTGCGCCGGCAGCGCGCCGGACAGCCGCTGGAGGTTGAGCAGCATCTCCAGCGCGATGCGGTTGCAGAACACCGCGTCGTCATGCGCGGAGCAGGCCTCGCGCGCGTCCTCCACGGCGCGGGTGAGCGCGTCCCGGTCCCCCGTGGCGGCGTGGTACGCGAGCAGCGGCAGGGGCAGCCCCCGCGCGATGTCGAAGCCCATCTGCCCGTAGAAGCGCGGGTTGAAGTCGATCAGGAGGTAGGAGTCCTTCGTCTGGATGAACTCCACCTCGAAGACGCCGTGGTAGCCCAGCCGCTTGCACAGCCGGGTGAGGCCCGCGACGAGGTCCGGGCGCAGCGGCGCGGACTCGAAGCAGACGCCCACGCCCAGGCGGCGCGGACGCTGGAGGACCTTCATCGCGGCGCGGGCTTCGAACAGCTCACCGGATTCGTCCACGAAGCCGGAGAGGCTGTAGATGCCCTCCGCGGCCTCCGGGTGGAACTCCTGCACCATGGGGTTCACCACGGCGGGGTCGAACTTCACGAGCATGGGCGCGTAGGTGTCTCGCGCGAACTCGCGGTACTCGCGCGCCAGGTCGTCCGGGGACGCCACCGGCTGGCCCTTGCGGTGGGTGGCGTGGAGGATCTGCGTCGTGGGCTTGAGCAGCACCGGGAAGTTCGCCTCGCGGCGCACCTGCTCCAGGTCCTCCTCGGACTGGGGGAACCAGGTGCGCGGCAGGTGCAGCCCCACCTCCGTGCCCACCTCGTAGAGGCGGCGCTTGTTGAGCAGGCCGTACACCGCGTCCACGCCCGGGTCGTAGAGGTGGAAGAGGTCCTCCAGCTTGGAGCGGTGCGCGGAGATGAGCCACGCCAGCTCGTCGCTCGTCGGGTAGAGCACGTGCTTGACGGGTTCGCGCAGGCCGAAGTCCACCAGCCACTGGAGGAAGGCCTCCGGCTGCGACTCCGGCGGACACTGCACCCGGCGACTGACGAAGCGTGAGTAGCTCGCGGGCCCCAAGCGGCCGGTGTCCGCCACCGTCACGTCCACCCCATGACGGCCCAGACACCGCGCCGCGGCCAGGGTGCCGTAGAAGTTGGCGGAGAACAGCAACGCGGGGGGACGGGCCGCGATGACGGCCGCGGGGGCCTCATCGGAGTAAGCGGCCTCTTCCATCTCATGCTCCAGGTTCGCGGGGTCGGCCTCGCGGCGGGGCCGCGCGGAAGGACGACGGGAATGGCGGTCGGGGCGCTGCGCGAGGCGGCCTCCCCCGAGATCAGGGGTGGACGGGCCGGCGACCGAGGTGCTGGCCATCAGCCCCGCGGCGAGAAGCGTCAGAAGGTGCCTGTTCATGTCGAGCCGTCTGAGTCCGGAGGGTCGGGACCCCACCGGAAACCCAATTCCCGGCAGGATACCTTTTCCCGCTGCGCTTGCGACGGTCTCCCCAGACGATTGCGCGCCCAGGGGCGGGGCTGACTTCAGGGGGCGATCCCCCCGGGAGGCCGCCAGCACAGGCCGCCCCGGGGCAGCAGCCAGGCGTCGGGCGTGACACCCGGCGTCGTGCGCGCCAGCCGGAGGACGGATTCGGCGAACGCCTCCGGTGGCGCGGAATGGCCGGCGGCGCGCGCCGCCTTCCATGCCGCATCCCAGGCCTGGAAGAAGGCGTGGATCGGCTCGCCGGGGCGGACGCGGCGGCGCAGGTCCCGGGGCAGCCAGTCGCGAAGAAGCAGCGGCGCGAAGCCCCGGGAGAAGTCGGTGTGAAACAGCAGGCCCTCGCGCACGGGCGCGTCGTCCCCGGCCACCCGACGCAGCAGGTGGGCCACCAGCACCGCCCCCTCCGTGTCGGAGCTCCCCTCCACCAGCAGTCCCCCGGGCAGCAGCGCCCGCGCCATCGCGCGGTGGGCCTCTGGGATGCGCTCCTGCGGGCCCTGGCGCAGCAGGTTCATGGCGCGCACCAGCCGCGCGGGTTCATCCGGGGCCAGGGGCAGCGCGAAGCCGCCCTCGCGGAAGTGCGTGCGGGGAGCCGCGTGGGCGCGCGCGGCCGCGGCGGCGCGCTCGGGGTCCAGCTCCACGCCGACGACGGGCAGGCCCGGGTTGAGCGCGCGGAAGGCCACGGCGCTCTCCAGCGTGGTCCAGGGATGCTCGCCGAAGCCCACGTCCACGAAGGCGGCCCGGGCCCAGGCGTCGTCGTTCCGGGAGAGGAGCTCGGACTCGAAGTGGCACAGGTACGCATCCAGCGCGCGCAGGCGTCCGGGAGCCGTCCGTCCCCGCGTGCGGATGTCCAGGTCGGCGTCCATCGCTCCGACATGGGGGAGCGGGGCCTGGAACGTCAAGGCCGGAAGCGGCATGACACGCTGGAGCAAGGGACCCTCGGCCTTTCACCGCCGGCCCCAGGGAGCAGGCGCCTGCCTTCACCCAGCACGGCCCCCCTGCTCCATCTCAGGTGATTTTCGTCGCGCTCGCGGTGCTCCTAGAATCTGGCTTTCCGTGAGCGCTCCGTCCGCCCGCTGCCCCCGCTGTAGCGCGCCCCGAACCACCGGGCCCGAGTGCCCGGCCTGCGGCGTCATCTACCTGCGCGCGGAGGCACGCGCGGCCGCCCAGCAGGCCGAGGCCCGCGACCGCGAGGCCCGCGACGCGGCCCTGCGCGAGGCGGAGGACCAACGGCTCGCGCTGCGCGAGGCGCTGGAGGCCCACGCGGTTCCCTCGTTCGTGCCGCCCCACGTGGAGGCGATGCCGGCGCCCGCGACGCCGGAGCTCCCCTTCGACGACCGCGACGGCGCCGAAGCGCGGTTCGAGGCGTGGCTGCGAGTGGGCGTCCTGCCCGCGGCGCTCGTCGTCGCCCTCCTCGCGGTCCGTTCGCCTGGCTTCCACGCGTTGCTGCGCATCTTCCTCACGATGCCGGTGCACGAGCTGGGGCACGCCGTCACGGCGTGGTTCTGCGGCTTCAGCGCCACGCCCACGCTCTGGGTGACGCACATGTCCGAGGACCGGTCGGTCTTCATGATCCTCGTGATGGCGGCCCTGTCCTGCGCGCTGGCGTGGCGGGGTTGGAAGCGCCGCCACTGGAGCTGGGTGGGCGTGGGCGGGGTGCTGCTCGGGTTCCAGGCGGTGTGCACGTTCGGGCTCACCCACGCCCAGGCCAAGGCCCTCACCTTCTTTGGCGGAGACGCGGGCCTGATGGTGCTGGGCACGCTGCTGATGGCGACGTTCTACGTGCCCGAGCGCCACTACCTGCGCCAGCAGGCGCTGCGCTGGGGCTTCGTCGTCATCGGCGCGGCGGCGTTCATGGACGGCTTCGAGCAGTGGTGGGGGGCACGCACCGACGCGGACCGCATCCCCTTCGGCCGCATCGAGGGCGTGGGCCTGAGCGACCCGAGCACCCTGGTGGACCTCTACGGCTGGAACGTGAGCCGCGTCATCCACTGGAACGTGAACGTGGGCCTCGCCTGCCTCGCCGCCCTGGGCTCGCTCTACCTGGCCGCCCTCTGGCGCGCGCGCGACGTGCTGCGAGGCGGCTGAAGCGCGGGCTCGCGCCAGTCGCCGAAGGGCCACTCGAAGCCCGGCGTGCGGGACACCTCCGGCTTCCGCTTCCCGCGCCAGCGCAGCGCCTCGCCGGGGCGCAGCAGGAGCGCCTCCGGTCCTTCGCCCCGCTCCTCGCGCACCTGGGCCAGCCGCTCCGGATACGGATCCGCGTCCGGATTCTCATCCATGGCGCTGGCGCCCGCGACGGGCTCGCCCGGATAGCCGGCGTAGCGGGGGCCCATGCCCTCGCGCCAGTACCAGGGGGCGCCGCCATCCGCGCAGGGCACGACATAGCGAGCGCCCAGCAGCTGTCCGTAGCGCAGCGCCTCCTCCGGTCCCGCCATCAGCCGCTGCGGCGTGGTGAGGGCGTCGCGGGGCACGTTGACGAGGAACGCATCCAACGTCGTGAAGCCGAAGAAGATGGGCGGCAGCCGGAAGCCGCGCACGCCGCAGAAGAGCACGTCCACCGGGCCCTGCTGCTTGCGCACCCGGCGGCACACCGCGTCCATGTCCCCTCGCACGTCATGGCCGGCGTCCGCGAAGAAGGCCGCGGAGAAGTCCGGCGAGCGCACCAGCCACGTGTTGCCCTCGTTGAAGAGGTCCGGGTGGGGCCCCTCGCCGTCCGTGGGCTGCTCGCCGTGGAACGGCAGCGCGTGCACCGTCACGTCGCCCACCTGCCGCTGCTCGCCCCAGCGCAGGGCCTCCACGCGCGAGAACCCCAGTTGGGCCAGCCGCAGCGCGCAGTCCGTGGAGAAGAGGCTCTCTCGCGCCACCGCCGGCACGAAGATGCGGGTGTCGCGCGGCAGGGGCAGCAAAGAGCCCAGGTGGAAGTGGTCCCCGTGTGAGTGGGTGATGACCACCGCGTCCACCCGCCCCAGGTCCCCTGCCTGCAACGGCGCGTAGCCGGGCAGGTCCACGTCGCCCGCGGGACGGAAGTAGGGATCCACCAGCACGCGCCCCTCCCTGCCCGAGACCAGCACCGTGTTGTGTCCCACGAAGAGGGCGCCCGGCGCGGGCACCCGCACCGGCCCCGCGTGACGCGTGAGCCATCCGGCCTGCGACAGGTCGCCGAGCAGCTCGCCCACCACCGGCGCGGAGGCCAGGACCCGGAGCTCCTCGCGCGTGGCGCCCCGGGCGAGCGCGGCGAACAGGTCCGCCACCGCCGGCCAGTCCTTCGCGCGCACCGGCACATCCAGGCCCAGCGACTCCTGGCGCAGGTGCAGGACGCGCGGACGGTGGCGCAGCGGATCCGGGAAGAGGACGTCCTCGCGCAGCACGCGCCGCCCCATGCGCCGCTTCGTGCCCTGGCAGAGCGCGGCGTAGCGGGGCGTCTGCTCCAGCCAGCGGATCAGCGCCTGGGCCTCGCGCAGCGCGCCCTCCCGCCCGAGCGCGGCGATGTGGCGCTTCAGCGGCAGTTGCGCGCGGCGCACCGGACGCGCGGTGGGCCCCTGGATGCTGCATCCCAGGTCCTCGTGATGGTCGGCCTCCGTGCGGGCGGAGGCGAGGACGGCCAGGCTGACGCCGCGGTGCAGGGTGAGTCGCATGCGGTGCGACGTCGCACGGAGCACCGGCCTTCGCAAGGGGACTCCACGGGCGACCGGCCGCCGGGCCGCTCGCGCTCGGCGATGGGACGACCCGAGTTGTCGGCTCCCGGCGGGGCCGGTACCCTCGTCCGCACCCATGGCCCACCCCGCCGCGCCGCTCCCCCCGGAGCCCTCCGCCCCCCTGTCCTCCGTGCCCGACGCCGTCACGCCGCGCTTCCGCTTCCTGCCCGCGGTGGACACCTGGAAGTACCACCTGCTGCTCGCCACGGTGGCCATCTTCATCCTGGGCCCGCTGGGAGGCGTGGCCGCGTCGTACATGAACTTCAGCCTGGGCTTCTTCGTCGCCAGCCAGGTGCTCTCCGGCATCCTCGGCAGCGTCGTCACCTACGGCTACGGCGCGGAGGGCAAGCACGGCGCCAACTACATGCAGACGATGGCCGCGTCGGTGGCCTCGCTGTGCGCCATGTCCGTGCTCATCCAGGCCATGGTGTGGCTGGGCATGCCCCAGCCTCCCGCGTGGCAGCTGATGCTCTTCGTCGGGTGCGTGGGCATGTTCGGCGTGGGCGTGGGCATGCTCTACACGCCGCTGCTCGTGGACAAGCTCCAGCTGGACTACCCGTCCGGCTACGCGGTGGCCAACATCCTGCGCGCGCTCACGGACAAGCGCCTGCTCAAGGCCTCCATCGCGAAGCTGGGCGGCGGCACCGGCCTGGGCATCCTGGCCGCGTGGCTCACGGAGAAGGTGGCCGCGGTCGCCGCGCTCAGCGTGAGCAGCTCCACGGTGGGCGCGGGCATGGTGGTGGGCAGCCGCATCACCGTGCCCGCCATGGGCATGGGCCTCGTCGGCTTCGCGCTCACCCCGTACCTGCGCGACATCGGGTGGCTGGGGCCCAATGATCCGTACCGGAAGATCGGCTTCCTCATCTCGCTCGCGATGATCTGCGGCGCGGCGCTGGTGGACCTGTCGCTGCTGGCGGTGCAGGCGGTGGCGCGCATCCGGGGCCGCGCGCAGGCGCCAGTGGACGACGAGCCGGCGTGGAAGAAGGTCAACGTGCCCCGGCTCATCGCCTGGGTGGTGGGCTGGGGCGCGGCCGTCGTCGTGGTGGCCACGCAGGTGCTGCACCAGCCCCCGGGCTTCATCCTCTTCGGGCTCGCGCTGTCGCTGCTCTTCGTCCTCATCAACGGCATCGCCTACGGCATCAGCGACAACAACCCCATCTCCAGCGCCTTCGTGATGTCGGTGCTGCTGATGTCGCTGCTGGGGCTGAAGGATCCGCTGGTGGGCCTGATGGCGTCCTCCATCCTGCTCATCTCCACGTCGGTGGGCTGCGACATGCAGCAGGACCGCTCCACCGGGTGGCGCCTGGGCACCAACCGCGTGGTGCAGTTCCGCTACCAGGTGCTGGGCATCGGCATGGGCGCGGTGCTGTGCGTGACGCTGGCGCGCGTGTTCATGGGCGCCTACCCGGTGCTGTCCGTCAACCAGCTGGATCACCCGGACACCCACGTGGGCCAGTGGAGCTCCGCGATGACGTACAAGTTCGTGGGCGCCATCCGCGACCTGGGCGCGCTGTCGGACTACAAGGTGAAGGCGCTGCTCATCGGCCTCGCCATCGGGCTCTCCCTGGAGATCCTCCGCAAGGTCGTCCGCCGCCACCCGGCGTACCTGCGCTTCGTGCAGGGCTCGAAGGCGGGGTTCGGCGTGGGCTGGGTGATGGACTCGGTGGTGCTGGCCAGCCCCTACGCGTACGCGTTCGGCGGCTTCATCGCGCTGCCGGCGACGATCTGGTTCGGCGCGGGCGGCATCCTCACGTCCGCCTTCAACACCGTCTCCAAGCGCCTCCAGCGTCCGCCCGCCCCTGGCGAGACGGTCCTGCCGGAGGACATGAGCACCATGTCGCTGGTGGGCGGCGGCCTCATCGCCGGCGAGTCGCTCTTCTACCTGTTCGTGGGCCTGTACGGCCTCATGGCGCTGCTGGGCTGAGCCCCCCTGCCCCGGAGCACGGCTTGACTTTCCGTGCTTACGGGAGCACTTGTTGTCGCGTGAACCTCGTCATCGCCACCACCGCGACCACCACCACCACCGCTTCGGCGGGAGTGGGTGCGGTGCGCGTGTCGGGGGTCTGACGAGCGCACGGTTTCCCGCCCCGCCGAAGTCCGGCCGGGGCGACCGTGCAACCTCACACGCCCCGTGTCCGGCCCCGGCTGCTTCAACCCGACCGACACACGGAGACGACAATGCTCGACGAACACGACCACCGCGCGCTGGGCCAGCGCCTGGACCTCTTCCACCTGCAGGAGGAAGCCCCGGGCATGGTGTTCTGGCACCCGCGCGGACTGATGCTGTACCGGCTGCTGGAGGAGCACGTCCGCCAGCGCATGCGCGACGAGGGCTACCGCGAAGTCCGCACGCCCCAGCTCTGCGCCCAGCCGCTCTGGGAGCGCAGCGGCCACTGGGAGAACTTCCGCGAGAACATGTTCTGCCTGGAGGAAGGCGACCGGCACCTGGCGCTCAAGCCGGTGAGCTGCCCGGGCCACATCCAGCTCGTGCAGCGCATGGCGCCCAGCCACCGCGACCTGCCCCTGCGCCTGGGGGAGTTCGGGCTGGTGCACCGCAGCGAGCGCAGCGGCGCGCTGCACGGCCTGTTCCGCCTGCGCCAGTTCACGCAGGACGACGGCCACATCTTCTGCGCGGCGGAGCAGGTGGAGGCCGAGGTGGTCCGCTTCGTGCGCTCGCTCAAGGCGTTCTACGCGGGCTTCGGCTTCGACGACGTGCAGGTGGCCTTCTCCAGCCGCCCGGAGGCGCGCGCGGGAAATGACACGGTCTGGGACCAGGCGGAGGCGTGGCTCCAGTCCGCCGCGCGGCAGGCGGGCTTGAGCTGCGTGGAGCAGCCCGGCCAGGGCGCCTTCTACGGGCCCAAGCTGGAGTTCGTGCTGCAAGACAGGCTGGGCCGCGCGTGGCAGTGCGGGACGATCCAGCTGGATCTGGTGCTCCCGGAGCGCTTCGACCTGCACTACGCCGGGCCGTCCGGAGAACGCCTGCGCCCGGTGATGCTTCACCGCGCGCTGTTCGGCAGCCTGGAGCGCTTCATCGGGGTCCTGCTGGAGCACCACGGGGGCGCGCTGCCCGCATGGCTCGCGCCCGAGCAGGTGGTGGTGGCCTCCGTGGGCGAGGGGGCCGCCGCGTACGCGGAAGCGCTGGCCGCGCGGCTGCGGCGCGCGGGCTGCCGCGCCCGGGCGGACGTGCGGGACGAGTCGCTGTCGAAGAAGGTCCTGGGCTCGCACGAGGACGGCGTCCCCTTCCTCGCGGTGGTGGGAGGCCGGGAGGTGGAAGCCCAGGGCGTCCGCCTGCGCCAGCGCGACGGCGCCCAGCGCGACCTGCCGCTGGACGAGGCCGTGGCGTGGCTGTCCGCGGCGTGTCAGCCGGCCGTGGCGGGCTGAGCGCGTCGACGTGAACCAGGGCCCGGCGTCCTCCCTTCACCCGAAGGGGGGGCGCCGGGCCCGTCGAAGGGTCAGGAGTAGAGGCTCAGGTGTTCCAGCGGCTCGCCGGGGCGCAGGAGCGTGTCGGGCACGGAGGCGACGTCGTCCCGGCGGAGGATGCCCACCGCGCGGTGCTCCGCGTCCACGACCACCAGCCGGTTCACGCGGTGCTCCTCCATCAGGCGCTCGCCGTCATCCAGCGTGTCGTCCGCCGAGCAGGTGACGGGCGCGGCCGTCATCGCGTCGCGCACGGTGGCGACGTAGGGGTCCTGTCCGTGGATGGTGGAGCGCATGGAGAGGTCCTGGTCGGTGAGCAGGCCCACCAGCTCACCGTGCTCCGTGACGGGGAGCGCGCCGAGCGTACAGGTGTCCAACCGCTCGGCGGCGGCGCGCAGGCACTCCCCCGCGTCGATGGTCTCCACGTCCTTGTGCATCAGCTCCGAAATCCGCATGGGGAAACTCCTCGTGACGGGCGGGGTGCTCCGGAGAAGTACAAATGGCGCACCGCTCTGTTCGCCACGCGCGGCAAGGCCCGCTGGGACGTGCGGGGTCACGCCGGAGTGCCAGCCCCCCGCCTGCCTCCCTGGTATACGGTGCGACGCAGGACG
This sequence comes from Corallococcus silvisoli, assembly GCF_009909145.1. Taxonomy (NCBI): domain Bacteria; kingdom Pseudomonadati; phylum Myxococcota; class Myxococcia; order Myxococcales; family Myxococcaceae; genus Corallococcus; species Corallococcus silvisoli. The sequence continues at coordinate 104,631 of NZ_JAAAPJ010000003.1, forward strand.
CGGCGGAGCATCCAACGCGGTGCTCCGGGCCCAGGCCCGAAACGTGGAGGAGGACCCATGGCGGACAAGCTCAACCTTTCCAACGACGAGTGGCGCAAGCGCCTCACCCCCGAGGAGTTCGACGTGCTGCGACGGCACGGCACCGAGTACCCGGGGACGGGCTGCTTCCTCGGCACCAAGACGCCCGGCACCTACGTGTGCGCGGGGTGCAACAACCCGCTCTTCAAATCGGGGACGAAGTTCGAGTCCGGCACCGGCTGGCCGTCCTTCACCCAGACGCTGTCGCCCGACTCCGTCACGGAGATCCGCGACGTGTCCCACGGCATGGTGCGCACCGAGGTCCGCTGCGCCCGCTGCGACGGCCACCTGGGCCACGTCTTCCCGGATGGCCCGCCGCCCACCGGGCTGCGCTACTGCATGAACTCCGTGGCCATGAAGCACGTCCCGGAAGGCAGCCCCATCGAGCTGGTCCAGGCGTAGGCACCCCAGGCCGCCGCGCCGCTCCCCACGTTCAGGCACCCGCCCCGGACGTGGGGTTCCCCTTGCTTCCGGGCCCCCGCCAGTCCCTGCCCCGCCGCCCCTGCTGGAGCGACATGCGCCGAACCTCGACCGGACTCCTGGCGGCGCTCGTCACCGCGCTCTTCTTCCACGGTGTGGCCTGGGGTGCCCCCCCTCCGAAGCCCGCGCCGCCTCCGGGCCGCGCGACGGAGTGGCTCTTCCAGGACCGGCTGGCCCCGCCGTGGGAGGACCTGACCTGGGCCGGCGCGCACTCGCTGGGCGCCACTGTCGCTGGGGGCTCGGGCGCGCGTGCCATCTCCGTGACGCTGGGCCCGTGGGAGGCGCTGTACTTCGGCCACCCGGGCTTCGACGTGGCACCGGGAGACACGCTGGTCCTCAAGGTGAATGGAGGCAAGGACGGCCAGGGCGCGGCGGTGCGCGTGCGCGTCGTCATTGGCACGGAGCAGCCGGTGGGCGTGCCCCTGGGCCCCACCTGTGACGGGGGCGCCATCGCGGCACGGAAGTGGATCACCTGCCGCGTGCCCATGAGCCAGCTGCTCCCCGAGGGGCGGACGCGCATCACCGGCCTCTGGCTCCAGGAGGACCGCGGCAAGACGCTGCCGCCGCTCTCCTTCGATGACATCGGCGTGGAGCGCGGGGCCGCGCCGGAGGCCAAGGGCGTCGGCATCGCGGTGGAGCCGCGGGGCATCCTCCTGGCGCCGGGTGCCACGCAGGCCTTCACCGCCACGGTGATGGGCAGCGACAACACGGCGGTGTCCTGGACCGTGGAGCCGGGCAACGAGCGGGGCGTCCTCACCGCGGACGGCGTCTACACGGCGCCCCGGAAGCCGGGCACGTACCGGGTGATGGCCCGGAGCCAGGCGGATCCCAGCCAGCTGGCCGAGGCCCGCGTGGTGGTGGACGCGTCCACACCGGCCAGCCCTCCGCCCTCGCCCGGCGGCTCCAGCAAGTGGGTGTCGGGCTACTACACGGGCTGGAACGCGGATGACTATCCGCCGGAGAAGGTGGACTTCAGCGCGCTCACGCACATCCTCGTGGGCCGCGTCATCCCGAAGGCGGATGGCACGCTCAGCACCCAGTTCGACAACGACCGGGGACCGGAGATCGCTCGGACCCTGGCCAGACGCGCGCACGCCGCGGGCCGCAAGGCGATCATCATGGTGGGCGGCTCCGGCGAACACGACGGCTGGGTGGGCGCCGCCTCCGACGCGAACCGCGCGAAGTTCGTCACCCGCCTGCTCAAGGCGGTGGATGACTTCGGCTACGACGGGCTCGACCTGGACTGGGAGCCGGTGAAGCAGGAGGACCGGCCGAACCTGCTCGCCCTGGTGAAGGCCCTGCGCCAGGCGCGGCCGAACATGCTGCTCACCTTCCCCATCCATTGGATCAACACCAACTTCCCCGACGACGCCGACCCCTGGTTCGCGCGGCTCGCGCCCTATTTCGATCAGATGAACCTGATGTCCTACGAGATGATTGGCGCGTGGGACGGGTGGAAGTCCTGGCACACCTCCGCGCTGCGCGGGGAGCAGGGGCTGCACCCCACGTCCATCGCCTCCAGCCTGGAGCTGTGGGTCAAGGCCGGCATCCCCAAGGCGAAGCTGGGCATGGGCATCCCGTTCTATGGCCTCGCGTGGCGCCACATCACCGGCCCGTACCAGCCCTTCACCGACTGGTCCGACTACGTCGGCGGGGACAACTCCTTCACCTACAAGAAGATCCTCCGCTATTCGAAGCAGGGCACCTACCGGTGGGACGCGAAGGCCCAGGCCAGCTACGTGACCTTCGCGCCGGACAAGCAGGTGGAGGACGGCACGGTGACGTGGATCTCCTACGACAGCCCGCAGGCCATCGCCGCGAAGGGCGCCTTCGTGAAGCAGGAGGGCTATGGGGGCACCATCCTCTGGACCTTGAACCAGGGCTGCACCGACCCCGCCACCGGCGACAATCCACTACTGGACGCGGTGAAGAAGGCCTTCCTCCCGTAGCACGTCCGCCAGGACCTCCCCTGGCCTCCTCCAGGTCGGGGTGCCCGGCCCAGCCTCCATCCCGAAGCTGAAGGAGCCCGCCATCACGGCGCGGCGCGTGAGCCAGTCCAGCTCACCTTCCCGGGGAGGAGTGCCATGCGAAGACATTCGACAACGTGGTTGATCGGGGTGATGGCCACCGCGCTGCTCATGGGCCTCACGCTGGCGGCCTGCCCCGGGGACATGGGCGGGATGGAGGCCGCCCCGCAAGCCGAACAGCAAACCGAGCAGAGCGCCCAGGCGGCCTCGACGGCGTGGATCTACCAGGACCAGCTGGCGTCGCCATGGGTGGACGCCACCTGGGCGAAGGTCCACTCCCTGAGCAACACCAATCCCGTGGCGACGGGCCAATACTCCATCTCCGTGACGATGGGGCCCTGGGAGGGCCTGTACTTCGCCCATCCGACGGTGGTGCCGGTCGCGACCGGGGACACGCTGGTGCTGAAGGTGCACGGGGGGACGAACAGCAACAACGTGGCGCTCCGCGTGCGAGCCATCATCGGCGCGTCACAGCCGGTGGGCGTCCCCCTGGGGCCCACCTGTGACGGGGGCGCCGTCCAGGCCGGGAAGTGGGTCAGCTGCCGCGTTCCCATGAGCCAGCTGATCCCCGCGGGCCGGACGAGCTTCACCGGCATCTGGATCCAGGAGGACAGCGGCAAGACGCTGGCGCCGCTCTACTTCGACGACATCGGCGTGGAGCAGGCCGCGGCGCCGGTGCAGGTCACCGTGAGCCCCACCAGCGCCACGCTGGCTCCCGGCGCCACGCAGGCCTTCACCGCCACGGTGACGGGCAGCCCCAACACCGCGGTCACCTGGTCCGTGGATCCCGCCCAGAACGGCGGCACCGTCACCGCCCAGGGCGTCTATACGGCGCCCGCGACCGCGGGCACGTACCGGGTGGTCGCCCAGAGCCAGGCGGACCCGAGCAAGCAGGCCATCGCCACCATCGTCGTCACCCCGCCCACCGCGACGGGCAAGTGGGTGTCGGGCTACTACACGGGCTGGAACGCGGACGACTATCCGCCGGAGAAGGTGGACTTCAGCGCGATCACCCACATCCTCGTGGGCCGCGCCGTCCCGAAGGCGGATGGCACGCTCAGCACCCAGTTCGACAACGACCAGGGTCCGCAGATCGCCCGCACGCTCTCACAGCGCGCGCACGCCGCGGGCCGCAAGGCGATCATCATGGTGGGCGGCTCCGGTGAACACGACGGCTGGGTGGGCGCCGCCTCCAACGCGAACCGGACGAAGTTCGTCACCAACCTGCTCAAGGCGATGGACGACTTCGGCTACGACGGGCTCGACCTGGACTGGGAACCCGTGGACGTGGCGGACCGGCCGAACCTGCTCGCCCTGGTGAAGGCCCTGCGTCAGGCGCGGCCGAACATGCTGCTCACCTTCCCCATCCATTGGATCAACATCAACTTCCCGGAGGACGCGGACCCCTGGTACGCGCAGCTCGCGCCCTACCTCGACCAGGTGAACGTCATGTCCTACGAGATGATTGGTCCGTGGGACGGGTGGCAGTCCTGGTTCACCTCCGCGCTCAAGGGCGAGACCGGCGTGCACCCCACGTCGGTGGCCTCCAGCCTGGCGCTGTGGGTGCAGGCGGGCATCCCCAAGGCGAAGCTGGGCATGGGCATCCCGTTCTACGGCCTCGCGTGGCGCCACATCACCGGCCCGTACCAGCCCTTCACCGACTGGTCCGACTACGTCGGCGGGGACAACTCCTTCACGTACAAGAAGATCACCGGCTATGCCCCCAAGGGCACCTACCACTGGGATGACACCGCGCAGGCCGACTACCTCACCTTCGCCCCTCCGAACCTGCCGGAGGATGGGACGGTGACGTGGATCTCCTACGACGGGCCCCGGGCCATCGCCGCCAAGGGCGCCTTCGCCAAGGCCCAGGGCTATGGCGGCACCATCATCTGGACCGTGAACCAGGGCTGCACCAACCCCACCACCGGCGCCAACCCGCTGCTGGACGCGGTGAAGGCGGCCTTCCTCCAGTAGCCAGGAGGCCGCCCCGCGCTCGCGTCACCCCAGGGTGACGCGGGCGTTGCGGAACATGCGCATCCAGGGGCCGTCCTCGCCCCACCCCGCCGGGTGCCAGGAGTGCTGCACGGTGCGGTGCACGCGCTCCGGGTGCGGCATGGTGAGGGTGAAGCGGCCGTCCGTCGTGGTGAGCCCCGCGATGCCGTGCGGCGAGCCGTTGGGATTGGCCGGGTACTTCGCGGCCACCTGCCCCCGGTTGTCCACCCAGCGCGTCGTCACCAGCCCGGAGGCGTTGACGCGCGCGGCGGTGGCGGCATCCGGGAACTCCGCCCGACCCTCGCCGTGCGACACGGCGATGAGCAGCCGGCTGCCCTCCATGCCCCGGTAGAAGAGCGACGGCGACGGCGCCACCTCCACCGTGCCCAGGCGGGCCTCGAACTGCTCGGACGCGTTGCGCACGAAGCGCGGCCACGCGTCCGCGCCGGGGATGAGCTCGCCCAGCTGCGCGAACATCTGGCAGCCGTTGCACACGCCCAGGCCGAAGCTGTCCGGCCGCGCGAAGAACGCGGAGAAGGCGTCGCGCGTGCGCGGGTTGAAGAGGATGGACTTCGCCCAGCCGCCGCCCGCGCCCAGCACGTCGCCATAGCTGAAGCCGCCGCACGCCAACAGGCCGTGGAAGTCCGTCAGGGACACGCGGCCCGCGAGCAGGTCGCTCATGTGCACGTCCACCGCGGTGAAGCCCGCGCGGGTGAACGCCGCCGCCATCTCCTGCTGGCTGTTGACGCCCTGCTCGCGCAGCACCGCCACGCGGGGCCGCGCCCCCCGGGCGATGTACGGCGCCGCCACGTCCACCGTCGGGTCGAAGGTGAGCACCGGCGACAGGCCGGGGTCGCTCGCGTCGCACTTCGCGGCGTACTCCTCCTCCGCGCAGGTGGGGTTGTCGCGCAGCTTCTGGATCTCGTAGCTCACGCGCGACCAGGTGCGCTTGAGCGCCACCGTGTCCTCCGCGAGCAGCTCCTGGCCCCCGTGGCGCACGCGCACCACCTGCGCGGGCGTGGGCCGGCCCAGCGCGTGGACGTGCGCCCCCAGCCCGTGACGGGAGAAGACGTCGCGCACGCGCGCCACGTCGGCCGCGCGCACCTGCACCACCGCGCCCAGCTCCTCGTTGAAGAGGGCCGCCACCGCGTCGCCGCCCAGCGCGGACACGTCCACGTCCAGGCCGCAGTGGCCCGCGAAGGCCATCTCCGCGAGCGTGGCCCAGAGCCCGCCGTCGGAGCGGTCGTGGTAGGCGAGCAGCACGCCCGCCGCCTGGAGCTCCTGCACGCCCGCGAAGAAGCCCTTCAGCAGGGCCGGGTCGTCCACGTCCGGGCACTCGGGGCCCACCTGCTGGTGCACCTGCGCCAGCACGGACGCGCCCAGGCGCTGACGGCCCGCGGCCACGTCCACCAGCAGCAGGCGCGTGTCGCCCGCCACGTCCACCGGCTGGGGCGTCAGCGCTCCCCGCGCGTCCAGCACCGGCGCGAACGCGGTGATGATGAGCGACAGGGGGGACGTCACGGCCTTCTTCGCGCCGCCCTCCTGCCACTGCGTGCGCATGGACATGGAGTCCTTGCCCACGGGGATGGCGATGCCCAGCGCGGGGCACAGCTCCATGCCCACCGCGTGCACCGCGGCGTAGAGGTTGGCGTCCTCGCCGGGGCTGCCCGCCGCCGCCATCCAGTTCGCGGACAGCTTCACGTCCGACAGCTTCTCGATGCGCGCCGCCGCCACGTTCGTCAGCGCCTCGCCCACCGCCATCCGCGCGGAGGCCGCCGCGTCCACCAGCGCCACCGGGGTGCGCTCGCCCACCGCCATGGCCTCGCCCGTGGTGGACCAGAGCGACGACAGCGTCACCGCGCAGTCGGCCACCGGCACCTGCCAGGGGCCCACCATCTGATCCCTCGCGGTGTGGCCGCCCACGGTGCGGTCACCGATGGTGATGAGGAACGACTTGTCCGCCACCGTCGGGTGCGACAGCACCGCGTGCGCCACGGCCTTCAGGTCCGCCGGGATGCTGAGGGGCGCGTGCTTCAGCGGACGCGACACGCCCTCGCGGTGCATGCGCGGCGCCTTGCCGAAGAGGACGTCCATGGGCAGCGCGATGGGCGTGTCGCCCAGGCGCGCGTCGGTGAGCGTGAGCACCTGCTCCGCGGTGGCGTCCCCCAGCACCGCGAAGGGGGCGCGCTCGCGCTCGCAGAGGGCGGCGAAGCGCGCCAGGTCCTCCGGCGCCACGCCCAGCACGTAGCGCTCCTGCGCCTCGTTGCACCAGATCTCCACCGGAGACATGCCCGGCTCGTCGTTGGGCACCTCGCGCAGCTCCAGCCGCCCGCCCAGGTCGTTGTCGTGCGCCAGCTCCGGCAACGCGTTGGACAGGCCGCCCGCGCCCACGTCGTGGATGGAGCGCACGGGGTTCGCGTCACCCTGCATCCAGCACTGGTCGATGACCTCCTGGCAGCGGCGCTCCATCTCCGCGTTGTCACGCTGCACGGAGGCGAAGTCGAGGTCCGCCGCGCTCGCGCCCTGCGCCATGGACGACGCCGCGCCGCCGCCCAGGCCGATGAGCATCGCCGGGCCGCCCAGCACGATGAGCTTGTCGCCCGCGCGAAGCTGGGCCTTCTTCACGTGCCCCGGGCGGATGTTGCCCAGGCCGCCCGCCAGCATGATGGGCTTGTGGTAGCCGCGCACCTCCACGCCCTCCGGCGTGGGCACCTGCTGCTCGAAGCTGCGGAAGTAGCCGCACAGGTTGGGCCGGCCGAACTCGTTGTTGAACGCCGCGCCGCCCAGCGGGCCCTCCACCATGATGTCCAGCGCGGACACGATGCGGTCCGGCTTGCCGTACGCCACCTCCCACGGCCGCGGATACTCCGGCAGGCGCAGGTGACTGACGGAGAAGCCCGTGAGCCCCGCCTTGGGCTTCGCGCCGCGCCCGGTGGCGCCCTCGTCGCGAATCTCTCCGCCCGCGCCCGTGGCCGCGCCCGGATACGGGGAGATGGCGGTGGGGTGGTTGTGCGTCTCCACCTTCATCATGATGTGGGCCGGCTCGCGGACGGTGCCCCACTCGCGCGCCTCGCCCTGGGGGAAGAAGCGCTCCACCTCGAAGCCCTCGATGACGGCCGCGTTGTCCTTGTACGCGGACAGCACGCCCCCGGGGCTCACGGCGTGGGTGTTCTTGATGGCCTGGAACAGCGAGCGCTCACGCGGCGCGCCGTCCAGCGTCCACGAGGCGTTGAAGATCTTATGGCGGCAGTGCTCGCTGTTGGCCTGCGCGAACATCATCAGCTCGACGTCGGTGGGGTTGCGCCTGAGCTCCGTGAAGCGCGCGACCAGGTAGTCGATTTCATCCTCCGCCAGCGCCAGCCCCAGCTCGCCGTTGGCCGTCACCAGCGCCGCGCGGCCTCCGCCCAGCACGTCCACGCGCGTGAGCGGCCGGGGCGCGTGCGTGCGGAAGAGCACCTCCGCGTCCTCCATCCGGGTCAACACCGCCTGCGTCATCCGGTCGTGGAGCACCGCCTGCACGCCCTCCGCCTCGTTCGCGTCCAGCGGCCGGCCTCCCGGACCGGTGAGGAAGAACGCGACGCCGCGCTCCATGCGGCGCACCTGTGAGAGGCCGCAGTGGTGCGCGATGTCCGTCGCCTTGGAGGACCAGGGCGACACCGTGCCCGGGCGCGGCACCACCAGCAGCAGCGTGCCCGTGCGCTCGCGCTTCGCCACGCGCGGGCCGTACTCCAGGAGCCGCCCCAGCCGCTCTCCTTCCGCGTCCGTCAACGGCGCGGACACGTCCGCGAAGTGCACGAACTCCGAGTAGAGCGTGGCCACCGTGGGGACGCGCTCCCGGCAACGGACGAGCAGCTTGGCGAGCCTGAATTCGGAGAGGGCCGGAGCCCCGCGCAGCGTGAGCATGAAGGTCCTTGCGAACGGGTGACGGGAGGTAACAGCGGGGCCGTCCTTATCACCGCGCCCCGCGTCACAACGGCCGGAGTTCATCGCCGGACGCCCGCTCCCCATCCAGGTGGGAGCGCCACCGCCGACGTGCGCCCTCCCCCGTCACCCTACAGCCCCCAGGGCCATGCCTTTCAAGAATTGAAATTGCAGTCAGATTTCCATGCTTTGCTTGTGAGGCTTCACAGACCTGTTCGTCACTCGGGGGTAGGGTCCATGACACGAATTACCCGCTGGTTCCTCGCTGGCCTGACGTTCACGTTGTCCGCTTGTGGCGCGGGAGGTCCGGAGGCGGAGGCGCCCGCCTCATCGCCTTCCTCGACGGAAGCCCGGAGGGGAGACCTGGAGGCGGCGCTGGGCGCGCTGCCTGGGGCGCGGGTGATGGGCGTGCACGGGGACGGCGTCCCCCTCCTCATCCAGGGCGCCCTGGGCTCGACGGGCCGTCCCATCCCCGGGGCCAGCGCCTGGCAGGCGAACGCACTCCTGGAGCCCACGCTGCGGCGCGTGCTGCCCGCCTTCCGGCTGACGGCGAAGGACGTGCTGCCCCAGCGCATCCAGCGCGACGAGCTGGGACACACGCACGTGCGCTATCAGCAGGTGAAGGCGGGCCTGCCGGTGGTGCACGAGGAGCTCATCCTCCACCTGGACGCGCAGGGACAGGTGTACGCGGCGAACGGCACCGCGAGGGACGGCGAGCCCGTGCCGGACCCGGCCCGCATCTCCGCGGAGGCCGCGCGGGAGGCGGCCCTGGCGGCGTCGCCCCGGGGGAGCACGGCGGAGGCCCCCCGGGAGGTGTTCGTGCGCCCGTCCCCGGACGCGGCGCTGGTCCGCGCCTTCGAGGTCGTGGTGTCTGGCCAGCGCGAGGATGGCATGGCGCTGCGCGACCACGTCTTCATCGGCGCGCAGGACGGCGCGCAGGTGCTGCGCACGTCGGACATCCACGCCGCGCGCGACCGCAAGGTGTGCTCGGTGGGGGGCCCCACCAAGGGCTGGTGCCGGCTGGAGGGGCAGTTGGAGACGGGCGACTCGACCCTCGACAAGACCTACGACAACCTGGGCCTCTTCCACGACTGCTTCCTGCAGAACTTCAGCCGCGACTCGTACAACGGCACCGGCGGCCAGCTGCCCGCGAAGGTGCACTACGGCAACTCGTACGCGAACGCGTACTGGGACGGCACGACGATGGTGTGCGGTGACGGCGACGGGGTCTACCTGGGCCCGGCGTGCGAGGACCCGGACATCGTCGTGCATGAGCTCGGGCACGCCGTCACGGATGTCACGTCTCGCCTCGTCTACAGCGGCGAGTCCGGCGCGCTCAGCGAGTCCCTGTCGGACATCTTCGCCGCCACGTGCAGCAGCTGGGCGACGGGCACCTGGAGCACCGGGCCGGCCGTCTGGCAGATCGGCGAGCTGGCCTGGACGCCGGGCGCGACCGGGGACGCCCTGCGCTACATGGACGACCCCGCCCAGGATGGCGAATCCGTGGACCACCTCTTCGACCTGATCTCTGGCACGGACGTGCACTACGGCTCCGGCGTGCCCAACCTGGCGTTCGCGCTGCTCTCCAAGGGGGGCACGCACCCGCGCGGCAAGACGACGGTGAACGTGCCGGGCATCGGCGTGGAGGACGCGGCCCGCATCTTCTACTACGCCAACGCGAACCTCTTCACCCCCAACACCCCCCTCTACGCCGCGAAGGCAGCGACGCGGCAGGCGGCGCAGATCCTGGGCTACAGCACCGCCATCCAGGACGCGGTGGACGCGGCGTGGCTCGCGGTGGGCGTGGGCGAGCCGGGCCCGACGCCCGGCGGCTGCGTGCCGCTGCCCAACAACGCCACCGTCTCCATGATCTTCGGGCCCGCTGGCTCGAAGCGGTACTACTGCTTCGACGTGCCCGCGAACACGCCGTCCACCGTGACCATCTCCGGCGGCACCGGGGACGTGGACCTCTACACGCGCTTCGGCCTGCAGCCCACGCTGTCGGCCTACGGCTGCCGTCCGTACAAGACCGGCAACAACGAGACCTGCGCCCTGGCGGCGCAGGCCACCGACGGCCGGCAGTGGATCCTCCTCAACGGCTACACCGCCTACAGCGGCGTGACCCTGTCCGTGAGCTACTGACGCACCTGCTCCGCCTCCACCGCACGCACTCGCGGTGGGGGCGGAGCCGTCCGGGGACTAGCCTCCTCCCGGGCCCTGGGCGAAGAATGCGCGCCCGGGGCCGCTGGGGCCCCACCAAGGACCCAGGGACCATGCGGGACGAGCGCGTCATCTTCAGCAACACCGTGGACAGCCTGTACCGCAAGGTGCTGATGCCTTCGCTGAGGCCGGAGCTGGTGGAGCGCCTGCGGGCCCGGGGGCTGAACCTCCAGATGCCGCTGCTCGCCGCGTATCCCCTGGCCACGTGGGTGGAGTGCCTGGACGACACGGCCCGCACGCTGCACCCCGACCGGCCGCTGGACCAGGCGCGCCGGATGCTGGGCCGCCGGATGATGGAAGGCTATTCGCAGACGCTGATGGGCGGCGCCGTCCTCACGCTGGCGCGCGTGGTGGGGCCCATGCGCTCGCTCGAGCGCATGCAGCACAACTTCCGCAGCGCCAACAACTTCACGGAGACGCGCCTCACCGTGCTGGGCCCCGCCCAGGTCGACATCTGGTTCAACGAGCCCGACCTGATGGAGGGGTTCGTGGACGGCGTGCTGGAAGAAGGGCTGTTGCGCATTGGCGTGCGGAGCCTCAACCTGCACCGCACCCGCCACTCGCCCGAGGCCATCACGTACCACCTGGAGTGGGACGGCGGGGCCTCCTGACACCGCACCCCATGGCCTCCATCCTCTCGACGCTGCCCGCCCTCTACCAAGACCTGCTCCCGGCCTTCTTCCAGAAGGAAGCGCCCACGGAGACGAAGGCCACCTGCTCCAACTGCGCCATGAGCCGCGCCTCCGCGCAGGCCGCCGTGGAGTCGGTGGACGGCGTGGAGCACCTGTTCCGGCCGGACACCAAGTGCTGCACGTACTACCCGCGCCTGCCCAACTACCTGATTGGCGCGCTCCTGTCGGACGACACGCCGGAGATGGCGGAGGGGCGCCGGCGCATCGAGCAGAAGATCGACAGCCGCATCGGCGTGACCCCGCAGTGGGTGAAGCCGCCGGCGAAGTTCAACCACCTCTACAAGAACGCGCACCAGTTCTTCGGCCGGGCCTCGTCGCTGCGCTGCCCGTACTACGCGCTGGAGTCCGGGGGCTGCACCATCTGGGCCTACCGCGAGTCGGTGTGCTCCACGTTCTTCTGCAAGTACGTGGCGGGCCAGGACGGCCGGCGCTTCTGGATGTCGCTCAAGACGTACCTGACGCTGGCGGAGTACCAGCTGTCGCGCCACGCGCTGCTCCAGTTGATGCCGGAGTTCCTCATGGACGGGCGCGACAAGCCGGAGCTGGCCACCGCCCCGCTGTCCGTGGAGGACCTGGACGACGCGGCGCCCCCGGCCAAGGTGTACGCGGCGCTCTGGAAGGAGCACGCGGGCAGGGAGCGGGACTTCTACCGGGCCTGCTTCGACGTGGTGCGCGCGGTCCCCCGCGACGGGTTGGAGCGGCTGCTGGGCCTGGATGGCACCATCGAGCTGAAGGTGCTGGAGAAGCTGCACACGCAGGCCAACGCCCCCACCCTGCCGCGCGTGCTGCGCTTCAACCCGGAGGCGACGGTGAAGTGGCTGCCGGACGGCAGCGTGGCGCTGGGCTACTACAGCGAATACGAGGCGGTGGCGCTGCCGGGCGAGGCCTACGCGCTGCTGGTGGAGTTCACCGGGCAGAAGCCCGTGGAGGCCGTCCGCCAGCACCTGCGCGACCACAAGCAGGCGGACCTGGATCCGGACATCCTCCTGGAGCTGCACCGGCACCGCATCCTGGTGGAGCCCTAGCGCGTCAGGGCTGGCCCGCGAAGGCGCCCACGTCGCGCAGCCAGCGGGCGATCTTCTGGGTGCGCTCCCACGCGGGCTCGGAGTCGACCAGGTGCTCCGCCAGCCACTCGCTGAAGGCCGGGTCGCCCGCGCGCAGCCACGCGGCGGACTCGGCCAGCTCGCCCGCGGCGGCCTCCCAGGCGCGGCGCACGGCGCTGGCGACGGCCATCAGCTCCGCGATGCAGCGGGTGAAGACCTCCATGCCCACCGTCACCTCGTTGGCGGTGGCGCCGCTGGACAGGGCCAGCGCGCGCAGGCGGCCCAGGTCCTTGAGCAGGCCCTGCTCCAGCGCGGCGGCGGTGCCCAGCCGGGCCTGGGCGGCGCGCTGCAGCAGCTCCACGTCCTCGCTGAGCTGGCGCCAGGCGTGGTCGTCGCCGGCCGCGAAGCTGCCCCGGCGGCGCAGCCGCGCGCCCACGGCCTGCCAGAGGTTGCAGAAGACCAGCACCTCCTCGACGCCGCGGCGCACGTGCGGAGGGATGTGGTCCAGGAAGTCCACCACGCACGCGCGGGACTCGCGGATGAAGGCGTCGCCCCGGGGCCCCGCGTCCACCACGCCCCGGGCCAGCTGGAGCACGCGCCACGCCCACTGGAGGGCGCGCTCGGAGGTGGTGAAGAGGACCTCCAGGCCGGTGCCGAGCGCGCCCGCGGCGTGGCTGGTGTCGGCGAACGTCGGGGAGGGGATGGGGGGCAGGCCGGCGTCGGCGTGCACGTCGGGCGTTCGCGGGGAGGCCCCTGCGTCCTCGCTCTCGGTGCCGGCCCCGGGCCCCTTCGGCCCCGGCGCCGCGTGCTCACGCCCCATGCGCGCTCCAGCCTCCTTCGCGGGCGGAAAAAGAACCCCCCTTCGAATATCGCACGCCTCCGTCCACCTCCAGGCCTGGATGCGGTGACGTGAAATGCACCACAAGGCGCCCACCCCCGGAACCCAGGGTGAGCGCCTCGCGATGTCCGGCACTGCGCATCCGTGACGCTCAGTGCAGATTCGGGTTGTGCTTCAGGCGGCTGAGCCGGTCGTGCGTCTGCTTCTGCTTCGGCAGGAGCTGCTGGCGCGCGAAGGTGCGCGCTTCGCCATGGAGCTTGTCCATGTCCCGGTTGTAGTCGGCCAGACCGTGGTCCTCGCCCTGCTCCAGCGCGTCGATGGCGACCTTCTCACCCAGCAGGTCGGCCCCGCCCTGCACGACCTTGGCGAAGGCGCCCCAGACGCCGGAGCTCTCCGACGGGTTGCCGCCCAGCTTCTGGATGCGTTCCTTCAGCTCGACCACGCGGGCTTCGTGGTCATGAAGGCACGCGTCCACCTCGGTCCGCGCGATGTCGCTCTTGATGTGCTTGCTCGCCTGTCGATAGGTCTCCACGGCGGACAGCTCGCCGCGCAGGAAGGAGTTCAGCGTCTCGATGTCGGTATTGGCCATGACGTCATCTCCTTGATTGATGATTGATTCCGGTGGACGGAAATCGTCTGGCGCAAAGGTGGTGTGCCGCGCCCGGTCGGCAACGAGGGCTGCCCCCCCCGTCCACGCGGCAGGGGGCCAGGGGAGCGCTGGCGGGGAATGGCCCGCGTCGGGGTCCTGGACAGAGGGGCCGGAACGTTCGCCAGTCCGTCCGCGCCCCGGCGCCAGCCGTGGCAGACTGGGCGGCGGTCATGTGGAACTGGGTTCACCAGCTGGCGGAGTGGGCACGGGGAGACACGCCGTTCGCCGTGGTCACGGTGACGGAGTGCAAGGGCAGCACGCCCGCCTCCCCCGGCGCGAAGCTGCTGGTGCGCGCGGACGGCTCGTTCCACGGGACGATTGGCGGCGGCCACCTGGAGCAATTGGTGCTCCGGGACGCCCGCGCCTGCCTGGACCGGGGCGAGGCGCGGACGATCCGCTATCCGTTGGGCGCGAAGCTGGGCCAGTGCTGTGGAGGGGTCGTGGACGTCTTCGTCGAGCCCGTGAACCACGGGCCCCAGCTCTATCTCTTCGGCGCCGGCCACGTGGGCCAGGCCCTGTGCCGCATCCTGGAGGGCACGGCCTTCCGCGTCCACCTGGTGGACGAGCGCGCGGAGTGGGTCCAGTCCCCGCAGGTGCCCGCCTCCGTGGTCCGCCACGAGGAGGCCTGGGACGACTTCACGTCGCGCGCGGTCTGGGACGACCAGCGCACCTACGTGGCGGTGATGACGCACCGCCACGACGTGGATCAGGACATCATCGCCTTCGCCATCCAGAAGCCGGCGCGCTACATCGGCCTGATTGGCAGCGACACGAAGTGGGCGCGGTTCCGGCAACGGCTGGAGGCGAAGGGCATGTCCGCCCGGCAGGTGGGGCGGGTCCAGTGCCCCATGGGGCTGCCCATTGGTGGCAAGGCGCCGCAGGAGGTGGCGGTGAGCATCGCGGCGGGGCTGCTCCAGCTCCACCACGGGCTGGGCCAGGGGGTGGGGACTCAGCCCGAGCCCGCGCCCCTGCTATCCTCCGGGGAATGAGCACCCCCTTCGAGTTCCGGCTCAATGGCCAGACCGTCCGGGTCGACGACGCGTCGCCCAACACCACGCTGCTGGACCACCTGCGCTCGCGCGGCTTGACGGGCACCAAGCAGGGCTGCGCGGAGGGCGACTGCGGCGCCTGCACCGTGGCCCTGGTGGACCGGGACGCGAAGGGACAAAAGACCCTGCGCGCGTTCAACAGCTGCATCGCGCTGCTCCCCATGGTGGCCGGGCGCGAGCTCATCACCGTGGAGGGCGTGGGCAGCCGCGCCGCGCCCCACCCGGTGCAGCAGGCCATGGTGAAGCACTACGGTTCGCAGTGCGGCTTCTGCACGCCGGGCTTCGTCGTCTCCATGGTGGAGGCCTATTGCCGGAAGGACGCCGGGACGCCGGAGGCCGTGGCGGATCAGCTCTGCGGCAACATCTGCCGCTGCACGGGCTACCGCCCCATCCGCGACGCGATGATGGACGCGCTCGCCACCCGTGACGCGAAGGCCCCCGGCCTCCCCGGCGTCTCGCTGGAAGGCCCCCCGTCGCCCATTCCGCTCCTGCGCTACGAGGCGAAGGACGGGCTGTTCCTGCGCCCCACCTCGTGGGAGGACCTGCTGTCGCTGCGCGCGCTGCACCCGGAGGCGATGCTGGTGGCCGGCGCCACCGAGCTGGGCGTGGACATCACCAAGAAGTCCCGCCGCTACCCCTTCCTGCTCTCCACGGAGGGCGTGGAGGACCTGCGCGCCATCCGCCGCGAGGAGGACGGCTGGTACGTGGGCGGCGCCGCGTCGCTGGTGGACGTGGAGGACACGCTGGGAGCGGAGGTCCCGGCGCTCGCGAAGATGCTCAACGTCTTCGCCTCGCGGCAGATCCGCCACCGCGCCACGCTGGCGGGCAACCTGGTGACGGCGTCGCCCATCGGGGACACGGCGCCGGTGCTGCTGGCGCTGGACGCGCGGCTGGTGCTGGCCTCCGTGCGCGGGGAGCGGACCCTGCCGCTGTCGGAGTTCTTCCTCGCCTACCGCAAGACGGCGCTCCAGCCGGACGAGGTCGTGCGCTTCATCGTCATCCCGCACGCCCCGGCGCAGGACAGCGGGCTGACCCGCCATGCGGACAGCTTCAAGGTGTCCAAGCGCCGGGAGCTGGACATCAGCATCGTCGCGGCGGGGTTCTGCATCGAAACGGATGCGCGGGGCATCGTGCGCACCGCGCGGCTGGGCTACGGCGGCGTGGCGGCCACCCCGGCGCGGGCGAGGCAGACGGAGGGCCTGCTCTTGGGCCACCCGTGGAACGCGGAGGCCGTGGCGCGCGTGCGCTCCACCCTGGCGGGAGAGTTCACCCCCCTCAACGACCTGCGCGGCGGCGCGGACTACCGGCGCGGGCTGGTGGTGTCGCTCCTGGAGAAGTTCGCGTCGGGTGAACGCAGCCCGGTGCTGGACGAGCGCCCCCGCTTCGTCACCGGCGCGCCCTGCGCCACGGCGGACGCGGGACGCGAGCTGCGCCACGAGAGCGCGCTGGGCCACGTGACGGGCAGCGCGCAGTACGTGGACGACCTCGCGCAGCGCCGCCCCATGCTGACGGCGTGGCCGGTGCTGTCGCCGCACGCGCACGCGCGCATCCTCCGCCGCGACGCCAGCGCCGCGCTGAAGGTGCCCGGCGTGGTGAAGGTGCTGCTCGCGGAGGACATCCCGGGGATGAACGACACCGGGCCCATCCGCCACGACGAGCCGCTGCTCGCGAAGGACGAGGTCCTCTTCCACGCGCAGGTGGTGGCGCTCGTCGTCGGCGAGACGCCCGAGGCCTGCCGCGAGGGGGCCCGCCAGGTGGCGGTCGACTACGAGCCCCTGCCCGCGGTGCTCACGCTGGACGCGGCCCGGGCGCAGGGCAGCTACCACACCGACCCGCACGTCATCCGCCGGGGGGACGTGGACAGCGCGCTCGCGTCCAGCCCGCACCGGCTGGCCGGCGAGTTCACCATGGGCGGCCAGGAGCACTTCTACCTGGAGACGCACGCGGCCTTCGCGGAGGTGGGCGACGACGGCGACGTCACGGTGACCTCCTCCACCCAGCATCCGTCGGAGGTGCAGGCGGTCATCGCGCACGTGCTGCACGTGCCCCGCAGCCGCGTGGTGGTGAAGGCGCCCCGCATGGGCGGCGGCTTCGGCGGCAAGGAGACGCAGGGCAACGCGCCGGCGGCGCTGATGGCGCTGGCGGCGGTGCACACGGGTCGGCCGGTGAAGTGGATGATGGACCGGGACGTGGACATGGTCGTCACGGGCAAGCGCCACCCGTTCCACGCGGACTGGGAGGTGGGCTTCGACGCCACGGGGCGGCTGCTCGCGCTCCGGGCGGACCTGACGTCCAACGCCGGCTGGTCGCTGGACCTGTCCGAGTCCATCACCGACCGCGCCCTCTTCCACCTGGACAACGGCTACTACGTGCCCGCGGTGCGCTACACCGGCCGCGTGGCGAAGACGCACCTGGTCTCCAACACCGCCTTCCGGGGCTTCGGCGGGCCGCAGGGCATGCTGGTGATGGAGGACATCCTGGCGCGCATCGCGCGCGTGCTGGGCCTGGCGCCGGAGGCGGTGCGGCAGCGCAACCTCTACGACGGCACGGGCGACACCAACACCACGCACTACGGCCAGGAGCTGGAGGACAACCGGCTGCCGAAGCTGTGGAGCGACCTGCTGGAGTCGTCCAACTTCGCGCGGCGCCGCGCCCAGGTGGATGCGTTCAACGCGGCGAGCCCCCGCATCAAGCGCGGCATCGCCATCACGCCCATGAAGTTCGGCATCTCCTTCACCGCCACGTTCCTCAACCAGGCGGGCGCGCTGGTGCACGTGTACCGCGACGGCTCCGTGCTGCTGTCGCACGGCGGCACGGAGATGGGCCAGGGGCTGCACACCAAGATTCAAGGCGTGGCCATGCGCGAGCTGGGCCTGCCGGCGGACCAGGTGCGCGTGGCGCAGACGGCCACCGACAAGGTGCCCAACACGTCCGCGACGGCGGCCTCCAGCGGCTCGGACCTCAACGGCGCGGCGGTGCGCGAGGCGTGCACCACGGTGCGCGAGCGGCTGGCCCCGGTGGCGGCGCGCCTGCTGGTGCAGCTGCACGGGCAGGCGGTGTCTCCGGACGCGCTGGTGTTCCAGGACGGGCGCATCGCGGCGGCGTCGCGGCCGGAGCAGGGCCTGCCCTTCGCGGACGTGGTGGAGCAGGCGTACCGCGAGCGCGTGGGCCTGTCCGTCACGGGGTACTACAGCACGCCGGGCATCGGCTACGACCGGGTGAAGGGCCGTGGCCGGCCGTTCCTCTACTTCACGTATGGCGCGGCGGTGAGCGAGGTGGAGGTGGACGGCGACACGGGCATGAAGCGCGTGGTGCGCTCGGACCTGCTGGAGGACGTGGGCGACTCGCTCAACCCCGGCGTGGACCGGGGTCAGGTGGAGGGCGGCTTCGTGCAGGGCATGGGGTGGCTCACCGGCGAGGAGCTGAAGTGGGACGCGAACGGGCGGCTGCTCACGCACTCGGCCAGCACCTACGCGGTGCCCGCGTTCAGCGACGCGCCCATCGACCTGCGCGTGGCGCTCCTGGAGCGGGCGGAGCAGCGCGGCGTCATCCACGGCAGCAAGGCCGTGGGCGAACCGCCGCTGATGCTGGCCCTCTCCGTGCGCGAAGCCCTGCGCGACGCGGTGGCGGCCTTCGGCGAGCCGGGCGGCGACGTGGAGCTGCCCTCGCCCGCCACGCACGAGGCGCTCTTCCTCTCCATCCAGAAGCGGCGCGCGCGCGGGGCTGGACGTCCGGTTCCGGACGTGGCGCGTGAGGTGGCGTGAGGATGGGCGCGGGTGCGGCAACATGCCACGGCGGGGTGGCGGGGCCGCTGCGTTAGACGGAAGCCTCTTTCAAGGAAGCCTCCCATGCACTCACTGCTGCGCTCCTGCCTCGTCCTCCCGCTGGCCCTCATGGGCGTCCTCGGCTGTGGCGAGGACGAACCCCAGACGCCCGCGCGGCTGACGGTGGACATCCCCGTCGTCGCGCGCGTGGGCGCCGAGCCCTTCGCCTGCGGCCGCACGTACACGAACGTCGGGACGACGAAGACGACCTACGAGCCCATGGACTTCCGCGTGTACGTGCACGACGTGCGGCTGGTGACGCGCGGAGGCCAGGAGGTGCCCGTCACGCTGGACGAGGACAACACGTGGCAGCACGCGGGCGTGGTGCTCCTGGACTTCGCGAACAAGGACGGCCTGTGCACCCAGGGCACGGCGGGCATGAACGCCGCCATCCGGGGCTCGGTGCCGGGGGGCGACTACACGGGCCTGCGCTTCACGCTGGGCGTGCCGGAGGACCTGAACCACGGGGACGTGTCCACCGCGCCCGCGCCGCTGGGGGACACCAGCCTCTTCTGGAGCTGGCGCTCCGGCTATGTGTTCGCGCGCATCGAGGGCCGCACGAAGGGCCTGCCCCAGCACGTCATGCACCTGGGCAGCACCGACTGCGCGCCGCCGCCCGCGGGCCAGACGAACGGCACCGCCGGGTGCGCGAACAACAACCGGCCGGAGCTGAGCCTGGAGGGCTTCGACCTGGCGACGGGCAAGGTGGTGATGGACCTGGGCGCGCTCTTCGCGGACTCCAACCTGGACGTGAACGCCAGCGGGCCCAACACGGCCGTGGGCTGCATGTCGTCCCCCACCGACGTGGACTGCGCTCCCCTCTTCGAGCGCCTGGGACTCGCTTTCGGCGAGCAGGCGGCGAACCCCGCCGCCCAGGCCTTCATCCGGGCCGAATAGGAAGGACACCGCCGTGGCGCGACGACAAGGGCAGGCGTGGAGACTCCTGACGGCGGCGGCGCTGCTGGCCGTGGGCTGCTCCAACCCCGAGTCCCCTCCGGACGGGCCCCAGCCCTACGACTGGAAGCTGCCCGCGGGCTTCCCCACGCCGCGCGTGCCGGCGGACAACCCGATGTCGGAGGCGAAGGTGCGGCTGGGCCGGAGCCTCTTCTACGACAAGCGCCTGTCGCTCAACGGCACGCAGTCCTGCGGCTCGTGCCACGAGCAGGCCCGGGCCTTCACGGACGGGCGCGTGCATGCCGTGGGCAGCACGGGGCAGATGCACCGCCGCAATGGACAGGGGCTGGCCAACGTGGCGTACGCCACGAGCCTCACCTGGGCCAACCCGGCGCTCACCACGCTGGAGGCCCAGGCGCTGGTGCCGCTGTTCGGAACGGAGCCGGTGGAGCTGGGCTTCGCGGATCAGCAGGAGGCGCTGCTCGACAGGCTGCGGGCGGACGCGGACCTGACGGCGCGCTTCGCGGAGGCGTTCCCCACGGAAGCGACGCCCGTGTCGCTCGCGACGCTGACGCGGGCCCTGGCCGCGTTCGAGCGCTCCCTGCTCTCCGGAACGTCGCCGTATGACCGCTACCTGCGAGGCGACGCGGTGGACGCGCTGAGTCCCTCGGCCAAGCGGGGGCTGGAGCTGTTCCTGTCGGAGCGCCTGGAGTGCGACCACTGCCACTCCGGCTTCAACTTCCAGGACGCCACCGCGCACGACACGACGCCGGAGCCCATCCTCCCGTTCCACAACACGGGCCTCTACAACGACGACGGCCAGGGGGCGTACCCGGCGACGGACCCCGGCCTCATCGAGCTGACGGGCCGTCCGGAGGACATGGGGCGCTTCCGCGCGCCGTCCCTGCGCAACGTGGCCGTCACCGCGCCGTACATGCACGACGGCAGCGTGGCGACGCTCTCCGACGTGTTGGACCACTACGCGGCGGGAGGCCGCGCCCGCGCCCAGAACGGCGGACAGGCCAGCCCCCTGCAGAGCCCCTTCGTGCGCGGCTTCACGCTGACGCCCCAGGAGAAGGCGGACGTCATCGCGTTCCTGGAGTCGCTCACGGACACCGCCTTCCTGAACGACCCGCGCTTCGCGGATCCCGCCGTCACGCCCTGAGCGGACCGTCCGCGCCAGGTGCGTCTTCCCCAGACGCCCGGCCCGGATGGGTCCCCATGTCGGACGGGTCCCCTATCCTTCCTTGGAACGGAACGGCGCGAGCCAAATCCAAGGAATCCAATTTTCACTCATAATTCAAAGACATGAACGCCAGTTCATGTGACGCGGGCCCGCTCTGTGACGGGCCCTGGCTGCGGACCCATACGCGCCGCGTGTTCCCGTCACATGAACCGATGTGTCACGTTTAGACCGACAACGAGCGATGTTCCGTGAACAGGGGAGGTTCCCGGGTTTCCGACCTTGGGGGTCGTTTGAACGCGCCCCTCCTCGCGGAAGAGTCCGGCGGCCCTGACGCTCTCCGAATTCCGTCACCATGAAATCCGCACCCCCGTCCCCGCCTCCCAAGCCCGCCGCCGTGTCCGAAGCCACATGGCGCCCAGTGGGGGTGGGGGGATTGCTCACTCGCGCGTCAAACGATACATGCGCGGGACATCGCCTCTTCACGGCGGGTGCTGCTTGCGACTGACCACTTGAAACCCTGTCTCGCCGGGCGACTGCTTCCCCCCGGCCCCTGAATCCGCGTTTTCGTGCTCTCCGAGCACGGAACACCCCCGCCTCCCAGGAGTCGCGTCCATGCCCACTGGAACCCGGCCCGGTTCTCCTCCGGCCTCCGACTTTGCGTTTTCCACCCTGGTTGAATTGCTGCGCATCCGCGCGCGCGACCAGGGGGACCGGCGCGGCTTTACGTTCCTGCTGGACGGGGAGACGGACGAAGCGCACCTGACGTACGCGGAGCTGGACCAGAAGGCGCGCGCCATCGCGGCGGCGCTCCAGGCGCGCGGGGCCCAGGGACAGCGGGCGCTGCTGCTGTATCCGCCCGGACTGGACTACATCGCCGGGTTCTTCGGCTGTCTGTACGCGGGCGTCATCGCGGTCCCCATCTATCCGCCGGACCCCATGCGGCTGGCGCGGACGCTGCCGCGCCTCCTGGCCATCAGCCAGGACGCGCAGGCCACGGTCGCCCTCACCACCGACTTCATCTACGGCATGGGGGAGATGCTCTTCGAGCAGGCGCCGGAGCTGCGCGAGCTGCACTGGATCGCCACGGACACGCTGGACGCGGAGGTGGCCGAGGGCTGGCGCGACCCGGGCGTGGCCACCGACACGCGGGTGTTCCTCCAGTACACGTCCGGCTCCACGTCGTCGCCCAAGGGCGTGGTGCTGACGCACGGCAACCTGCTGCACAACTCGAAGCTGATCCACTCCTGCTTCGGGCACTCCACCGAAAGCCAGGGCGTCATCTGGCTGCCGCCGTACCACGACATGGGCCTCATCGGCGGCATCCTCCAGCCGCTGTATGGCGGCTTCCCGGTGACGCTCTTCTCGCCGGTGGACTTCCTCAAGCGCCCCATGCGCTGGCTGGAGGCCATCTCCCGCTACAAGGCCACGACGAGCGGCGGGCCCAACTTCGCGTTCGACCTGTGCGTGCGCAAGTCCACGCCGGAGGAGCGCGCGAAGCTGGACCTGAGCCAGTGGGACCTGGCCTTCAACGGCGCGGAGCCCATCATGCCGGACACGCTCCGGCGCTTCGCGGAGGCCTTTGGTCCGCAGGGGTTCCGCTCGGAGGCCATCTATCCCTGCTACGGGCTCGCGGAGGGCACGCTCATCGCCTCCGGCGGCGACAAGCGCGAGCTGCCCGTGCAGCGCACCGTGGACGCGGGCGCGCTGAAGGACAACCGCGTGGTGGCCGCGGAGGCCCAGAGCCCCGGCGCCCAGACGCTGGTGGGCTCCGGCCGCAACCTCACCGACCAGCGGCTGGTCATCGCGCATCCGGAGACGGGCCGGCCGCTGGCGCCGGGCCAGGTGGGTGAGATCCGCGTCGCGGGGCCCAGCATCGCCCAGGGCTACTGGGGCCGCCCGGAGCAGACCGAGACGACCTTCCGCCAGCCGCTCGCGGGCGCGGAGGACGCGACGCCCTTCCTGCGCACGGGCGACCTGGGCTTCCTCGCGGACGGGGAGCTGTTCGTCACGGGCCGCCTGAAGGACCTGATCATCATCCGCGGGCGCAACCACTACCCGCAGGACATCGAGCGCACGGTGGAGTCCAGCCACCCCGCCATCCGGCCCGGCTGCACGGCGGCGTTCTCCATCGAGCAGGACGACGAGGAGCGCCTCATCGTCGTCACGGAGGTGGACCGCCGCGCGGTGGAGCGCGACGGCGTGGACCTGGACGCGCTCGCGCAGGGCATCCGGCAGGCCGTCGCGGCCGGGCATGACCTCCAGGCCCAGGGCGTGGTGCTGCTGGGGCCCGGCGCCATCCCCAAGACGTCCAGCGGGAAGATCCAGCGCTTCGCGACCCGCGCGGAGTACGCCGCGGATACGCTGGAGGCGCTGCACAAGAGCGTCCTCGCCGCGGCACCGGTCCCGGCCCCGGCGACCACGGTTCCGGCCGCCGAAGCCGCGCCCGCGCCCTCGCAGGTGGGCCCCGACACGAGCATGCTCCAGAAGATGCTCGCGGTGGTGCAGGACCCCACCGCGCGCCGGGCCATGGTGGCGGTGTTCCTCCAGGAGCAGGCCGCGCAGGTGCTGCGGCTGCCCACCGCGCAGGTGGACGCGCAGAAGCCGCTGCACGCCTACGGCGTGGACTCGCTGATGGCGGTGGACTTCAAGAGCGCCGTGGACGCGGGGCTGGGCATCGACCTGCCGCTGTCGGACGTGCTCCAGGGCGTGTCCCTGTCGAAGCTGGCCGAGACGGTGGTGACGCTGCTGTCCACGCCGCGCTCGGAGCAGGCGGCGGGCGCGGTGTCCGTCACGTCCGCCACGGGCGACGCGCCCCTGTCGGGAGGCCAGCAGGCGCTGTGGTTCATGCACCAGCTGGCGCCGGACAGCGCGGCCTACCACGTGCCCGTCGCCGTGCGCGTGCGCGCGGGGCTGGACGCGGCCGCGCTCAAGGGGGCCTTCGAGGCGCTGGTGGCCCGCCACCCCGCGCTGCGCACCACGTTCGTGATGGCGGCCACGGGCCCCGTGCAGCGGGTGCACGCGGAGCTGCCGCTGGACTTCACCACCACCGACGCGCAGGGCTGGAGCGACGCGCAGGTGGCCGAGCACCTGTCCGCCGAGGCGCGCCGTCCCTTCGACCTGGAGAAGGGGCCGCTCCTGCGGGTGCGGCTGGTGTCGCGCTCGACGGAGGACCACGCGCTGCTCATCGCGATGCACCACATCGTCACCGACTTCTGGTCGCTGGCGGTGATGGCGGAGGAGCTGGACGCGCTCTACCCCGCGCTGCGGCTGGGCAAGCGGCCCACGCTCGCGCAGCCCGCGCGCACCTACGCGGATTACGCGCGCTGGCAGGCGGAGATGCTCGCGGGCGCTCGCGGTCAGGCGCTGGAGAAGTACTGGCGCGAGCAGCTCTCCGGACCGCTGCCGGTGCTGGACCTGCCCACGGACCACCCGCGCCCCCCGGCGCAGACCTTCAACGGCCGCGTGCACACCACCCGGCTGGACGCGGGCATCACGAACGCGGTGAAGGCGCTGGCGCGCGACCACGGCGCCACGCCGAACATGGTGCTCCAGACGGCCTTCCAGGTGCTGCTGCACCGCTACACCGGCCAGCAGGACTTCACGCTCGGCGTGGTGAGCGCGGGCCGCGGACGCGCGGAGCTGGCGGGCATCACCGGCTACTTCGTCAACCCGCTGGTGGTGCGCACGCGCCCCGCCCCCGCGCTGTCCTTCACGGACTACCTGGCGCAGACGCGCCAGACGATGCTGGGCGCGCTGGAGCACCAGGACTACCCGTTCAGCGCGCTGGTGGACCGGCTCCAGCCGGTGCGCGACCAGAGCCGCTCGCCGCTGTTCCAGGTGATGTTCGTCTACCAGCGCGCCTCCAAGCTGGATGAGCGGGGCCTCACGCCCTTCGCCCTGGACATCCCGGGCGCGACGTCCACCGTGGCGGGCCTGCCCATCGAGTCGCTGGTGCTCTCGCACGGCGGCGCGCAGTTCGACCTCACGCTCACCATGGGCGAGGCGGACGGCGAGCTGGTCGCGTCCTTCGAATACAACACCGACCTCTTCGACGCCGGCACCATCGAGCGCATGGCCGGGCACCTGTCCACGCTGCTGGCCGGCATCGCCGCCCAGCCGGGCCGCGCGCTCGCGGGGCTGCCGCTGCTCCCGCGGGCGGAGCAGCACCAGCTGCTGGAGGGCTGGAAGGGCCCGCGCGTGGCGCTGACCCAGGCGGACATGCTGCCCGCGCTCTTCGCGGCGCAGGTGGCGCGCACGCCGGACCACGTCGCGGTCCTCTTCAAGGACGCCCAGCTCACCTACCGCGAGCTGGACGCGCGCGCGGGGCGGCTGGCCGCGTGGCTGAAGGACTCCGGCGTGAAGCCGGGCGACATCGTGGGCATCTGCCTGGAGCGCTCGGTGGAGACGCTGGTGTCGGTGCTGGCCGTGATGGCCGCGGGCGCCGCGTACGTGCCCATCGACCCGGCCTACCCCTCCGAGCGCGTGGCCTTCATCCTGGGCGACACGCAGGCGCCGGTGCTGCTCACCCAGTCCTGGCTCCAGCGCACGCTGCCGTCCGGCACGTCCGCGCGCACGCTGTTCGTGGACCAGCCCCTGGACGGCGCGCTGTCCGCCGCGCCCGCGGCCACGGTGCGGGCCGAGGACCTGGCGTGCCTCGTCTACACCTCCGGCTCCACCGGCCAGCCCAAGGGCGTGATGCTGGAGCACGGGGGCCTGTCGAACCTGGTGCGCTCGTTCGTGGAGTCGTACGCGCCCACCGCGAAGGACCGGATGCTGCCGCTCACGTCGGTGGCCTCCGCCAGCTTCGTGGGGGAGATCCTCCCGCTGCTGTGCACGGGGGGCGCGCTGGTGCTGCCCACCGAGGATGAGATCCTGGACCAGGAGAAGCTCTTCCAGCTCATCACCCGCCACACCGTCACCATCGTGAGCACGGTGCCCGCGGTCATCGCGGGGCTCAACGCGCGCCTGGAGGAGCTGCCGCCCCTGCGGCTCGTGCTCTCCGGCGGCGAGGCGCTGGTGGCCAGCGACGTGGAGAAGCTGCTCGCCACGACGCCGGTGGTGAACGGCTACGGCCTCACCGAGACGACCGTGTGCACGACCTACCACCGCATGGCGGTGGAGGACCTCCAGGGCCACGCGTGGGTGCCCATCGGCCGGCCCATCATCAACACGGACGTGTACGTGCTGGACGCGGAGCGCAACCTGCTCCCCGTGGGCGTCCCCGGCGAGCTGTACGTGGGCGGCCTGGGCGTGGCGCGCGGGTACTGGAAGCGGCCGGAGCTGACCTCCGAGCGCTTCGTCGCGAATCCCTTCCACGCGGGCGAGCGCCTGTACCGCACGGGCGACCGCGCGCGCTGGCTGCCGGACGGCGTGCTCACGTTCCTGTCCCGCGCGGATGATCAGGTGAAGATCCGCGGCTTCCGCATCGAGCTGGGAGAGGTGGAGGCCGCCGTCCGCCGCCACCCCGCCGTGCGCGACGCGTTCCTGATGGCGCGCGAGGACGCTCCCGGTGACAAGCGGCTGGTGGCGTACCTGGTCTTCTCCGACGCCGCGGCGCCCACGCACACGGACCTGAACACCTTCCTCGCGGAGGCGCTGCCGCCGTACATGCTGCCGTCCGCGTACGTGCCGCTCTCCACGCTGCCCCTGTCGCCCAACGGCAAGGTGGACGCGAAGGCGCTGCCGGCGCCGGAGGGGGTGCGCCTCGCCTCGGCCGTGGCCTACGCCCAACCCCAGAGCGCGGTGGAGCGCAGCGTGGCGTCCATCTGGCAGGCGGTGCTCAAGGTGGAGCGCGTGGGCCTGCACGACAACTTCTTCGAGCTGGGCGGCAACTCGCTGCTCATCGCGCAGGCGCACCGCCGCCTCCGCGAGGAGCTGGGCGCGGACCTCGCGCTGGTGGACATGTTCAAGTTCACCACGGTGAGCGCGCTGGCCCAGCACCTCGCGAACAAGGGCGAGGACGCGGGCGCGGCCTCCCAGAAGATCAAGGACGAGGCGGAGCGCCGCCGCGCCGCCCAGGCGCGGCGTCAGCAGGCGCGCGGCCGTGGCAAGTAACGACGACTTTCAAGCATCCCGGTTTCGAAGGACGGCTCCATGAGCACTGACACCCCCGAAGTGGATGGCATCGCGGTCATTGGGCTGGGAGGCCGCCTGCCCGGCGCGAAGACCATCGCCGAGTTCTGGAAGAACCTCACCGGCGGCGTGGAGAGCATCACCTTCTTCACCGACGAGGAGCTCATCGCGGAGGGCGCCGACCCCGCGATGGTGCGCGCCCCCAACTACGTGAAGGCCCGCGGCACGCTGGGCGACACGGACCAGTTCGACGCGGCCTTCTTCGGGATGAACCCCCGCGAGGCGGCGCTGATGGACCCGCAGCACCGCGTCTTCCTGGAGTGCGCGTGGGAGGCCATGGAGAGCGCCGGCTACAGCCCGGAGCGCCAGCCCGGCCGCGTGGGCGTGTTCGGCGGCATGAGCATGAACACGTACCTGCTCTCCAACCTGTACTCGCACCTGGCGCACGTCGCGTCGGTGGAGAGCCTCCAGGCGTCCATCGGCAACGACAAGGACAGCCTGACGACGGAGGTGGCGTACCGGATGGACCTGAAGGGGCCCGCCGTCACGGTCCAGTCCTCGTCCTCCACGTCGCTCACGTGCATCCACTACGCCTGCCAGAGCCTGCTGTCGTTCGAGTGCGACATGGCCCTGGCCGGCGGCGTGTCCATCCACTTCCCGGAGAAGGCGGGCTACCTCTACCACGAGGGTGGCACCACGGCGCCGGACGGCCACTGCCACACCTTCGACGAGGAGGCCGCGGGCTTCGTCGCGGGGCACGGCGCGGCGGTGGTCGCGCTCAAGCGCCTGTCGGACGCGCTCAAGGACGGGGACACCGTCTACGCGGTGGTGCGCGGCTCGGCGGTGAACAACGACGGCTCGCAGAAGGTCAGCTACATGGCCCCGGCCGTCGCGGGGCAGGCGGAGGTCATCGCGCTGGCGCAGGCGGTGGCGGGCGTGGAGCCGGACACCCTCGGCTACGTGGAGGCCCACGGCACCGCGACCAAGGTCGGCGACCCCATTGAAGTCGCGGCGCTCACGCAGGCGTTCCGGCAGGGCACGGACAAGAAGAACTTCTGCGCGCTGGGGTCGGTGAAGAGCAACATCGGCCACCTGGACTCGGCGGCGGGCGCGGTGGGCTTCATCAAGGCGGCCCTGACGCTGCACCACAAGCAGATCCCCCCCAGCCTCAACTTCAAGACGCCCAACCCGGCGTGCGACTTCCCCAACAGCCCGTTCTACGTGAACACGGAGCTGCGCGACTTCCCCCGCGGGGCGACGCCGCGCCGCGCGGGTGTCACGTCGCTGGGCATGGGCGGCACCAACGCGCACGCCATCCTGGAGGAGGCGCCGGAGCTGCCCGCCACCGACAAGGCCCGGCTGCCCGCGCAGGTGGTGCTGCTGTCGGCGCGCACGGAGGCGTCGCTGGAGGTGGCCACGGACCAGCTGGCCGCGCACCTGCGCGAGCACCCGGACGCGGACCTCGCGGACGTGGCCTTCACGCTCCAGGTGGGGCGCAAGCGCTTCGGCAAGCGGCGCGCGGTGGTGGCGCGCACCACGGCCGAGCTGGCCTCCGCGCTGGCGGAGCGCACGCCGGGCCGCGTCTTCAGCGGCGGCGCGGAGAACAGCGGCCGTCCGGTGATGTTCCTCTTCTCCGGGCAGGGCGCGCAGTACGTGGACATGGGCCGCGAGCTGTACGAGACGGAGGCCCTCTTCCGCGCCCAGGTGGACACCTGCGCGGAGAAGCTCAAGCCGCACCTGGGCCTGGACCTGCGCACCGTGCTGTACCCGGCCGCGGAGTCGCGCGAGCTGGCGTCGGAGCGCCTCAAGCAGACCGGCCTCACCCAGCCCGCGCTGTTCGTCATCGAGTACGCGCTGGCGAAGCTGTGGGAGGCGTGGGGCGTGACGCCGCACGCGATGGTGGGCCACAGCATCGGTGAGTACGTGGCCGCGTGCCTCGCGGGCGTGTTCTCGCTGGACGACGCGCTGGCCCTGGTGGCCGCGCGCGGCAAGCTGATGCAGTCGCTGCCCGCGGGCGCGATGCTCGCGGTGTCCCTGCCGGAGGAGCACGTCACCCCGATGCTGCCGGACGGCCTGTCCGTGGCGGCGGTGAACAGCCCGGCCACCTGCGTCGTCGCGGGCCCCACGGGGCTCGTGGACGCGTTCGTGGAGACGCTGAAGCTCCAGGGCATCGCGAGCTCGCGGCTGCACACGTCGCACGCGTTCCACTCCGCGATGATGGACCCCATCCTGGACGCCTTCCGCGAGGCGGTGCGCAAGGTGGCCCGCAAGGCGCCCACGAAGCCGTACCTGTCCAACGTCACCGGCACCTGGGTGACGCCCGAGCAGGCCACCAGCCCCGACTACTGGGCCAGGCACCTGCGCGGCGCGGTGCGCTTCGCGGACGGCGTGGCGGAGCTCCTGAAGGAGTCGGACGCCATCCTGCTGGAGGTCGGCCCGGGCAACACGCTGGTCACGCTGGCGCGGCAGCACCCGGACAAGGGCGCGAAGCACGCGCTGCTCAACTCGCTGCGCCACCCGAAGGAGCAGGTGGCGGACCTGGACCACGTGCTGGGCACGCTGGGCCGGCTGTGGCTGGAGGGCGTGGAGGCGGACTGGGACGCGTTCCGGGGCACGGAGCGCCGCCGCCGCATCGCGCTGCCCACCTCCCCCTTCGAGCGTCAGCGCCACTGGGTGGATCCGCGCAAGGAGACCGCCGCCGACGGCGAGCGCTCCGAGTGGGCCTCCGCGGACCAGAAGCAGCCCGTGGCCCGCTGGTTCTACCTGCCGTCGTGGCAGCGGGCCCTGCCGTCGCCGCAGGGCGCCTGGAGCGGGAAGAAGGCCACCTGGTGGCTGCTGCTCCCCGACGAGGCCCCCGAAGGCCTGGGCACGCGGCTCGCGCTGAAGCTGGGCGAGGCCGGCCAGGACGTCGTGCGCATCACCCCGGCCGCCGTCACCTCGAAGCACGACGAGCACCACTGGTCGCTCGCGCTGGGCGGCGAGGGCACGCTGCTGGAGGCGCTCACCGCGCAGGGCCGCGCGCCGGACCACGTGCTGCATCTGGGCACGCTGGGCCTGGGTGAAGCGCATGGCGAGGCGGACTTCGAGGCCGCGCTCGGCAAGGGCTTCCTGGGGCTCTTGGGCCTGGCCCAGGCGCTGGGGCGACAGCCCGGCACGCGCCCGGTGTCGCTGGTCGCGGTGACGAACCGCATGCAGTCCCTGGGCGACGAGGCGCCGAACCCAGAGCTCTCCACGGTGCTGGGCCCCGTGCGGGTGATTCCGCAGGAGTACAGCCACCTCTCCGCCAAGGCGGTGGACGTGCGGCTTCCGCCCGCGGGCAGCTGGCAGGAGACGGCGCTGGTGGACGCGCTGCTGTCCGAGGCCGCGACGCCGTCCAAGCAGGAGACCGTCATCGCGTACCGGGGCGGGGCCCGCTGGGTCCAGACCTTCGAGCACGTGCCGGCGGACGCCCCGCGCGCCGCGCAGGTTCCGCTGCGCGACGGCGGCGTGTACCTGCTCATCGGCGGCTTCGGCACGCTGGGCTTCTCCCACGCGAAGTCGCTGGCGAAGCGCGCGAAGGCGAAGCTGGTCCTCGCGGGCCGAACGGCGCTGCCGGAGCGCGCGGGGTGGGACGCGCACGTCACGGCGCACGGCGAGGACGACGCCATCTCCCGCCGCATCCGTCAGGCGCGGGAGCTGGAGGCGCTGGGCGCCGAGGTGCACACCCTCAGCGTGGACGCGGGCAACAAGGTCCAGGTGAAGGCGGCGGTGGACGAAGCCGTGGCCCGCTTCGGCGCGCTGCACGGCGTGGTGTTCGCGGCCGGTGACGTGGGGCAGGCGCTCTTCCGGGCCATCCCGGACACCCGCCCCGAGGACGTGCGCGACACCTTCCACGGCCGCGTGCGCGGCCTGTACGCGCTGGAGGAGGCGCTGCGCGGACGCACGCTGGACTTCTGCGTGCTGTCGTCGTCGCTGGCGGCGGTGCTGGGCGGCCTGGGCCTCGCGTCGTACGCGGCGGCCACGTCCTTCATGGACGCGTTCGCCATGAAGCAGGCGCAGACATCGCCCGTGCCGTGGATGAGCGTGGGCTGGGACGCGTGGCACTTCGAGTCCGACGCCGGGGGCGCGCGGAGCCCCTTCGGCGCGCTGGCCATCACCGCCGCCGAGGGCGAGGACGCCTTCGAGCAGCTCTTCCAGCTGGGCGCCCTGTCCCACGTGGCCGTGTCCACGAGCAACCTGCGCGCCCGCGCGCGCAAGTGGTCGCAGCCGGCGGCCTCCCAGGAGAAGGCGGAGGCGAAGCAGGAGCCCGGGTCGTCCCTGGGCACCACGCCCCGGCCGGCGCTCCAGAACGCGTACGTGCCGCCGCGCGATGCGCTGGAGGAGAAGATCGCCCACCTGTGGGAGACGACGCTCGGCATCGCGCAGGTCGGCGTGCACGACAACTTCTTCGAGCTGGGCGGCAACTCGCTGGTGGGCGTGAAGCTGATCGCCCGCGTGCGCGAGCAGTTCGGCGTCGCGCTCCCAGCCGTCACCCTCTACGAAGGCCCCACCGTGGGCGCGCTGGCGCGGCTGCTCAAGGCCGCCAGCGGCACCGAGGACGCGGAGCCCGCGCCCGAGGACACCGAGGCACTCAGCCGGGGGGAGCGCCGCCGCGCCCGCCGCGCGAACCGCCGGGGCGACAGCGCCTCCGACGACGAGTAGCCGCCCGCCGCCCCCCCACCTTTCGCAGCCCCGAGCACACCCCACATGTCCGCTGATTCGAACATCGACGCGCAGGCCATCGCCATTGTCGGCATGGCCGGACGCTTCCCCGGCGCCCCCGACCTGGAGTCCTTCTGGAAGAACCTGCGCGAGGGGGTGGAGTCCATCCAGCCCGTGCCGGACGCCACGCTGGAGAAGCTGGGCGTGGACCCCGTCCTGCGCAAGGACCCGCGCCACGTGAAGGCCAGCGCCGCGCTGGAGGGGATGGAGCTGTTCGACGCGGGCTTCTTCGGCTTCACGCCTCGCGAGGCGGAGCTGATGGACCCGCAGCACCGCGTCTTCCTGGAGTGCGCGTGGGAGGCCCTGGAGAAGGCGGGCCACACGCCGGAGGGCTTCGACGGCCCCATCGGCGTGTTCGCGGGCGCGGCCACCAACACGTACCTGGTGTTCCACCTGGTCCCCAACTTCGACCAGCTGAGCGGCATGGATCAGGTGCAGATCGACGTGAACAACGGCGGCGACTTCCTGGCCACCCGCGTCGCGTACAAGCTCAACCTGCGCGGCCCCAGCTACTCCATCACCAGCGCGTGCTCCACGTCGCTGGTCGCCACGCACGCGGCCTGCCAGAGCCTGCTGAACGAGGAGTGCGACCTGGCGCTCGCGGGCGGCGTGTCCGTGCACGTGAAGCACCCGGAGGGCTACCCCTTCGTGCCCGGCGGCATCGTGTCCCCGGACGGCCACTGCCGCGCGTTCGACGCGCAGGCGGAGGGCACGGTGTTCGGCAGCGGCGTGGGCGTGGTGGTGCTCAAGCGGCTGGCGGACGCCATCGACGACGGCGACCACATCCACGCCATCATCAAGGGCTCGGCCATCAACAACGACGGCGCGCTGAAGGTGGGCTTCACCGCCCCCAGCGTGGAGGGACAGGCCACCGTCATCAGCGAGGCCCTGGGCGCCGCGGGCGTGGCCCCGGAGACCATCGGCTACCTGGAGGCGCACGGCACCGGCACGAAGATGGGGGACCCCATCGAGGTACGCGCCCTCAACAAGGCGTTCAAGTTCCGCTCCGCCGCGGCCAAGGCGAATCCGCCCAGGATTCCCGTGGGCTCGCTCAAGAGCAACATCGGGCACCTGGCCAACGCGGCCGGCGTCTCCAGCCTCATCAAGGCGGTGATGACGCTGGAGCACCGGCAGATTCCCCCCAGCCTCCACGTGACGGAGGTGAACCCGGAGATCCCCTTCGCGGGCGGCCCGTTCTTCGTCAACACGACGCTCACCGACTGGCAGGCGAACCCCAAGCACCCGCGCCGCGCGGGCGTCAGCTCCTTCGGCGTGGGCGGGACCAACGCGCACGTGGTGCTGGAGGAGGCCCCCGCCCTTCCGGTGTCCGGCGCGTCCCGGCCCGCGCAGCTCGTGGTGCTGTCCGCGAAGAGCGACGCGGCGCTGGACGCGGCGACGCAGAACCTGGCCCAGCACCTGAAGGCGCACCCCGCGCAGGCGCTGGCGGACGTGGCCTTCACGCTCCAGACGGGCCGTCAGGCGATGGCGAAGCGGCGCGTGCTGGTGTGCCGCGACCGCGACGACGCGCTCGCCGCGCTGGAGGTGGAGGGCAGCCCGCGCCTGTGGACGCGGACGCCGGACGTGCATGAGCGGCCGGTGGCCTTCCTGTTCCCCGGCCAGGGCTCGCAGTACGTGGGCATGGCGCGCGACCTGTACGCGTCCGAGCCGACGTTCAAGAAGCACCTGGACGCGTGCGCGGAGAAGCTGACGCCGCACCTGGGCCTGGACCTGCGCACGGTGCTCTTCCCGGAGGCCTCCAAGGCGGAGGCCGCGACCCAGGCGCTGACGCGCACGGAGCTGACCCAGCCCGCGCTCTTCGCCGTCGAGTACGCGCTCGCGAAGCTGTGGATGGCCTGGGGCGTGAAGCCCTCCGCGATGCTGGGCCACAGCATCGGCGAGTACGTGGCCGCGTGCCTCGCGGGCGTGTTCTCGCTGGACGACGCGCTGGCCCTGGTGGCCGCGCGCGGCAAGCTGATGCAGCCGCTGCCCGCGGGCGCGATGCTGTCCGCGAAGCTGGAAGAGGCCGCGCTGAGGCCGCTGATGGACGCGCGCCTCTCCGTGGCGGCCGTGAACGCGCCGGGCTTCACCGTCGTCGCGGGCCCCACCGACGCGGTGGACGCGCTCCAGGCGAAGCTGGAGGCCCAGAAGGTGGAGGTGTCGCGGCTGCACACGTCGCACGCGTTCCACTCCGCGATGATGGACCCCATCCTCGCGCCCTTCACCGAGCGCGTGCGGCAGGTGAAGCTCAACGCCCCCACCCTGCCCTTCCTGTCCAACGTGACGGGCACCTGGATCGAAGCCTCTCAGGCGACGGACCCGGGCTACTGGGCCACGCACCTGCGCCAGGCGGTCCGCTTCTCCGCGGGCCTCCAGGAGCTGTCGCGCAAGTGGCCGCAGGCGGCCCTGCTGGAGGTCGGCCCGGGCACGGTGCTGACCACGCTCGCGAAGCAGCAGCCGGGCGCGGAGGGCCGCGTGCTCGTCGCCTCCACGCGCCACCCGCGCGAGGCGTCCCCGGACCTCCAGGTCCTGCTGGGCGCGCTGGGCCGGCTGTGGCTGGGCGGCATGACGGTGGACTGGAAGGGCTTCGCCGCGAACGAGCAGCGCCGCCGGGTGCCGCTGCCGACCTACCCGTTCCAGCGCGAGCGCTACTGGATTGAAGCGAAGCCGCTGGGCGGCGGGGCTCGCGCGGACGCGCCCGCGTCGCTGGCGAAGCGCGCGGACGTGGCGGACTGGTTCTACGCGCCGTCGTGGAAGCTGTCGCCGCTGCCCAGGGCCCAGGGCGCCGCGGGGGCGGGCTGGCTCGTGTTCGCGGACGACACCGGCGTGGCGGAGGCCCTGGCGCCGAAGCTGGGCGGGGACGTCTTCCTCGTCGTCCCGGGCTCGCGCTTCGAAGCGCGGCCGGACGGCACGTACGCGGTGGATCCGAAGCGCCGCGAGGACTACCGGGCGCTGCTGGACGCGCTGAAGCAGCAGGGCCGCGCGTTCGCGAACGTGGTGCACCTGTGGAGCCTGTCGCGTGAGCCCGCGCCGCGGGAGACGGCGCTGGACCTGGGCTTCCACAGCCAGCTGTTCCTCGCCCGCGCGTTGAGCGAGGCAGGCCACCTGGAGCCGCTGGCGTGGTCCGTGGTGACCAGCCGCTCGGCGCGCGTGGAGCAGGCGGACGCGCGGCTGCCGGAGCAGGCGCTGCTCGTGGGCCCGACGCGCGTGCTGCCCCAGGAGTACCCGAACCTCACCTGCCGCTTCGTGGACGTGACGCCCGGAGCGGCGGACGCGGTCGCGGACCGGCTGGCCCCGGAGCTGCTGGCGGAGGGGCGTGACGCGGTGGTGGCCCTGCGCGGCCGTCAGCGCTGGGTGCAGACGTTCGAGCCCGTGCGCCTGGAGGCCAGCGGCCCGGCGACCCTGCGCGACGGCGGCGTGTACCTCATCACCGACGGCCTCAGCGGCATCGGCCATGCGCTCGCGTCCGAGCTGGCCACGGCGCATCACGCGAAGCTGACCCTGGTGGAGACGGCGGACTTCCCCAGCCGGGGCCAGTGGACGGCCTGGGTGGAGAAGCAGGGCGTGGACGACGCGGTGAGCCGCCGCATCCAGCGCGCCCTGGCCCTGGAGCGCACGGGCGTGGAGCTGCTGGTGCTGCCCGCGAGCCTCACCGACGTGGACTCCATGCGCGGCGTGGTGGACGCGGCGCTGGCGCGCTTCGGCCACATCGACGGCGTCATCCACGCGGCGGGCGGCATGCAGGGCGCCACGCTGGGCACCATCGCGGAGACGGGCCCGGACGAGTGCGCCTGGCACTTCCGCCCGCAGGTGCACGGCGTGCGGGTGCTGGAGCAGGTCCTCCCGAAGCAAGGCCCCGCCTTCTGCCTCCTGGTCTCCTCGCTGTCGTCGGTGCTGGGCGGCCTGGGGCAGGTGGCGCAGGCGTCCGCCAGCGCCTTCATGGATGCCTTCGCGGAAGCGCGCACGGAGTCCTCCGCCTACCCGTGGCTCAGCGTGGACTGGGACGCGTGGCAGTTCGCGGACGCCCGCGCCATGGCGGAGCTGAGCCCCACGCTGGCCCAGTTCGCCATCCAGCCGGCGGAGGGCCTGGACGCCCTGCGCCGCGCGCTGTCGTACGCCGAGGGCGGCCGGCTGGCCGTCTCCACCGGGGACCTGGCCGCGCGACAGCGGCAGGGCCCGCGCGCCGCGAAGGCGAAGCAGGCGAAACAGGACGCCTCGCGCGGCAAGCACGCGCGGCCCTCCATCCTCACGCCCTTCGCCGCGCCGCGCACGGAGCTGGAGAAGACCGTGGCGGGCATCTGGGAGCAGGTGCTGGGCATCGACGGCATCGGCATCCACGACAACTTCTTCGAGCTGGGGGGCCACTCGCTCCTGGCCACGCAGCTGCGCAACCACATCCACGCGGTGCTGAAGGTGGACCTGTCGCTGCGCGGCCTGTTCGAGACGCCCACCGTGGCCGGAGTCGCCGGGCGCGTGGAGCAGGAGCTGGGCAAGCGCGCGGCCTCCACGGAGAAGCCCATCGCGGAGCGCCTGCGCGCCGCGTTCCCCACCGAGCGCCCCGCCCTGCTCACCGAATACCTGCGCCACCACATCTCCGAAGGGCTGCGCATCCCCCAGGCGCAGCTGCCCGCCGACGGCAGCCTCAAGGGCTACGACCTGCACGCGCTGGGCGCCGAGCTGGAGTACGACCTGCGGCAGGACTTCAAGTTCCAGCTCTACCCGCACGAGGTGCAGGCCCACCCGTCCATCCCGGAGCTGTCGAAGTACCTGCTCGTGGAGATGGACCGGCTGACGGATCCGCAGCGCTTCGCGGAGGGCAAGCCGCTGTCCGCGTACCCGCTCAAGCCCTACCGCGCGCAGACCTCCGGCAAGGCGCGCACCGACACCGCGAAGAAGAACCCGCCGATGGTGTTCGTGCACTCCAGCCCGCGCGCCGGCTCCACGCTGTTCCGCGTGATGCTGGCGGGCCACCCCCGGCTGTTCTGCCCCCCGGAAGTGAACCTGCTCTTCTTCGAGAGCATGCGCGAGTGGCGCGAGAACATCGGCTTCGGCAGTGAGATGGAGTGGACCACGGGCGGCCTCCAGTGGGCCTTCATGGAGCTGGAGAAGCTGGACTCCGCCGCGGGCGCCGCGCTGGTGGACACGCTGGTGTCGCAGGACGTGTCCGCGCAGGACGTCTA
Organism: Corallococcus silvisoli; assembly: GCF_009909145.1. Taxonomy (NCBI): domain Bacteria; kingdom Pseudomonadati; phylum Myxococcota; class Myxococcia; order Myxococcales; family Myxococcaceae; genus Corallococcus; species Corallococcus silvisoli. The sequence goes on from NZ_JAAAPJ010000003.1 coordinate 141,516, forward strand.
CCGCCGCCTCCAGGAGAAGTCCGCGCCCCGGCTGCTCGTGGACAAGACGCCCACGTACGCCATGGACGTGGAGACGCTGGAGCGCGCGGAGCGGATGTTCGAGGGCAACAAGTACATCTACCTCTACCGCCACCCGCTCCCGGTGATGGAGTCCATCCTCCGGATGCGCTTCGACCGCCTCTTCGCCGCCGGCCTCTTCGGCGACGCGGACGTGGACCCCTACGTGGTCGCGGAGACGGTGTGGGCGCTGTCCAACCGGAACCTGATGAACTTCTTCGACGGCATTGGCCGCGAGCGCTGCCACTGGGTGCGCTACGAGGACCTGGTCGCGGATCCGACGAAGGTGATGACCGGCGTGTGCGACTTCCTGGGCCTGCCCTTCGACGAGCGCATGGTCCAGCCGTACGACGGCAAGAAGGAGCGCATGATGGGCGGTCTGGGCGACCCCAACATCCTCCAGCACCAGGGCATCGAGAAGAAGCTGGGCGAGTCGTGGAAGCGCATCAAGTGGCCCCGCGCGTTCGACGCCTCCACCCACGCGGTGATCGAGCGGCTGGGCTACTCCGTGGAGGGCGCGACGCCCGCCCCGGCTCCGGTCGCGGCGCAGGTGGCCACGCCCGCCACGAAGGAGAAGGTGACGGCGGCGGAGGCGGAGAAGCTGCTGGAGAACATGGACCAGCTTTCGGATGAGCAGGTCGCGGAGCTGCTCGCGGTGATGGAAGACACGGGCACCAGCGATGACCTGGGCGACGCCGGCGAAGAGGGTGCGGCCTGACCATGACGCCTGAAGAGAAGCGAGCACGGCTGGCCCAGCTCCTGAAGGACAAGAAGCGTCCGGCCGCGAAGCAGGCGCCCCTGTCCTTCGCGCAGGAGCGGATGTGGTTCCTGGACAAGTGGAGCCCCGGCAGCGCGGCGTTCCACATGCCCACCGCGGTGCGCCTGTCCGGCACCGTGAACACGGAGGCGCTGGGGCGCGCGCTCGCCCTGCTGGTGGAGCGGCACGACACGCTGCGCACCACCTTCCAGGAGCGCGAGGGCGGAGCCGTGCAGCTCATCGCCCCCACCGGTGAGGTGCCGCTGGAGGTGATGGACCTCCGGGGCCTGCCGGTGGCCGAGCGCGAAGCGGAAGCCCAGCGGCGCGTGGTGATGCTCGCGCAGCAGCCGTTCAGCCTGGAGCAGGGGCCGCTGCTGCGCGCGGTGCTGATGCTCCTGGGCGACGGGGAGCAGGTGCTGCTGGTGGATCAGCACCACATCGTCTCCGACGGCTGGTCCATGGGCGTGCTGGTGCACGAGCTGGCGGTGCTGTACCGCGCGTGCCTGGAGGGCCAGCCCTCGCCGCTGAACCCGCTGCCCTTGCAGTACGCGGACTGGGGCACCTGGCAGCGCGACTGGCTCCAGGGCGCGGAGCTGGAGCGCCAGCTCACCTACTGGAAGAACCGCCTCAACCCGCACGCCTTGCTGGAGCTGCCCGCGGACAAGCCGCGGCCAGCGCTGATGAGCTCCCGGGGCGAGCGGCAGGTGATGCACCTGTCCCCCGCCCTCACCCAGGCGCTCAAGGCGCTGGGGCAGCGCGAGGGCCGCACGCTCTTCGTGACGCTGCTGTCCGCCTTCAACGTGCTCCTCTCGCGCTACACCGGCCAGGAGGACGTGGTGGTCGGCACGCCCATCGCGGGCCGTCCGCGCGCGGAGGTCGAAGGGCTCATCGGCCTGTTCGTGAACATGCTGGCGCTGCGCTCGGACCTGTCTGGCCGGCCCACGTTCCGGGAGCTGCTGGGCCGCGTGCACGAGTCCACGCTGGACGCCTACGCGCACCAGGACATCCCCTTCGAGCGGCTGGTGGACGCGCTCAAGCCGGAGCGCCACCTCAGCCACACGCCGATGTTCCAGGTGATGTTCGTCCTCCAGAACGCGCCCATGCCCGCCCTGGAGGCCCCGGGCGTGGTGATGGAGGCGAAGCCGGTGGACACCGGCACGACCAAGTACGACCTGTCCCTGCTGCTGGTGGACCTGCCGCAGGGCCTGCGCGTCACCGCCGAGTACAGCACCGACCTCTTCGAGCGGGCCACGGCGGAGCGGCTGCTGGGGCACTACCTGACGCTGCTGGAGGGCATCGTCGCGCGGCCGGACCTGCCCATCTCCCTCCTGCCGTTGCTCCCCGACGGCGAGCGCCAGCGCGTGCTGAAGGACTGGAACGACACCGCCATCCCCCACCCGAGAGAGGCGACGCTGACGTCGCTCATCGAGGCGCAGGTGGCGCGCACGCCGGACGCGGTGGCCCTGGAGTTCGAGGGCACGCGCCTCACCTACCGGGAGCTGGACGCCCGCGCCAACCAGCTCGCGCACGCGCTGCGCCGGCACGGCGTGGGCCCGGAGGTCCGCGTGGGCCTGTGCGTGGAGCGCTCGCTGGAGATGGTGGTGGGCCTGCTGGGCACGCTGAAGGCAGGCGGCGCCTACGTGCCGCTGGACCCGGGCTATCCGCGGGAGCGCCTGGGCTGGATGCTGGAGGACGCGCGCCCGCCGGTGCTGCTGGTGCAGGAGCGGCTGCTGGCGCGGCTGCCTCCGTCGGACGCGACCGTGGTGAAGCTGGACACGGGCTGGGAGGACATCGCCCGCGAGCCCACCACCGCGCCCGCCCCCACCGCGACGCCGGACTCGCTGGCGTACATCATCTTCACGTCGGGAAGCACGGGCCGCCCCAAGGGCGCGATGAACGCGCACGGCCCGGTGTGCAACCGGCTCCTGTGGATGCAGTCCGCGTACGGGCTGACGCCGCGCGACGGGGTGCTCCAGAAGACGCCGTTCAGCTTCGACGTGTCGGTGTGGGAGTTCTTCTGGCCGCTGATGACGGGCGCGAGGCTGGTGGTCGCGAAGCCGGGCGGGCATCAGGACCCCGCGTACCTGAAGGCGCTCATCACCTCCGCGGCGGTGACCACGCTGCACTTCGTGCCGTCCATGCTCCAGGCCTTCCTGGACGAGCCCGGCGTGGACCAGTGCACGTCGCTCCAGCGCGTGGTGTGCAGCGGCGAGGCCCTGCCGCTGGAGCTGAAGGAGCTGTGTCTGCGCACGCTGCCCGGCGCGGGGCTGCACAACCTCTACGGCCCCACCGAGGCGGCCGTGGACGTGACGTTCCACGCGTGCAAGGCGAACGACGGCCGCCGCTCCGTGCCCATTGGCCGGCCGGTGGACAACACGCAGATCCGCATCCTGGACGCGGAGCTGCAACCGGTGCCCCAGGGCGCGGCGGGCGAGCTGTACATCGGCGGGGTGCAGGTGGGGCGCGGCTACCTGGCGCGGCCCTCGCTCACCGCGGAGCGCTTCATCCCGGACCCATACGCGACGGTGGCGGGCGCGCGCATGTACCGCACGGGCGACGTGGCCCGGTGGCTGCCGGACGGCGAAGTCGAGTACCTGGGCCGCGCGGACTTCCAGGTGAAGATCCGCGGCCTGCGCATCGAGCTGGGCGAAATCGAGGCGTCGCTGGAGAAGCACCCGTCCGTGCGGCAGGCGGTGGTGCTCGCGCGCGAGGACCGGCCGGGCCAGAAGCGGCTGGTGGCCTACGTCACCGGCCGGGAGGCGAAGACGGACGCGGCGGTGCTGCGCGCCTTCCTGCTGGAGCGGCTGCCGGAGTACATGGTCCCGTCCAACGTGGTGGTGTTGGAGCGCATGCCGCTCAGCCCCAACGGCAAGGCGGACCGCAAGGCGCTGCCCGCGCCGGAGCTGGGGGGCGCGGATGCGTCGCGGCCCTTCGTGGCGCCGGGGACGGCCATCGAGCAGCAGATCGCCCAGGCGTGGAAGGACCTGCTGCACGTGGAGCGGGTGGGCCTGGACGATCCGTTCTTCGAGCTGGGCGGCAATTCGCTGCTGGCGCTCCAGCTCCACCGCCGGCTGACGGCGGAGCTGGGCGTGACGCTGGCGCTGACGGACCTCTTCCAGTACCCCACCGTGCGGGCACTGGCGGCGCGGCTGTCGCGCCGGGAGGACACGCCCTCGGAGGACGCGGCGCAGGCGGGCCGCTCCCGTGCCGAGGCGCGACGCACGGTCAACCGCCGTGTGGTGGCCTCGCGGGGTCGGGTGGAAACGGATGGAGACGCGGATGAGTGACGCAGTGGGTGGTGGCGAGGAGCGCATCGCGATTGTCGGCCTGGCGGGCCGCTTCCCCGGGGCGAAGACCCTGGAGGGTTTCTGGGAGATGCTCCGGCGCGGAGGCGATGCGCGCCGCGTTCCCACGGACGCGGAGCTGGACGACGCGGGCGTTCCGCAGGCCCTGCGCGCCCATCCCCAGTGGGTGCGCTCCAGCTACGTGCTGGAGGGCGCGACGGACTTCGACGCGGGCCTCTTCGGCTACAGCCCGCGCGAGGCGGAGCTGATGGACCCCCAGCAGCGCATCTTCATGGAGTGCGCGTGGGAGTCGCTGGACCACGCCGGCTATGACCCCGGCCGCTTCAAGGGCGCGGTGGCCGTCTACGCCAGCGTGAGCCTCAGCTCGTACCTGCTGCGCGCGCTGATGCGGCAGCCGGACCTGATGGACGCGGCGGGTTCGTTCGGCGTGATGCTGGCCAACGACAAGGACTACGTGGCGACGCGCGTGTCCCACCGGCTGGGCCTGCGCGGCCCCTCCGCGACGGTGCAGACGGCGTGCTCCAGCTCGCTCGTGGCGCTCCATCTGGCGTGCCAGAGCCTGCTGTCGGGCGAGAGCGACATGGCGCTCGCGGGCGGCTCCTCCGTGTCGTTCCCGCAGACGGCGGGCTACCTCTTCCAGGAGGGGATGATCTTCTCTCCGGACGGCTACTGCCGCGCGTTCGACGCGAAGGCCAACGGCACCGTGCGCGGCGCGGGCGCGGCGGTGGTGGTGCTCAAGCGGCTGTCGGACGCGCTCAAGGACGGCGACACCATCCACGGAGTGCTCCTGGGCACCGCGGTGAACAACGACGGCGCGGGCAAGGTGGGCTTCACCGCCCCCAGCGTGGAGGGCCAGGCCGCCGTCATCGCGGAGGCGCTCGCCATCGCGGGCGTCATGCCGGACGACATCCAGTACGTGGAGGCGCACGCCACGGGCACGCCGCTGGGCGACCCGATAGAGGTGGCCGCGCTCAACCAGGCCTTCGGCGGCAAGGAGACGGGCGCGAAGCGCGTGGCGCTGGGCTCGCTCAAGGCGGCCATCGGCCACCTGGACGCGGCGGCCGGCATCGCGGGCGTGGTGAAGACGGTGCTCGCCCTGGAGCACGGCGAGATTCCCGCGAGCCCCCACTTCCAGCAGGCGAACCCCGTCATCGACTTCGACGGAGGGCCCTTCTTCGTGCCCTCCGAGCCCCGGCCCTGGAAGTCCCCGGCCGGGCCGCGCCGCGCGGGCGTGAGCGCCTTCGGCATCGGCGGCACCAACACGCACGTCATCCTGGAGGAGGCCCCGAAGGCCGAGCCCTCCGCGCCGTCGCGCCGCCCGTGGCACGTGCTGTCGCTGTCCGCGCGCACGCCCGCCGCGCTGGACGCGGCGACGGAGCGGCTGGCCGCGCACCTGGACGCGAACCCCACCCTGCCGCTGGCGGACGTGGCCTACACGCTCCAGGTGGGCCGCCACGTGCACGAGCACCGCCGCGCGGTGGTGGTCAAGGACCTGGCGGACGCGAAGGCCGCGCTGCGGGATGCGCGGCGGCTGCTGGGCGGCGCGGGCACCAACACGCGAAGGCCGGTGGTCTTCCTCTTCTCCGGCCAGGGTTCCCAGTACGTGGACATGGGCCGGGGCCTCTATGAGCAGGAGCCCGCCTTCCGCGCGGAGGTGGACGCCTGCGCGGAGAAGCTCAAGCCGCACCTGGGCCTGGACCTGCGCACCGTGCTGTATCCGCCCCCGGAGGGGCGCGAGCAGGCCACGGAGAAGCTCAAGCAGACGTCCCTCACCCAGCCCGCGCTGTTCGTCATCGAGTACGCGCTCGCGAAGCTGTGGGCGTCCTGGGGCGTGACGCCGCAGGCGATGGTGGGCCACAGCATCGGTGAGTACGTGGCCGCGTGCCTGTCGGGCGTGTTCTCGCTGGACGACGCGCTGGCGCTGGTGGCCACGCGCGGACGCCTGATGCAGTCGCTGCCCTCGGGCGCGATGCTGTCCGTGAAGATGCCGCTGGAGGCGCTGAAGCCGCTGATGGACGCGCGCCTCTCCGTGGCCGCCATCAACGCGCCGGGCTTCATCGTCGTCGCGGGCCCCACCGACGCGGTGGACGCGCTCCAGGCGACGCTGGAGGCACGGAAGGTGGAGGTGTCGCGGCTGCACACGTCGCACGCGTTCCACTCGACGATGATGGACCCCATCGTGGAGGAGTTCCGCCAGGCGGTGGGCAAGGTGGCCCGCAAGGAGCCCAAGGACCTCTACCTGTCCAACGTCACCGGCACCTGGGTGACGCCCGAGGACGCGGTGAGCCCCGCGTACTGGGCGCGCCACCTGCGGGACGCCGTGCGCTTCCAGGACTCGGCGGCGCAGCTGCTGGGCGACCCGGAGCACGTCTTCCTGGAGGTCGGCCCGGGCAACGCGCTGGCCACGCTGGTGCGCCGCAACGCCGCCGAAGGCACCTTCCCGGCCATCCTCACGTCGCTGCCCGCGCCGCGCGACGCCCAGCAGGACGCGCTCGCGCACGCCGCGGACGCCTTCGCGAAGCTGTGGCTCGCGGGCGCGAAGTCGAACGCCGCCCGCCTCTACAAGGGCGAGGCCCGCCGCCGCATCCCGCTGCCCGCCTACCCCTTCCAGCGCGAGCGCTACGACCTGCTCAAGGGCCCGCCGCCCGCGCTGCCCCGAGCCGCCATCGCCGCGAGGACCGCGACGGCCCAGGGCGTGGAGTGGACCGTGCCCGCGTGGCCGCGCACGCCCGCCTCGCCTCGGGTGCCGTCGCTCGCCGGACAGCGCTGGCTGGTGCTGGAGGCGGACGCGCCCGTGGCCGCGCGCGTGACGGAGCGGCTGCGCCAGGCGGGCGCGGACGTGGTGTCGCTCGTCGCGGGCCAGGGCGCGTCGGATCCGGTGACGCGGCGCTTCGCCGTGGATCCGTCCTCTCCGGACGCCATCAGCGAGCACCTGGAGCGGCTGCGCGGCGAGGACTGGACGCCCGCGCACATCGCGTACCTGTGGCCGCTCGTCCGGGAGCCGCGCGACCTGGACGCGGGCCTCGCGGTGTCCTTCCACGGCCTGCTCGCGCTGGCGAAGGCCGTGGGGCCGGGCGCGGCGAAGGCACCGGTGTCGCTGGACGTCGTGACCAGCGGCGCTCAGGACGTCACGGGCGAGGAGCCGCTTCTGCCGTGGCAGGCCGCCGCCGTGGGCGCGAGCCGCGTGCTGCGGCAGGAGTTCCCCGGCCTGACGGTGCGCGCCGTTGACGTCACCCGGCCCGCGCCGGAGGAGTCCGCGGCGGGCCCGTGGCTGGACCGGCTGGTGACGGAGCTGGCCACCGGCAAGGAGGCCGTGGTGGCGCTGCGCGGCCCGTACCGCCACGTGGAGTCCTTCGACCCCATCGCCACGCCGGGCATGGAGCCGGAGTCCCGGCCAGACGCCGAGCCCGCCGCTGGGGCCCCCGCGCAGGGAGGGCTCAAGGACGGCGGCGTCTACGTCATCGTCGGCGGCCTGGGCCGCGTGGGGCACGCGCTCGCGGAGCAGCTGACGCAGGCGGTGAAGCCGAAGCTCGTCCTGCTGTCGCGCCGCACGCTCCCCGCCCCCGGGGAGTGGGACGCGTGGCGCGCGGGCCATGACGCCCAGGACGCCACGTCCCGGGCCATCGAGCGCATGCGCGCGCTGGAGCAGGCGGGCGCGCAGGTGCTGGCGCTGCGCGCGGACGCGGGCGTGCCGGGACAGCTCGACAAGGCGCTCCAGGTGGCGGAGGCGAAGTTCGGCCGCATCGACGGCGTCTTCTACGCCGCGGGCGACGGCGGCATGGCCACCCGCATCTCCGTGGCCGAGTCGACGCCCGACACCACCGCCCCGCTGCTGGCCGGCCGCTTCGGAGGCCTCGCGCAGTTGGCGGAGGCCCTGGCGTCACGGCGCCCGGACTTCGTGGTGGTGCAGTCCTCGCTCACCGTGGCGCTGGGCGGCATGGCGGTCAGCGCGGTGGCGGCGGCGCACGCCGGAATGGACGCGGTGGCGGCCCGGCAGGCCCGGCTGGGCGGCACCCGCTGGTACGCCGTGGACTGGGACGTGTGGGGCGTGGGCGAGGGCTTCCGGCCCGACGCCGTCATCGCCCCCGCCGAAGGCTTCCGCCACCTGCGCGCGCTCATGTCCCAGCCCACCGGCGGACGCTTCCTGGCGACGCTCGGCTCGCTGGAGGCGCGGCTCCAGTCCGCGCGCGAAGGGGCCTCCGCGCCCCGCGCGGGGGGCAGCGCCAGCGGCAGGCATCCCCGTCCGCCCCTGGCCAACGCCTTCGTCGCTCCGCGCGACGAGACGGAGGAGAAGGTCGCGGGCCTCTGGCAGGACCTGCTGGGCGTGGAGTCGGTGGGCATCACCGACAACTTCTTCGAGCTGGGAGGACACTCGCTGCTGGGCGTGCAGCTGTTGTCGCGCATCCGCGAGGCCTTCCAGGTGGAGCTGTCCATGCGCGCCCTCTTCGAATCCCCCACCGTGGAGGTGATGACGGTGGCCATCGTCGAGGCGAGCGCCAGCCAGCTCGACCCTGAAGCCCTGGAGGCCATGCTCGCGGAGCTCGAGCAGGGCTGAAACCCTTCCCCCCTTGGAACGCCGGGCCCGCACGCCCTCCCGTAGTACGGTGCGCGGGCCCCTTTGCCCCTCCTACCCCCAGGAGGAAGAAGAGACGTGGAATGAGCCTCGCGCAACGCCTGACCATCACCCAGCCCATGCGGGTCTTCTGGATCACCTGGTTCGGCCAGCTCATCTCGATCCTCGGCTCCGGGCTCACCGCCTTCGGCGTGGGCGCCAAGATCTTCCTGGACACGCGCTCCACCACGCAGTTCGCGCTGCTGTCCTTCTTCGCCTTCGCGCCCATGGTGGTGCTGTCGCCGCTGGCGGGCGCGCTGGTGGACCGGTGGGATCGCCGCCGCGCCATGCTGCTGGCGGACCTGGGCAACGGCTTCAGCACGCTGCTCATCTTCAGCATGGTGCTGGCCAGCAACCAGGGCCTGTTCGAGCTCAAGGCCTGGCACTTCTACCTGCCCGTCTCCATCGGCGCGTGCTTCGGCGCCTTCCGCTGGCCGGCCTTCTTCGCCACGGTGTCGCTGCTGGTGCCCAAGCAGCACCTGAGCCGCGCCAACGCGGTGGCGGAGGTGGCCAGCGGCGCCAGCCAGATCCTCTCCCCCATCATCGCGGGCGCGCTGATCGAGCGCGTGGGGCTGGTGGGCGTGCTGACGGTGGACGTCTGCAGCTTCAGCGTCGCCGTCCTCACGCTCCTGATGGTCCGCTTCCCCCGTCCCGCGGTGTCCTCGGAGGGGCAGCGGGGCAAGGGGTCGCTGCGCGATGAAATCAAGCAGGGGTGGACGTTCATCCGCACGCGGCCCGGCCTCGTGGGGCTGCTGAGCTTCACCGTCGTGGCCGTGCTGTGCATGGACCTGGTGATGCTGCTCATCACCCCGCTGGTGCTGGCCTTCACGGACATCTCCACGCTGGGCATCATCGCGTCGGTGGCCGGCGTGGGCGCGCTGGTGGGCGCCGTCAGCATGGGCGTGTGGGGCGGGCCGAAGAACCAGCTCCACGGCATCCTGGGCTTCCAGGTGCTGTCGGGCCTGGTGCTCTTCCTGGCCGCGCCGTCGCCCAGCGTGCCGCTGGTGGCCACCGCCGCCGCGCTCTACCTGTTCACCATGCCGCCCATGATGGCGGGCAGCCAGTCCATCTGGCAGCGCAAGATTCCGGCGGACCTCCAGGGCCGCGCCGCCGCGGTGAAGCGCATGGTGCTCCTGTGCGTGACCCCCGTCGTGGGCCTCATCGCGGGCCCGCTCGCGGATGACCTCTTCGAGCCGGCCATGGCTCCCGGCGGCGCGCTCTCCGGCAGCATGGGGCGCCTGCTGGGCGTGGGCCCGGGGCGAGGCATCGCCGTCATCTTCATCGCCCTGGCGCTGCTGACCATCGCCAACGTGGTGGTGGCGTGGCTCAACCCGCGCGTGCGCTACCTGGACCGCGAGCTGCCGGACGCCCTGCCTGACACGCCGCCCACCGCCGCGGACGCCGCGGCCTCCCCCCCGCCGACCGCCCCCACCGCCGGAGCCTCCGCCTCATGAGTGCCTTCACCCAGGTCCTGCGCATGCTGCGCATGCTCCCCCCCGCCCTGGCCGTGGCCACCCCCGGCCTGGGGCCCTGGCTCGCCCGCCGCCGCTGGACGCGCACCGAGGGCACCCTCACCCTGCCCGGCCTGCACGGCAAGGTGGAGGTGCTGCGCGACACGTGGGGCGTGCCGCACATCTTCGCGCAGGACGAGCACGACCTGTTCTTCGCGCAGGGCTACGTGCATGCGCAGGACCGCCTGTGGCAGATGGAGATGGGCCGCCGGCTGGTGGACGGACGGCTCGCGAGCCTCTTGGGCCCGATGCTGGTGTCCGCGGACCAGTTCCTGCGCACCATGGGCCTGCGCCACCTGGCCGAGCGCTCCTGGGCGCAGGTGGACCCCGAGGCCCGAGCCATCCTGGAGGCCTACAGCGCGGGCATCAACGCGCGCATCGCCGCGGAGCCGCTGCCGTACGAGTTCACCGTGATGGGCGTGACGCCCACGCCGTGGACGCCCACGGATTCGCTCGCGCGAGGCAACCTGCTGGCGCTGATGCTGGGCGGCAACCACCGCCTGGAGCTCTTCCGCGCCCGGCTGGTGGCGACGGCCGGCGAGGAGGTGGCCAACGCGCTGCTGCCGCAGAACGCGCCGGAGACGCCCCTCATCGTCCCCAAGGAGGCGCGCCTCCCCGGCCTGAAGAACGTGAAGACGCTGTCCGGCCTGGACGGCGTGGACGCGGTGATGGGGGACCCGAACATCGTCTCCGGCAGCAACAACTGGGTGGTGCACGGCAAGCGCACGCAGAGCGGCCAGCCGCTGCTCGCCAACGACGTGCACATCCCCCTGGGCATGCCGTCCACCTGGTACGAGAACGGCCTGCACGGCGGCCGCTTCCAGCACGTGGGCTTCTCCCTGCCCGGCGTGCCCATGCTCATCGTGGGCCACAACGGGAAGGTGGCCTGGGGCATGTCCAACCTGGGGCCGGACACCCAGGACTTCTACATCGAGAAGCTGGACGACCCGAAGGCCCCGAAGAAGTACCTCTTCCAGGGCGAGTGGCACGATCTGGAGATCCGCCGCGAGGAGATTCCGGTGAAGGGCGGCGCGCCCGTGGTGCTGGAGGTGAAGAGCACCCGGCACGGCCCGCTGATGAACCTGGCGATGGCGGACGAGCTGAAGGACAGCGAGCCGCTGGCGCTCAAGTGGGCGCACAGGGAATGCCAGCCGCTCATCAACGCCGTCCTGAAGCTCAACCTCGCGACGGACTGGGAGTCCTTCCGCGGGGCGATGAAGCTGTGGGAGGGGCCGGGCCAGAACTTCGTGTACGCGGACACGGCGGGCAACATCGGCTACCAGGCGTCCGGGAAGATCCCCATCCGCCAGGGCCACCAGGGCCTCATCCCCATGCCGGGCTGGACGGGCGAAGCCGAGTGGACGGGCTTCATCCCCTTCGAGGAGCTGCCCGCGTCGTTCAACCCGCCCGCGGGCTACGCCGCCACCGCGAACAACAAGATCACCTCCGACGACTACCCGCACCTCATCGCGCACAACTGGTTCCCCGGCTACCGCGCGAAGCGCATCACGGACCTGCTGGAGGCGGGCACGCAGCACACCGTGGAGGACATGCGGCGCATCCAGGCGGAGACGTACTCGCTGCCCGCGGAGACCCTGCGCCCGTACTTCCTGTCGGTGGCCCCCGCGGACGACACGCAGCGGCAGGCGGTGGAGGCGCTGAAGGCGTGGGACCTGCGCTTCGAACCGGAGAGCGTGGGCGCCACGGTGTTCCAGGCCTGGTACATCGAGGTGCTGCGCAAGCTGCTCCAGCACAAGCTGGGGCCGGAGCTGGTCCGCGAGTACCTGATGGGCCAGTACGAGCGGCATGGCAGCCTGCACATGCCCTTCGTCATCGGCCTGATGTCCCAGCCGGACAGCCCCTGGTGGGACGACCCGAAGACGCCCGCGAAGGAGACCCGCGACGACATCCTCCGCGCCGCCCTGGCGGACGCCACCGCGTGGCTCGTGAAGACGTACGGCCCCAACCTGGACGCCTGGGCCTGGGGGCGGGTGCACCAGCTCACCTACGTGCACCAGCCGCTGGGCGGCCCCATGATTCCCGCCCCGGTCCGGCGCGTCTTCAACACCCGCACGGTGCCCGCCCGCGGGGACAACTACTCCGTGGATGGGGCGTCGTTCCTCTGGAGCCACCCCTTCAAGGTGGTCCACGGCACCGCGCTGCGGATGATCGTCGACCTGGCGGACCTGTCCCGCTCCGTGTCCGTCCACGCGCCGGGGCAGACGGAGCACCTGTTCCACCCGCACCGCGATGACCTGATGGCGCTGAGCCGCGAGGTGAAGTTCCACCCGATGCTCCACACGCGCGAGGCCGTGGAGAAGCACCGCGAGGCGGCGCTGACGCTCACGCCCGCCGTCGCCCTGGTGGCCCAATAAAACAACCCGGACTTGAAGGCCGTCACTCCCCCCGGAGCGACGGGCCTCCAGGCCCGGGTCCATTGCTTTGAGGCCCCTGCTGGAGCCGGCACTCGTGTTCGCGTTGAGTTCCCCCTCAGAAACTCAACGCTTCCCCCTTCTATGTGCCGGCCCCGCGGTCCCCCCCATTTCCCGCTCATGCCGCGGTGGGCTAAGAAGTCCCCCGACTCCCTGGCTCACCGTCGCGTGTGCGGGCCCCCCGTGCTTCCCGTGCTGCGATGAAGGAACAGTACCCGGGGGCCCCCTTCCCGGCTGTGAAGCGGCCCACAAGCTGTGTGTGAAGGCGTTCACACCCGCCGGACTTGTCCGCCGGACCTGGATGGGAGGCTTCCCTACCTGTAGCCGGGGATTCCGGGCAGAATGGCGGTCCCCCCATGTCCTACGCGCAGCTGCTGGCCGAAATCCCCATGTTCGAAAGCCTCGGCCGGGAGGACCTGGAGAACATGTCGTCGCTCCTCCAGCCCCGGCGCTTCGCTCGGGGGGAGGTCATCTTCCACCGAGGGGATGTGGGCACGGCGCTGTTCATCATCCGGCGGGGCCAGGTGGCCATCCGGCTGTCCTCCAGCGAGGGGCGGGAGATCACCCTGGCGCTGCTGGACCGGGGGGACGCGTTCGGGGAGCTGTCGCTGCTGGACGGCGAGTCGCGCTCCACGGACGCGATGGCGCGCGAGGAGGCGCACCTGCTGACGCTCCAGCGGGACGACTTCCGGCGCTACCTGGAGACGCGGCCGCAGGTGAGCCTGGCGCTCCTGGCGAACATGAGCCGGCTGGTGCGGCGCACGACGCAGCTCGTCTACGACTCGGCCTTCCTGGACGCCCGCTCGCGGTTGGTGCGGGTGCTGATGGAGCTGGCGAAGACGCAGGGGAAGCCGTCCCCGGAGGGGCTGGCCATCACCCCGAAGCTCACGCAGTCGGAGCTGGCGAACCTGTGCGGCGTCACCCGCGAGAGCGTCAACAAGTGGCTGCGCTACTACGTGCGCGAGGGGATGCTCACCTTCGAGGGGGGGCAGATCGTCCTCCTCCAGCCGGAGCGGCTGGGCCAGGACGCCGAGTAACCCTCAGCCGCGCACGCGGAAGAGGGACACGGGCGCTTCGCGGCCCTTCACCGTCACCGGGCCCAGCGGCTCCAGGGTGAAGGCGTCCGCGTCCAGCAAGGCCCGCGTGGCGTCCGTGACGAGCACCTCCCCCGGGCGCGCGACGCCGCACACGCGGGCGGCCACGTTGGTGGCGTCCCCCACGGTGGCGTACTGGAGGTAGCGCTCCGAGCCGATGTTGCCCGCGGCCACCGGGCCGGAGTTGAGGCCGATGTGGACGTGGACCTCGGGCGCGCCCTCCTGCCGCCAGCGGGCGTTGAGCGCCGCGAGCGCGTGCTGCATCTCCAGGGCCGCGCGCACGGCGCGGTCCGCGTCGTCTGGCCGGGCGAAGGGGGCGCCCCACACCGCCATCAGCGCGTCACCGATGTACTTCTCCAGCGTGCCCTCGTGGCGGAAGACGATGTCCGCCATCACCGGGAAGTACGCGTTGAGCATGTCCACCACCTGCCGGGGTCTCAGGCGCGAGGACATGGCGGTGAAGCCGGTGATGTCGGAGAAGAGGATGGTGACGTCCGCGTCGCGCACGTCCAGCGGCACGCCCCTCAGCGCCTTCAACTGGCGCACGACGTCCGGTGGGAAGAAGCGCTGGTAGGCGTTCCTGAGCACCGCCTCCTCCTCCAGCCGCCGCGCCAGGTGCGCGTGGTCCAGGGCGATGGCGGCCTGGTTGGCGAAGGCGGTGAGGAACTCCAGGTCCTCCTCCGTGAAGAGGCCACCCTGCTTGAGGCTGTCCAGGTACAGCACGCCCAGCACCGTGTCGCGCGTGCGCAGGGGCACGCAGAGGGAGGCGCGGATGGACTGGCGGAAGACGGAGTCCGCGCCCAGCAGCCGCGCGTCGTCCTTCGCGTCGGAGAAGAGCGCCGCCACGCCGCGCGAGTGCACGTAGTCCACGATGTGCTGGCTGTAGAAGCGCTCCGGGAGCGCCCCGCCTCGCGCGCCCCGGGACACCCGCGGCACCAGCGCCCCGGTGTCCCGGTCCACCAGCAGCACCGCCGCCCGGTCCACCGCCCAGATCTGGAAGACGAGATGGACGACGCGCTCCAGCAGCCCCTCCACCGGGCCTGGGGACGAGAGGAGCTGCCCCACCTTGAGCAGCACCTGGAGCTTGTCGTGGGTGCGGTCCGGCGAGCGCGTGTCGAGCAGCGACTCCATGGGCCCGCCGGAGTAGCGCGTCTCCAGCGGCTGCGTGCGCAGCGGACCCCAGCCCTCCGGCAGCGGCGTGTCCGACGACACCAGCCGGAACCACACCTCCCCGCAGCGGAAGGACTGGCCGGGCGTCAGCTCCTGGCGGGAGACGCGATGCGGCCCCACGTAGCTGCCGTTCTTGCTGTCCAGGTCCACCAGCACCACGCGCTCGCCCATGCGCTCCAGCCGCGCGTGGCGCCGGGACAGGCTGGGGTGCGGCACGCGGATGCCGTTCTCCTCCGTGCGGCCCACGGTGGTGACGCCCTCCGGCAGCATCACCGCCCGTTCATCCACCTGGCCTGGGTTGAGGATGAGGCGCATGCGCTCGAAGCCGCTTCAGGAGGACGTGGACCAGCTGGGGCCCTTGGCCGTGAAGGCCCCCACCCCGGGCGCGGGCGCCTCCAGGACGGAGGGGACGCCCTGCTCGGGGGTGCGCTCCGCGGAGGAGCCCGACGCGTGGGTGCTACGGGCCACCACCTCGCGCACCGCGAGCACCTGGCCCTCCGTCCCCGGCAGGTGCCGCTCGCCCGCGGGCCGGCAGTCGAAGACGTCCGCGAGCCGCGCGGCCAGCGCCTCGCTCACCAGCACCTGATCGCGTCCGGCCACGGTGGCGAGCCGGGCCGCGGTGTTCACCACGTCGCCCAGCACCGTGTGGTCCAGGCGTCCGCGCCCCGCCGCGCCCACGTTGCCGGAGACCACCGGGCCGGTGTCCACGCCCATGCAGACGCCGTGGGCGTAGGGTGACGCGTCGCCCCCGCTCCATGCGAGCGCCTGGAGCCGCTGCTTCACCGCGAGGCAGGCGTCCAGCGCGCGCGCCACGTGGGCTTCGCCCTGGAAGACGGCCATCACCGCGTCGCCCAGGAACTTGTCCACCACGCCGCCGCGCGACTCCAGCTCCGGGAGCATGACCTCGAAGTTGGCGTTGAGCCTCCGCAGCGCGGACTCTGGCGGGTGCTGCCGGGTGACGGCGGTGAAGCCCGCCACGTCGAGGAAGGCCACCGTGGCGTCCACCTGCTCGCCCGCGAGCGCGCCAGGGCCGCGCACCAGCGGCAGCACGCGGTCCACGATGCCGCCGTGCACGAACATGCGCAGCAGCGCGTTCTCCTCCGTGGAGCGCACCGCGCGGCGCAGCTCCGCCACATGGCGCACCGTCTTCGCCAGCGTGGACTCCAGGTCCTCCAGGTCCACCGGCTTGACCAGGAAGTCGAACGCGCCCCGGTTCATCGCCGTGCGCAGGTTGGGCATGTCGCCGTACGCGGAGACGATGACCACCTTCACCAGCGGATCCACCTCCCCCACGCGCGACAGGAAGGTGAGCCCGTCCATGCGCGGCATGTTGAGGTCGCACAGCACCGCGTGCGTGTCCGGGTGCTGGCGCAGGGCCTCCAGCGCCTCTTCGCCATCCCGCGCGAAGACGAAGGCATAGACGCCGTCGCGCACGTGCCGGCGGAAGCGCTGGCGCATGAGCACCTCCACGTCCGGCTCGTCATCCACCACCAGCACCGTGGCCGCCCGCGCGGCCCGGCCCGCCTCCACCAGCGCGACGAAGGCCGCGGCCAGCTCGCGCGCGGAGGTGAAGCGCTGCTCCGGCCGGGGATTGAGGGCCCGCTGGAAGAAGGCGTCCGCGCTCGCACCCAGCTCCGGCACCAGCTGCGACACGGCCACCGAGGGCGGGTGGAAGGCGCCGCGCAGGAGCGGCCCCACGGACTCCGCGCCGTAGGGGAACTGCCCGGTGAGGGCGCGGTAGAGCACCACCGCGAGCGACCAGAGGTCCGCCCTCGCGTCCAGGTCCGGGTCCGCGCGCAGCTGCTCCGGACTCATGTAGCGCAGCGTGCCGGTCAGCCCTTCGGCCTGCGAGGGCGCGCCCGCGGGCACGAGCGAGCGCGCGAGCCCGAAGTCGAGCACCTTCACCACTTCTTCCCCGTCCACGTGGGCGAGGAAGAGGTTCGCGGGCTTGAGGTCGCGGTGCACCAGGCCCGCCGCGTGCGCCGCCGCCAGCGCGCGGGCCACCGGCGTGACGAGCGCGGCCACCGTGGCCGGAGACAGGCGCCCACGCTGGGTGAGGCGCGTCTCCAGGTCCTCGCCCTCCAGCAGCTCCATCACGATGTACGGGACGCCGCCGTCCACACCGGAATCGTGCACCTGCACCACGTGCGGGTGGCGCAGCCGGGCCACGGCCTGCGCTTCCTGTTCGAAGTGGCGGTGGGCCTCGGGTGTGCGCGCCACGACGTCCGAGGCGATCAACTTGACGGCCACGTGCCGCTGGAGCTGCAGGTCGACGGCTCGCCAGATGGCGCCCATGCCACCGCCGCCAATCCTGCGCTCCAGCGCATACCTGCCGCCCAGCGGGCGTCCGGTGTCCATCGACCCTGTGTCTCCGTCCCGGGCACGGCCCATCGCCCGTGCCTCGCGAAGCTGGGGATGATGGCACACTTGTCCCCTCTCCCGACGTGCCCATTCCGGGTGCGCCCGCGACGGCTGCACGCCTGGTGTGGGAGGGGGGACGTCAGGTGCGGGTCAGCGCCTTCGCGAGCCGGGGCAGCACGTCGCCCGCGCGCGCCTCCACGCGCACATCCGCGAGGCTGTCGCCCCGACTCTCCCCGATGTTGAGGATGCCGATGGGCATGTGCCGGTCCGCCGCGCGGGTGACGAAGCGATAGCCGGAATAGACCGTCAGGGACGAGCCCACCACCAGCAGCGCGTCCCCTTCCTCCAGCAGCGCGAACGCGTCCTGCACCAGCGTGGGCGCGACGTTGTCTCCGAAGAACACCACGTCTGGCTTCAGCGTCCCGCCGCAGCGGGTGCAGGCGGGGACGCGGAAGCCCTCCACGGCCTCCGGGGGCAGCTCCGCGTCGCCGTCCGGCCTCAGCTCCACGACGGCGTGCGCGAAGTCCGGGTTGAGGCCCAGCATCCGCGCCTGGAGCGACGCGCGCGGCTCCTGCGCCTGGCACGACAGGCAACGCACCCGCGACAGCGCGCCGTGCAGCTCCAGCACGCGCTCACTGCCCGCCGCGTGGTGCAGCCCGTCCACGTTCTGGGTGATGAGGCCCGGCACGACGCCCGCCTTCTCCAGCGCCGCCAGCGCGGCGTGGGCGTCGTTGGGCCGCGCGGAGGTGAAGCGCGGCCAGCCCAGCAGGCTGCGCGCCCAGTAGCGCTGGCGCACCTCGGGCTGGTGCAGGAACTCGCGGTGCTGGATGGGGTTGCGCACCTTGTGGCGCGTCTCCGGGCCTCGATAGTCGGGGATGCCGGACTCGGTGCTGCAGCCGGCGCCGGTCAGCACCACGACGCGCCGTCCGCGCAGGAGCGAGGCCAGGGCGTCCGCGCCTGCTTCGGGCGGGAGTGCGGCGACGGGAGGTTCCGGGAGGAGCGTCATGGCCTCCTCCGTATAATGCGGCTCCCGCGCGCCCGCCCGGTGGGCCGTTCCGCCTCACTGCGTAAACGACTGGGGAGTCAGGCCCGCGCGCTCGCCTGGCGGGCCGCTCCGCCTCGTGACGCGAAGGCCTGGAGTCAGAGCCGCGCACCCACCCGGCGGACCTCTCCGCCTCATGGCGCGAAGGCCTGGGGAGTCAGACCCGCGCGCCAGTCCGGCGGGCCGCTCCGCCTCACTGCGTAAACGACTGGGGAGTCAGGCCCGCGCAGAGCCGCCCGGCGGGCCCTTCCGCCTCGTGGCGCGAGCACAGGCGGCGACGAGCCCGCGCACGGACCTCCTGGGGGCTCACCGGCTGAGCGCTTCCCGCGAGGGGTCCGCGGGCTTCGGAGGCACCATCGCCGCCTGGATGTCCCGGCGCGCGGCCGGAGGCAGTCGGGCGATCCACCGGTCCATCGCCTGGCGCAGCTCTGGAACGGAGGACTCACCGTCAGGCAGCGCGGCGACCTCCTGGCGGGCCTCGGCCGCGAGCCGGAGGGCGCGGGACGGCTCCTGCTTCGCTTCCCATAGCGCGCGGGCGAGCATGTAGCGGGCGGCGGGACGCTCCGCGGGCCGGGGCCGGGCCCGGTCCCAGCCCGTGACGGCCTTCTCCAGCGGCGCCAGCGCCTCGCGCGGACGGCCCAGCACCATGTACGTGCGCCCCAGGTCCACCAGCGCGCCCGTCCACCCGCCGTTCACGTCGTCCGGCAACGAGGTCTGGAGCGCGGCGGCGCGCTGGAAGTACGGCAGCGAGTCCTGGGGCTGGTTTCGGAAGCTCAGCGTCTGGCCCATGCCCCGCAGCACCAGCGCGAGCGTGGGGTGGTCCGGGCCCAGGCTCTTCTCCAACTGCTCCAGCGCCGTGGCGAAGCGCTTCGTGGCCTCTTCCAGCCGGCCCATGTGCACCAGCAGCGTGCCGATGTTGTTCACGATGATGGCCACCGTGGAGCTGTCGCGGCCCTCCGTCGTCTCCGCGATATGCAGCGCGCGCTCATACAGGGGCAGCGCCTCCTCGCGCTTGCCCTGGTACTGCAGCGCGAGCGCCAGGCTGTTGAGCGCGTCCGCCACCTGCGGGTGGTCCGGCCCCAGCGAGCGCTCCAGGAGCGCCAGCGCGCCCCGGGCCAGCCGCTCCGACTGCACGAAGTCTCCCTGCTGCCAACGCACGCTGGCCTGCTCCAGGCGGATGCGCGCCACATCCGGGTGTTCGGGCCCCAGCGAGCCGCGCACGGTGCCCAGGGCGCGCTCGTAGAGGGCCAGCGCCTCCTCCGCCCGCCCCTGAGAGCGGCGCACGGTGCCCAACTCCACACGCACGTCCGCGACCTCCAGGGCCTCCGGACCGAAGCGCTTCTCCAGG
Organism: Corallococcus silvisoli; assembly: GCF_009909145.1. NCBI lineage: Bacteria > Pseudomonadati > Myxococcota > Myxococcia > Myxococcales > Myxococcaceae > Corallococcus > Corallococcus silvisoli. The sequence goes on from NZ_JAAAPJ010000003.1 coordinate 161,205, forward strand.
AAGGACAGCGCGCGCGTGAGCTGCGCGTGGGCCTCCGGGTAGCGGCCCTGCCGCGACAACAGACGGCCCAGGTTCGCCGCGAGCGCCCCGCTCCACTCCCCGCTGCCCCCCAGCCGCTCCACCGCGGCGCTGGCGCGCTCCGCGGCCTGCTGCCCCTGCGCGTACCGGTCCAGCCGCTCGCCCGTCACGCGCACCGCCAGCGTCCACGCCCGCGCGGCGGCTTCGTCGTTGCGGCCCGCCTCCGCGGCCCACGCGGCCTGGAGCACCGTGGCCTCCGCGCCCCGGTAGTCCCCGGCGCCGTCCTTCAGCTCCGCGAGCAACAGCAGCGCGTCCGCGGCGCCGGACCAGTCCCCGGCGGCCCTCGCGGCCTCGGCCACGGGCGACACCCGCCCTACCCCCTGCGAATAGCGCCCGGCGGCGCGCAGGGCCCTCGCGTCCACGAGCGCCTGGAGCAGCGCCACGGTGCGCTCGCGCGTGGCGGCGTCGTCCGGCGAGGAGTGCCCCCGCGACGTCAGCGCGTCCACGTCCGAGCAACCCGCGAGCGGCGCCAGCCCCTCCACCGCGCGCGGCGCCCGCTCCACGATGTCGGGATCCGCCTGCGTGAACAACTGCGTGAGCGCGGCCACGTCCGCGAGCCGTCCATCCAGGCAGCGCATGCGCAGCGCCATCACCGCCTCGCTCTGCTCGTGCCGCACGCGGGTGGCCTCGCACGCCGCCGTGCGCGTCGTCACCCACGCGGCGGTGTACGCGTCCAGCCCCCGACGCACGTGGCGGAAGGCGTCGTGCGCGAAGCGGCGCTGCGTGTCGAGGAAGGCCGCCTCCACCGCCTGCTGCCGGGCGGCGTCCCACACGCCGTCCACCGCGTGCGCGGCGCCCTCGCAGCCCGTGACGTCGCGTCCGTACAGGGCGCGCGTGATCCCCACCACCGACAGCAGCAACACCGACGCCCCGGCCATGCGCAGCCGCCACGTCCGGCGCGCGGCGGGGTGGGCCTCCAGCGCGGCGATCAGCGCCTCCATCGAGGCGTGGCGCTCCTCGGGCTTCACCGACAGGCCCTTCACCACCACCCGGCGCAGCCACTGCGGCACGCCCGAGTGACGGGGCACGCTCTTCACGCGCCCCGCGTGCACCGCCTGGGACAGCTCCTCCACCGTGGAGCCCGCGAAGGGGCGCTCGCCATAGAGGCCCTCGTAGAGCGCGGCGCAGAAGCCGAACTGGTCGCTGCGCGCGTCGGTGCGCTCCTCCGGGGGGAACTGCTCCGGGGCCATGTACGCGGGCGTGCCGCCCTCCATGGCGCGCGGGCGCGTGAGGCCGCCCGGCATCACCGGCGGAGCCGCCGCGCCGGACATCATGCGCGACAGGCCAAAGTCGGTGACGCGCACGCGGCCGTCCTGCCCGACGAGGATGTTCTCCGGCTTCACGTCGCCATGCACGACGCCCACCGCGTGCGCCGCGGCCAGCCCCCGGGCCGAGGCGACGAACACGTCCACCACCTGCCGCCACGGGTGCGGGCCGTCCAGCTCCCACTTGCGCAGCGTGTGCGCGTCCACCAGCTCCATGGCCAGGAAGACCTGCCGGCCAAAGGTGCCCACGTCGAACACGGAGACGACGTGCGGGTGGGAGACGCGGGCCATCGCCTGCGCCTCGCGCAGCACCTGCGTGCGGCCGGCCTCCGCGCCCAAGCCCAGCGCCTCCACCTGCAGGAGCTTGAGCGCGACGCGGCGGTCCAGCTCCGGATCATACGCCGCGTACACGACGCTCATCCCGCCCACGCCCAGCATCTCCAGGATGAGGTAGCGCCCCACCGCCGTCCCTCGCGCGAGGGGCGGCGTGGGCAGGCGCAGGCGCGGCTTCTTTCCCCGCCACGGGTCCACGGCCAGCGTCGCCAGCTGGCTGTCGAGGACCTCCTCGTCCGGCGCGGGTTCGGAGGTGGAGGGCGGTTGCACCTTCAGCGCCTCGGACACCATGCGCCGGCAGGAGGGACAGGTGTCCAGGTGCTCGTCCACGACCGCGGCCCTGTCGGGCGGCAGCGTCCCGAGCAGGAGGTCCATGAACGTGGGTTCGTCCAGGCAAGCGAGGGGCATGGGGGGCACGAGAGGCCCAGCAGCACAGCAGGTGTCACGGCCTGCGTCGAGTCACCCCGGAGTCGTTCCGTGCGTTCAGGGGTCGCCTGCTCGGCAAGGAGGACGTCGCTTCGCGAACGCACGCGCCGGTGTGGGTTGAGCCAGGGGAGGCTTTCTGAAAGCGTCGAGCCATGCGGCGGCGCCTGCGACGTCTCGGTTGGGCCGGGTTGATCTCCCTGGCGCTGCACGCCATCGTGCTGTGGCTGTTGGGGAGGATGGACCCCGCGCCGTCGTCCGCCGCGCGCGTGGCCCGGCTGCGCGCGAAGGCGATCGAGGTGGAAATCCTCCCCCCACCGCCGACGCCGGCCGCCGCGGACGCGGAGCCCTCGCGCCCGCCTGTCCAGGGGCCGCACGCTGGAGTGGCGACGCAAGGGCCTCCGAAGGCCCCACCCCCTTCCGACGAGGCCCCCCGCAAGCCGCCCAAGGCCACGCCGCCAGGAGTGGCCACCCGTGAACCTCCGAGGCCCCCACCCGCCACGCCTCCGGACGAGGCTCCCCGGAAGCCCCCTTCAGCGCCTCCGGAAGTGGCGACGCGGGAGCCTCCGCCCGCCCCCGACACTGGCACGCGGCCCGACGCCCCGGAGGCGCCGCCCGGCATGGAGCTCCGCGAGCGCGCGGACCGCCCCACGGACGACGCTCCGCGGGCCCAGGCCCCGGGCACGCTGCCCCCGAACCTGCTGCCGCCGCCGGGCGCGAGCGGCGGGGTGATCATCTCGACGCCGGAGAACTCGTCGGGTGGGGGCCGCACGCTCCGGCCCGGAGACCCGAGCCTGTCCGCCGAGACCCTCGCCGCCGAGGAGCACGCGCGCGTATCGGAGCGGGTGCGGGGCATGGTCGATGATCGACGGGCCCGCGACCGCGTGGACACCGGCCGCATCCACCCGTACTTCAGCAAGCTGCGCGCGACGCTGGAGAAGCAGATGGACGCCCCGCCCCTCTTCGACATGCCCAGCCTGCCCAAGCAGCTCCTGTACTCCTTCGCGGAGAAGGCCCGGCGGTTCGGGGCCACGGGCTCCCCCGGAGGCAACATGCCCTTGAGCGCCGCGCCCACTCCCGGGGAGAAGCTCGCGGACCGGGGGCGCGACAACCCCAAGTACAACAGTCTGCGAACCCGCGCGCAGGCCGGCGAGGAGCTCCAGGACTTCGCCCACGGCGTCAGCACCCTGAAGCTCGTGGTCACGCTGGAGCTGCTTCAGGGGCAGGACGGCATCCTGCGCGAGGTGAAGCTCATCAGCCGCAGCGGCAACCGCGCCTACGACGACTACGTGCTCCAGTCCGTCCCGCCCGCGTTGGAGAAGATCCCCGCGCCGCCCGCGGACGCCCTGGGCGTACACACCGAGGGCATCCGCAGCGTGTGGGCCGTCGAGGGCCGCGTCGTGTACATCCGCAAGCTCCGCGACATGCAGGGCACGGACAGCGCGTACCTGGCCGCCGCCGCCGCCGCGGGCGTGCTCGCCGGTGGCTTCGAGGAGACCACCGGCGACGTCTACGTCATCGACGTGCGCAACCCGCACTTCGAATGCCGTTCGCGCCTGCTGCGCGTCTACTGACGCGGGGGCTCAGGGCGTGAACGCCGACGGCCACCGCACGCCGCCGCCCAGCGGAAGCAGCGCCTCCGCCACGTCGAGCAGCGCCCCGTCCGCCCACCGCCGGCCCACGAGCTGCGCGCCCACCGGCAGGCCTGCCTCTGTTCGCCCCAACGGGAACACCACCACGGGGTTTCCGGTGGCGTTGAACAGGCAGGTGAACCCACCCAACGCCTCCAGGTAGCTCCTCGGCGCGCCGTCCACCTCCAACAGGCCGCCGAAGGGCGTGTGCGGGGGCGCCGCCGTGAGCGCCACCGGCACCAGCCACGCGTCCCAGCCGGAGAGGAAGCCCTCCAGCGTGGCGATGTGCGCGTCCCGCCGGGTGAGCGCATCGCCGTAGCCGGTCAGGTCCAGGCGGATGCCCTGGATGATGGCTCGCGCCATCAGGTCGTCGTGCTCGAAGGGGAGGAACTGATCCCGGAAGGCCGCTCGCTCGGGAGGGCGCAGCGGCGCGCCCACCTCCCCGCCCTCCATCAGCCCCCACACCTCCACCAGGTCCGCGAAGTCCTGCCCCGGAGGCACGGCCCGCTCCACGACGACGCCCTCCGCGCGCGCGGCGGCGGTGAAGCGCTGGAACACCTGGCGCGTCTCGCGGTCGGCCTGGAAGGGGCCCAGGGTGTCCGCCCACGCCAGCCGCAGGCCGTTGAGCGCCCGGGGCTTCGCGGCCCCCAACGGCGCGACGGGCGGCACCTCCGGGTTGCGTGGATCCGCGCCCTCGATGACCGACAGGATGAGCCGCAGGTCCGCCACCGAACGCGCCAGCGGGCCCGAGCAGGCCATGTGGCGCACGTTGCGGGGCCCGTCCGGCAGGTCCGGGATGTGGCCCGCGTTGGAGACGCGGTGCTCCGTGGGCTTGATGCCCACGACGCCGCAGTAGTGCGCCGGCTGCCGGATGGAGCCGCCAATGTCGCTGCCCACCTCGAAGGGGGTCAGCCCCGCCGCGACCGCCGCCGCCGCCCCTCCGCTGGAGCCGCCCGGCGTGCGCCCCACGTCATGCGGGTTGTTCGTCCGGCCCCAGAGCGGCCCGTGCGTCTGGAGGTCCGCGGCGAACGGCGGCAGGTTCGTCTTGCCCCAGAGGATTCCCCCCGCGGCCTTGAGCCGGGCCACCACCGTCGCGTCCCGAGAGGGCACGTACTCCGCCAGGGCCGGATGGGCCGACGTCGTGCGCAGCCCTTCCGTGCTGAACGCGTCCTTCACCGTGAAGGGCACGCCATGCAGGGGCCCCCACGACTCGCCCCGCGCGAGCGCCGCGTCCGCCTCGCGCGCCCGCGCGCGCGCCCGGGCCTCGTCCCACGTCACCACGGCGTTGAGCGCGGGGTTGTGCTCGTGGGCCCGCGCGAGGAAGGCCTCCAGCACCTCCACGGCGCGGACCTGGCGCTCGCGAAGGGCGACGGCCAGCTCCGTCGTCGTGAGGGACACCAGCGCTCGCGCGCCTCCGGATACACCGGGGTCCTGCGACAAGACCGAGGACTTCATGTGCGCATCCTCCCCCGAAGGCCCCGCCAGCGGCGCGGACCCTCCCCTCGGGTTCTAGCAGCTCCTCAGCGCGCCAGGACCGGGGGCGCGGGCGTCACCACGTAGGCGGACGCGGCGCTGTCGACCTTCACCCGCGGGGGACGCCGGGATTCCTCGAACAGACGGTAGGCGGGCGCGAGGCCGCGCCAGAAGGCCTTGCGCGCCGCGGGGACCCCCGGAAGCGCCTCCAGCGCCGCGAGCCCCGCCGCGTCCAGCCTGCGCGGGAACAGGTGCACCGGCACGTCGCGGCCCATCCGCGCGCGGGCCTCGGACACCATCACGTACAGCGCCTCGATGGGCCCGTCCTCGATGGCCAGGCAGCCGATGCTCACGCAGTCGCCGTGGATGAAGATGTCGCCCCCGGGCTTCGCGGCGCCCTGCTTCCGGTCGAGCGCGTTCGGGTAGCTCACCCTCAGGGACAGGTGGTAGGCGCTCCTCGGGTTGAAGAGGTCCACCGTGTAGAACCCCTCCGGGACCTGGGAGTCCCCCTCGGCCCGCTTCGGGCCCACATCCCCGGAGGCCGCGCAGATGGGGAACGTGCGCACCTTCACCAGGGGTCCGTTCCGGGGGCCCGCCCAGACCTCCAGCTCGCGCTCGACCTTGAAGGCCCGCAGGTAGAGCTCCTCCGGGGGCCAGGACAGGCCCGCGGCCTTGAACGCTTGGACGAGGCCGGCCGTCTGGCGCTTCCGGGCCTCCGCGACCCGGTCCTCCGCGTGCGCGCAGAGCGAGGCCAGCAGGACACCCCACAGGAACAGGACCTTCATGGGCGGACACTCCTCCAGGATGGCGCGGCGCGGGCCGCCGGAAGGCGGACGTCAAGCCGGTCCCCGGGCATGGGGGGACGGCGAACAGGTTACAGGCACGTGGCCACCCCTGGCCCCCTGCTTCCCAAGCTGCTAGCAAGCGGTTCGTGGGCCTTCTGGATGACGTTCAGCGTGACGGCGATGGAAACCAGGGCCTGCCCGGTGTTCTCATCTCCAACGTGCATCATGGCGAGCAGGGGCCGCCGCTGTGCGCTACGACTGAAGCTCCCCGCCCCGTGCCGTTCCGGCCTTTTGCCTAAGAATGAATGACTCCCTCGAGAACCTCCTCGCCGACGGCATCATCGACGCCGTCATCGGCCAGCTGAAGACAGGCAAGGAGGCAGAGGTGTGGCTCGTCCAGCACGCCGGCCAGGTAGTCGCCGCGAAGCTGTACAAGGAGCGCCACGAGCGCAACTTCCGCAACAACGCCGGCTACAAAGAAGGACGCGAGGTGCGCAACTCGCGCACGCGCCGCGCCATGGAGAAGGGCAGCCGCTTCGGACAGGCCGCCGCGGAAGAGGCGTGGAAGAACGCGGAGGCGGACTCGCTGTACAAGCTGCATGCCCAGGGCGTGCGCGTCCCGACCCCGGTCCTGTTCTACGAAGGCATCCTCCTGATGGAGCTGGTGCTGGACGAACAAGGCCAGCCCGCGCCCCGGCTGGTGGAGGCCCCTCCCCGCACGCCCGAGGAGGCCGAGGCCCTCTACCTGGACCTGCGCGCGCAGGTGATTCGCACGTTGTGCGCGGACCTCATCCACGGAGACTTGTCGCCCTACAACATCCTGATGAGTGGGGTGGGGCCGACCCTCATCGACTTCCCGCAGACGGTGGCGGCGGCGCGCAACAGCCAGGCGGAGTTCTACTTCCGCCGCGACCTGGACAACGTGCGCCAGTACCTGGAGGGGTTCTCGCACCGGCTCATGAGCCGCGCGGGCGACACGGGTGAAATCTGGAACGCGTACGTGCGGCGCGACCTGACGCCGGAGTACGTGCCGTCGGGCACGTTCCGCGAGGCTCCGAGGCGCCAGGGTGGCGCGGGCCGCCAGGGGTTCCGGCAGGAGGAGCGGCGCAACGAGCTCCGTCCGCAGCCGGCGCCCGTGGCGGCGGTGGAGGTGGAGGAAGGCCTCAGCGCGGAGGAGGCGGAGCTGCGCGCGCTGGAGGCGCTGGTGCTGCGTCAGGGCGGTGGTGAGCGGGGAAGGCCCGTCGTCACGTCGAGCCCGCGCGATGGACGTCGTCGGGGTGGCGGGTTCTCCGGCAAGCCGCCGCCGCGCAACGGCAACGCGCCCCGGCCCGGTGGCGCGGGGCCGCAGCAGAACGCGGGAGCGCGTCCGTCACAGGGCGCGGGGGCCAACCGGCCCAACGGCAACGCAGGGCGTCCTCCGCAGGGCGGACCGCGCGCGGGCAACGGCGCTCCCTCGCAGGGGGCGAGCGCTCCGGTGGCCCAGGGTGATGCGCGCGCGAATGGCCGGCCGCAACAGGGCGGCCCCCGTGATGGGGGTCCGCGCCGCGATGGACGCCCGCCGCGCCAGCAGAACGGCGAGGCGCGCGCGAACGGCCAGTCCCAGCCGCCGCAGGGTGAGCGGAGCGCGAGCGGCCCTCGGCAGAACGGCGAGGCGCGCGCGAACGGCCAGTCCCAGCCGCCGCAGGGTGAGCGAAGCGCGAGCGGCTTGGAGCAGACGGGTGAACCCCGCCTGAACGGCCAGTCGCCTCGAAGGAGCGGGCAGCAGAGGCAGAACAACCCGTCCCAGCCACCGAACGGCGAGCGAGGCGTGAACGGCCAGCGGCAGCGCAACGGCGAGCCGCGCATGGACGGTCAGCCCGAGCAGGGCGTGAGCGGTCAGCGGCAGCGCAACGGCGAGCCGCGCATGGGCGGTCAGTCCGCGCGGTCCGAGCAGGGCGTGAACGGTCAGCGGCAGCGCAACGGCGAGCCGCGCATGAACGGTCAGCTCGCGCGGTCCGAGCAGGGCGTGAGCAGCCAGGCGCCGCGCATGAGCACTTCGCGGTCGGAGCAGGGCGTGAACGGTCCGCCGTCACAGCCCGAGCCGGGCGTGAGCGGTCCTCCGCAGCGACAGAACGGCCGCCCCCCTCGCACCGAGTGGCGCGCGAATGGCCGCCCGCCTCCGCAGAACGGCGAGCCCCGCCAGAATGGACCCGGCGCCCGGTCGCGGAACAACGAGCCGCGGACGAATGGCCAGCCCCTGTCGAATGACGGCACCTGGACGGAGGGCGCCCCGAGGAAGCAAGGCGACTCGCGCCCGGACAGGGCTGCCGCGGCACCGCAGGGCGGCGAGCCCCGGATGAACGGCCGGCCCCCACGGAACACGAGCACCGTCCCGGACGCCGCGCCCGCACAGAACGGAGAGCCGCGTCAGGGAGGCAGGGGGCCGTCATCCGGTCCCCGTGAAGCGCGCGGCAACACGCCCCGGATGCCCCGCCAGGGCTCCGAGCGCGGCGGGGGACGTCCCTCGCGAGGTGCCGCGCCGCAGGTGAGCTACGTGGGCCGTCCGCCCGCGTCCCACGGCCCCGAGACGGGCTCCTCCTAGTCCCGCCCACGAGCGAGGTGGGCGGCAACCCCGCCCACCCCCTCGCGCGCCCGACCAGTCTCGCCAGCGAGCGGCGTAAGCGGATTCGCGCTCACGGCCAGTTCCGCCGACGAGCGGCGCGGGCGGATTCCCGCGTCACGCCAGTTCCGCCGACGAGCGGCGTGGGTGGATTCCCGCGTCACGCCAGTTCCGCCGACGAGCGGCGTGGGTGGATTCCCGCGTCCGGCCAGTTCCGCCGACGAGCGGCGTGGGCGGATTCCCGCGTCCGGCCAGTTGCGCCGACGAGCGGCGTGGGTGGATTCCCGCGTCACGCCAGTTCCGCCGACGAGCGGCGTGGGTGGATTCCCGCGTCCGGCCAGTTCCGCCGACGAGCGGCGTGGGCGGATTCCCGCGTCCGGCCAGTTGCGCCGACGAGCGGCGTGGGTGGATTCCCGCGTCACGCCAGTTCCGCCGACGAGCGGCGTGGGTGGATTCCCGCGTCCGGCCAGTTCCGCCGACGAGCGGCGTGGGCGGATTCCCGAGCCCGGTCCGGCCCGCCACCGACCGGAGCGGGCGACAATCCCGGCCACGCACTCCCGAGCCCCGCCCGTCCCGTGCAACGCGGCCCCAGGAGAGTCCGCGTCCCCTACTCCGCCTTCACTTCCGGTTCGCGCGCCAGCTCGTCGCGGAAGAAGCGGCTGCCCTTCGCGAGCGTCGCCATGTACGGCCGCACGTCCTCGCGGGCCTCCGCGCTCAGCGCCGCGAACGGCGTCACGTGCACGTCCGGCACATAGCGGAACGTCAGGTTGATGCGCCGCGTGCGGAAGTCCGGCAGCTCCGGCGGCATCACGTGTCCGGCGCGCGTGTCCACCCGCTGCACCCGGTGGAACGTCTGCTCCTTCCACTGCGCCCCACCAAAGAGCTGAAGCGAGCCGTCATCCAGCCACTGCTCCAGCACCACCGCGTCGCGCTCGCCGGGCCGCGTGGACGTGACGAACTGGATGAGCGCGCGCTCCCCCAGCGACAGCGACGCCACCGGCCCCGGCTCGAAGTCCTTGTGCTCGCCCACCCGCGCGGTGTCCACCCAGCGTCCGTCCTCCAACCGGCTGCCGTAGAAGTTCACCAGGCACGTGTTGAGGTGCCAGCCCTGCGGCATGTCCGGCCCACGGAACATGCGCCGCGCCAGCGCCTCTACCTTTTGAATCTGCCGCTCCAGCACCGCCGGGAAGGGCTCCGCCTTCACGCAGCGGTCCTTCACACCCTTCGGCGGCCGGTAGTAGTCGAGGCACGCGAACTGCCAGTTGCCCAGCCAGTACACCGGCCGGAGCAACCGCCGCTGGACCTGCCCCTCCGGCGGGGGGAAGTGCTTTGAATAGCGCTCCTCCCACAGCGGGTGCAGCGTGCCCAGCCACGCGAGGATCTCCGCGCGCTCTCCCGCGGCGAGGAAGCTCGCGTTGTAGTGGTGGCCCGGGGTGCGCTGCGCCGCCTTGCGCGCCAGCGGGGAACCCGGACCCCTGCGGGGAGGCAAGGCCATGCGCGGGTCCCTTACGCCTCGGAGACGGCGACGTCGAACGCCAGTTCGATCATCTCGTCGAACGTCGTCTGCCGGTCCTCCGGCGACAGGCTCTCACCCGTGAGGATGTGATCCGACACCGTGAGCAGCCCCAGCGCACGCGCGCCGAACTGGGCCGCCACGCCGTAGAGCCCGGCGATCTCCATCTCCACCGCCAGGATGCCCATGCGCGCGAGCGTCGCGTTGAGCTCCTCCTGCGGGTGGTAGAACAGGTCCGACGTGAACACGCTGCCCACGCGCGACGGCTTGCCGCGCTTCTCCGCCGCCTCCACCGCGCGGCGGACCAGCGTGAAGTCCGCCACCGCCGGGAAGTCGTAGCCCATCAGGCGCATGCGGTTCACGTTGGAGTCCGTGCCCGCGCCCTGCGCCACGATGACCTCGCGCAGCTTCACGTCCGTGCGCAGCGCGCCGCAGCTGCCCACGCGGATGAGCACCTTGGCGCCGTAGGTCTTCACCAGCTCCGTCGCGTAGATGGAGATGGAGGGCACGCCCATGCCGTGCCCCATCACCGACAGCCGCTTGCCCCGGAAGGTGCCGGTGAAGCCCAGCATGTTGCGCACCGACGTGACGGGGCGCGCGTTCTCCAGGAAGCGCTCGGAGATGTAGCGGGCACGCAGGGGGTCTCCCGGCATGAGGACCACTTCGGCGAAGTCACCGGGGGAGGCGGAGATGTGCGGAGTTGCCATGGAACGTGAGGCCTTTCAGCGCGCGGTCGACAGACCGGACGGAGCACCCGTCGGGACCGCCACCGGCGTCGGTGCCGGCGCGGCGGGAGTACACGGGGTGGGCAGCTTGCCTGAAGCCGCGGGCGCCGTGTTCACCAAAGCGGGGCTTTCCACCGTGGGTGGCAGGCGGCGCGGAGGCAGCTGCACCGGCGGAGGAATGGGGCAGTGCGTGCACGGGCCCTTCAGCGGAATCACCAGCCTCCGGCCAATGCTCAGGAACGTGTTGCGCATCCGGTTGGCCTTCTTGATGGCCACCACGCTGGAGTTGTTGCGCATCGCGATGGCGCCCAGCGTGTCCCCGTTGCGCACCTTGTAGATCATCAGGTTCTGGTCCGGCTGGAGCGCCAGCAGCGGCGCCACCCGGCGGCCCAGCTCCTGCGCGCGGCCGTTGAAGAAGCGCACGTGGAAGTGGTCGCGGTGCCGCCGCGCGTGCTTGATGAGCGAGTTGAACCCTCCGTTGAAGAGGGAGTCGAGCCACGCCTTGTCCTCGCCCATGGACAGCGCGTAGTCGTAGAGGACCTTCTGGACGCGCTTGTCCACGAGGATCATCTGCACGTCGGTGTTCACCACCAGCGAGCGCACCAGCGCCCAGTTCATGGCCACGTCGATGTAGCGCTCCCGCTCCCGCTCGCGCACCGGATCCGCCGTCGGGTAGTAGAAGCCCAGGTCCACGTCGCGGCCGTTCTGGTGGCTCTTGTGCGGGCGCAGGTAGCCACCGTCCTTGGTGGACAGGCGGTTGACGCGCAGCGGGGGCACGTTCGGGTATTGCGCGCGCACCGCGTGGATGGCGGCGGCCACGTAGCTGACCGTCTCCTCCGTGCCGTAGGCGATCTCCGGCGACACGACGAGCCAATCCTTGTCATCCGGCACGCGGCGGCTGTTGATCTGCCGGCCGCTCTCCACGAAGCCAATGGACATGGAGCCCAGCGTGGCCGGGTCCTTCTTCCACGCCTCGGTGAGCGCCTCGTCGGACAGGTCGGCGGTGTAGAGCGGCCCCGCCGGAGCGGCGGGCGCGAGCGGCGCCTGCATCTCGCCCTCCTCGCTCACGCCCTCGTCGTCGGTGGCCACCGTCGCGTCGTCATCGTCCTCCTCGGGCTCCGCCGGGCAGGGGGTGTCGCGCACGGCGGCGTCGGTGATGACGGCGGCGATCTCCGCGGGGGACGGCGACGAGGCCGGCGCGGCGGCCACGCTCGCCGGGGCCACGACCTGGGTCTCCCCCGGGGCCGCGGCGCCCGGGGTGCTGACCTCGGCGGGCGGCGGCGCGGCCGGGGCCTCCGAGGGCGGCGCTGGCGGCGCGGCCTGGGTCGGAGCCGGGGCCGGAGCGGAGGCCGGGGCGGGAGTGACGACACGCGCGGCACAGCCGGCGCAGAACAGGAGGATCAAGAGTGAGGAACGCACCGGGGGCGAGAATGACCCGAGAAAGCCCATGGCTCCAAGCGCGCATCGCGATTTTGACTGCCTGTGCGCACCCCTGCCTGCTTGCTTCAGGCGCGGATCACGCGCCCGGCGGAGGGACCTCGGCCTCCACGAGCTGGGATGCGCGCCGCGGCGACAGGACCTCGAACGGCAGCCGCCGCCCACCGCCCATCGACAGCACGCGCTTGTCCTTGCTCACCAGCCACGCGGCCCCCACGCGCGCCGCCAGCGCGAGGAACTTCTGATCATCCCGGTCCCGGCACGGCGGCAGCTCCACCGGAGCCCCCTCCCCCTCCGACACCCGCACGAGCGCCCCATAGTCATCGCGCACCTTCCGCTGGGCCTCCGGGCTCAGCGCGAACGAGCGGTAGGCCAGCACCAGCTCCAGCTCCCGCAGCGTGTGCCGGTCCACCCACGCCGTCAGCGCCCCCGTGAGCAGCGCCTCCTTCAATGGCCGGGTGAAGGCGTCGTCAAAGACGAACACATCCAGCACCACGTTGGTGTCCAGCACGACGGAACGAATGGCAGCCACAGCGGAAGGTGTCTTCACGGATGAGGAACTTTCCGCCAGCAACGCCGCCAACACAACCACACCCGCTCGCGCGTCAATCGCAATACACGCGGCGTCCATGGCGCAGACCTGGATTAGCGGACAAAGATGGACTTCGCAAAATCCCCTCCCTGACCGGCACGCGCCGGTGAAAGGTCTGTCCATGACGGTGTTCCCCCGCACGCTGTGTCTGTCGTTGTTGGGCGTCGCCTCCCTGCTGGGCGGCTGTGGTGGCGAGGACGTTCCCACGCCGCGAGGCGAGGGCGTCGTCGTGCCCCCGGTCCAGAGCGAGGCCGCCGGGGACGGGCTGAGCGCGAGCGCGGCCTACTGTGACGACGTGACGACGTGGGACCCGGCGTGGGTGACGCTCGAGAACAACGTCCTCACGCTCATCAACCAGCGCCGCGCGGCGGGGGCCACCTGTGGAGGCGTGGCGAAGCCGGCGGTGGGAGCGCTCACGCTCGACACGAAGCTGCGCTGCGCGTCGCGCAAGCACTCCAAGGACATGGGCACGAACAACTTCTTCGACCACACGGGCTCCGACGGCTCCTCGCCGTGGCAGCGCATGGCCTCCGCGGGCTACAGCTACCGGACGGCGGCGGAGAACATCGCCGCGGGCTACGGCACCGCGCAGGCGGTGGTGGATGGCTGGATGGCCAGCACGGGCCACTGCAACAACATCATGAACGGGGCGCTGAAGCAGACCGGCATCGGCTACTTCAACGCGCCTTCCAGCACCTACCGCGCGTATTGGACGCAGGACTTCGGCACGCCGTAGCCGTCCCTTCGTGAACTCCGTCCCGGAGGCTCAGGCCTCCACGGGCGGAGGTGGACGCTTCGCCGTCAGCGTCGCCCCGGCCGAGGCGCAGCTCACCAACGCGACCGCCAGCCATTGCAGCGGCGTGAGCTGCTCGCGGAGGAACACCCAGCCCAGCACGGTGGCCACGCCGGGCTCCAGGCTCATCAGGATGCCGAAGGTGCGGCTGGACAGCTGGCCCAGCGCCATCATCTCCAGCGTGTACGGCAGCGCGCTGGAGAGGAGCGCCACGCCCAGCCCCGCCGCGAAGAGCCCGGGGGTCAGCCGCTCCAGGTGGCCGTCCATCAGCATGAACGGCAGCACCGTCAGCGTCGCCACCACCATGCCCGCCGCCACGCCCTCTCCCTCGGGCACGCGGCGCGACAGCCTCCCGCCCATCAGGATGTAGAGCGCCCAGCAGGCGCCCGCCGTCAGCGCCAGCACCACGCCCAGCGGATCCAAGGCTCCGGGCCGCGCCGTCCACGGGGTGATGAGCACGATGCCCGTCGCCGCGAAGAGCACCCACACGAAGTCCAGGGCCTTGCGTGACCCCACCACCGCGAGCGCGAAGGGCCCCACGAACTCCAACGTCACCGCGAGGCCCAGCGGGATGCGCGCGATGGCCTGGTAGTACGTGAGGTTCATCACGCCCAGCGCCACGCCATACGGGAGGACGGCGGACCACTGCGCCCACGTGTAGCGCGTCAGCGCGGGACGGAAGTACGCCAGCAGCATCACCGACGCGAGCACCAGCCGCAGGCCCGCCGCGCCCGCCGCGCCCAACACGGGGAAGAGCCCCTTCGCGAGCGCCGCGCCGCCCTGCACGCTCACCACGGCGATGAGCACCGCGGGGATGGGCGGCAGTGTCGAGGTCCGGCGTCCGGCGGCTTCGGTCATGGCGCCGGACTCTAGCCATGACGCCTCAAGGATTCACGGGGGCGCTCGAGGTGCCGGTGCGCAGGAGCGCTCGCCGGGCCAGGAAGCGGGAGACATTCCACTCGGGCAGCGTGTCCTGCTCCGACAGCCGGTCCTGGTGCCGAGCCAGCACGCCCGACATGAGCACCGTCTGGGACTCCGAGAGCGCCGGGAGCGACCGCACCAGGCCCGGCACCGAATCCGCTGAGAGCTGGGAAAGCATTTCGATGTCCAACGAACCGGTGCGCGCATGCCGCTCCAGGTTGTGGCGGACGATGAAGGCCTCGGGGTTGAGGAGGTTGAGCGCGATGACCGCGCCCAGCGCCGTGGTGAAGGCCCCCACCGCGAAGCGCTCCTGCTGCCACCACAGCGTCACGGCACGCCAGGCCAGCGCCGCGCCCAGCGCGACCATGAAGACATGCGTGTACAGGCGCAGCAGCGTGTAGCCGAACGCGTCTTCGTACAGCGACAGGCGCTTCATCGCCGACGCGAGGATGACCAGCGTGAGCCCCACCATCAGCGACGTGCCCGCGCGGAACGCGGTCTGGGCGGCGGGCGATTCACGCCGCGTCCAGCGGGTCAGGGCCAGCACCAGGACCAGGGTCAGCACGGAGACCACCACCAGTTCGAAGAAGCCGTGGCGCGCGTACTCCGCGAAGGAGTAGCCCGGCGCGGGGGCCGACGCGTCTCCGATGAACAGGTATGCCACCTGGATGGCCGCGAAGACGAAGAACAGCACGTCCACCGCGAGGATGAGCATGAGCGCTTCGATGAGGCCCAGGCGCGGCTTCGCGGGCTCCACCTCCGCTTCACCGGCTTCCTTCGGAGCGCGGCGGCGCAGCGCGTGGCCCAGCACCCCCGCGGCCACGCACGCGCTGAACGCCACGCCGATGCCGCGCCCCACCAGGGTGTCCAGGCCCAGGTTGAAGGACAGCAGGCGCTGCATCGCCAGGGAGAAGACGTCGTCCGCGGAGTCGAGCAGCAGCGCGAACACGTACAGCACTGGCAGCGTCAGCAGGAGGCCGCGGACCAGGGACATGATGCGGGGGCCGTGGGCGCGCAGGCCGCGCACGTCCACGCTGTCGCGCACGAGCACCGGAGGATAGCGCAGGGTCTGGATCGCGGAGCCCAGGACGACGGAGACGTAGCTCGTCAGCCCCAGCCGCTCCAGCCGGCCCGCGGCCCAGAAGTGAGCGAGCAACATCAAGAGCACGCCCGCGGTCAGGAGGTTGAGCGACAGGAGCCATTCGCTGTCCCGCACCGCCACGAAGACGCTGACGATCCCCAGCGGCGACAGCAGCCACGCGTTGGGCCGCGCCCGCTGCCAGCCCTCACGCCCGCCCAGCCACGCGAGCGCGCCGACCAGGGCCGCGACCAGCACGGGGAAGCCCAGGCCCCAACGCGCCCGGTCCAGCAGGACCTCCGCGAACACCCCCAGCGCCAGCGACGCGCCCAGCATCTGGCGCGGCGCGCGCACCCAGGGCAGCCACGGACGGGACGGGGCCGCGGCCGCGGTGGCCGGAGGAGGAAGTGGGGAGAGCGGAAGGGACGGGGTCATGGTGGCGGCACCTCGCGAGCGCGTCAGCGCCCGGTATGAAGACAGCATGCGCACGCCCGGCGGCACGGCGGCACGCCTCGGGGACGAGCGGTCGCGGAAGCCCGCCGAACGGCGCCCCCTCTCCCGTGGCCGGTCGGGGCGCGTGGGCATGGGAGCGGGGCTTCCTGGTCTGGGCGGTCGGATGAGGCACCGCATCGGTCGCACGCCGCGAGCAGCGACGGGGCCCGCGGTCCGCCCAGCCACCCCGTGAGCGGCATTGGGCCCCAGCCTCCCATTCAGCTCAGGCGTCTCGTGGTGCCCGGCCCGGCCGCGCCACGTGGTCTCCCCTGGCCCGTGCAACCCGCTCAGCTCAGGCGTCTCGTGGTGCCCGGCCCGGCCGCGCCATGTGAGTCTCCCGTGGCTCGAGCAAACTACTCAGAGCAGACGTCTCGTGGTGCCCGGCCTGGCCGCGCGATGTGAGTCTCCCCTGGCCTGTGCAACCCGCTCAGCTCAGGCGTCTCGTGGTGCCCGGCCCGCCCAGTCCGCCTGAATCTCCCGGAGCCCAAGCAACCCGCTCAGCATGGGGCGCCTCGCGGTGCCGCGCAGCTCGCCCACGCGGCCTGAACCTCCGGTGGCCCAAGCCCCAGCCCAGGCAAGCGACCCGTGGACACACCGTTCCTCTTCACGTGAGCCGTGTGTGGCATTCCGCCAACCCACGCGGAGCGAGCATCGCGAGGCCCGGCCCGCGCACTCCGCGTGAGCGACCCCTGACTCCACCGGCCTTCCACTGCATCCACCTCACGACGAGCCGCGACGACTCGGTTTCCCGCGCCACTTCGCGGGCCGGACGCTTCGCGGCCCCCAAGTACGACGCAGCGAGCGAGTCGCGCTGCGTCGTCAAACACTTCGAGATTGTCCGCGCGGTCCGCGATGAAACGCGGTGATAGGTTGCCGCCCCGATGTCACCCTCGTCGCGACTCCCCTTCCCCCTCCGTCTCCGCTCGAACCCCGCCCTCTGGGGTCTGCTGCTCGCGTTCGCGGGCTGCGGCGGCCGTCCTACGCAACCGCTGTCGGTCCCCGACGCCGGCGCGTGTCTCACCAGCGCCTGCACCGAGGCCGACAGCGGAACGCCTCCGGATCCATCCGGCCCCCGCGTTCGCATCGCGGCCTTCAACGTGCACCGCCTCTTCGACACCGTCTGTGATTCGGGCTCCTGTGGCGGCTCGGCCTATGAGGAGCTGCCCACGGAGGCGGAGCTCGCGCAGAAGGTGGACCGGCTCGGCCGGGCCATCACGGCGCTCAACGCGGACGTGGTGATGCTGGAGGAGGTCGAAACGCAGAGGTCGTTGGACGCACTCCAGGCCCACACGCCCGGCTTCGACTACTCCGAGCTGGGCGAGACCGGAGCCCCGGCGTCGGTGGACGTCGCGGTCCTCTCCCGATACCCCATCATCGAAGTCCGCCACCACCGCGACTACCTCGTCCGGCCGGACGGCTCCTCGACGCGCTTCTCGCGCGAACTGCTCGAAGTGCACGTGGACGTGAACGGCGAACGGGCCATCGTCTTCGCGGCGCACTTCCGCTCCAAGGTGGACGACGATCCCGGCCGCCGCTTCGCCGAAGCCACCGTCTCCCGGGACACCGTCACCGCCGTGGCGAAGGAGTTCCCCTCCGCGCTGGTGGTGTTCGGAGGCGACCTCAACGACACCCCGGGCTCGGACGCGATCAACGCCCTGGAGAAGGACGGCGCCCTGCTGCGCGTCGCCAGCGACCGCCCGGACAGCGAGACGTGGACGTATGTCTATTCCGGCCAGCGGCAGGCCATCGACCACCTCTTCCTCGCGCGCGGCGGTGGCACCTACGTGCCGGGCTCCTTCCGCGTCGCCCGCGATGGCAACAGCTACGGCGGCTCCGACCACGGCGCCGTGTACGCGGACTTCGGGTTCGCCTCGCGCCCCTGACGCATCCAGGACGCCGGGCCCCGCACACTCCCCCGCCCTTCCCGCGCGGTGCCTGTGGACCACCGCACGAGGCACGCGCGGGTTTGATGTATCAATGACAGCCAGGGAATGAGCATCCCTGGCGACCGCTTCCCCGCACGGCCGCCCTCCCTACCTTCCACGCCATGAATGCAATCTCATGGCGAGGCGGGTGGGCGACACGCCACCTCCAGTCCCTCCGGCATCCTGTCCCCGGAGGCAGGCCATGATTGAGGTGCGCACGTTCGACGGCGACGCCCCCGAGGCCTCCTGGTTCCTCAACCGCGTCTGGCAATCCACCTATGGCAGGACGACGCCGCTCCCGGTCTGGGACACCCGCTTCTGCGACTGGCGGCTGTTCCGGGGCGGACAGGCGCCGCGCGACTACCTGCTGGCCGCCTACGAGGGCCGGACGCTGGTGGGCACCCTCTTCGCGGAGCCCGCGCGCATCCGCCTGGGGCGCGTGGAAGTGGACGGAAGCCATGGACTCCGGGCCACCGTCGCGCACTCACACCGCGGACAGGGCATCGGTGGCCGGCTGGCGCAGGAGCTGTTGCGGCGCCACCAGGACCGGGCCGCGCGAATCGCGCTGGGATGCACGACGGGTGAGCTCCGGCCGCGCGGCTTCTGGCAGCGGACCTGGAACACGCGCCTGTTCCGGGGGCTCGGACTCTGGATGTATGCCTTTGATGCCCAGGCCATGGCCCGCTGGTCGTTCACGCCTCATGAGCGGAAGCTGTTCTCACTGGCACGGCCCTTCTTGCGCCACCGCTTCCGCGAGGCGGACCCCCGGGACATCCGGCGCTATCGCCCCACCGACCTGGACCGCTGCATGACGCTGGTCCAGCAGATGCTTCGGCCCGTGACGCTGGGCTGCGCGTACACGGCCGGACAGCTGGCGCACCAACTCCAATATCGAGACGTGCCCCGGACCTTCGTGCTGGAGCAGGACGGCGTCGTGCGGGGCTTGGTGAGCTCCCACAGCGTCCTGATGACCGGCACCGGGGAGATCACCACGGAGGTCGTGGACCTGGTGGCCTTCGAGGACTCCGTGTCCGCCACCGACCGGCAGCGGCTCCTCCAGGTGGCGATGCAGGACATGGAGCAACGGGGCGTGGCCTGCGCCGGGATGCTGCGGGGCCCCGGCCTGCCCACCTCCCTGCTGTTGCGCGCGGGCTGGGTGCCGCTCCCCCGCCGCGCGAAGGTGACGTGCCTGCTGCCCACCAGCGATATGGAGCTCCCCGCGGCCCCGCGTGTCTTCACGCACCTGCACTGACGCGCCCGCGCGAGCGCTGGACCCTCCGCCCCAGCCAGACACCCCACCCCGCCACGGTCCGCACGCCCCCGCCAGAGCAGACGCACAGCGCCGGCAGGACGAGCAGCAGGTACTGCGGCCACTTGGTGTTCCACAGCAGCAGGAACACCAGCCCGACGACGGCGCCCACGGCCCACACGGGCCGCTCGCGCCATGTCCTCGGCAGGCCCACGCACGCCAGCGCCAGCAGCGCCCATGCGTTGAAGTCCGTGAGGTAGATGCCCTCCTGCGAGCGCGACAGCCACGGGCTCACGAGGAACGCCAGCGGCTGATACCAGGGCAGCGCGCTGCGGCGCACATGCTCGCCATGTGAGTAGTCCCAGTGGAACGAGATGGACTCCCACAGGGACGCGAACGGCGAGGACCACAGCGCGGGGTTCACGAGCACGAACACCGCCGCCGTCGGCACGACGATGGCGGCCCACGCGCGCCACCGCGTCCTCGCGCCCGTCACCAGGAACGGCAGGAACGTGAGCCCGCCCACCAGCCCATAGGGGTACTTCCCCGCCGCCGCCAGACCGAGCAACGCGCCGGACACCGCGGTCCAGCCCGGCGCGAAGCCGCTCCGCCGGGCGCGCTCGAAGGCGAGCAGCGCGAGCACCGCGAAGAGCCCGGGCACCGCCTCCAGATAGGCCTGGGCCGTGTACTTCGTGTGGTACGGGTCCCACGCGAGCAGGAGCGCTCCCAACGGATCCACCAGCGCCACCAGCCCCACCTGGAGCACTCCGGCCACCGCGGACAGGCCTCGGGTCACCCGGAACGCGGGGCGCGCGGCGTCAGGCAGGGGTTGCCCCATGGGCACGTTCGCCCAGTCCGGCTCGGGCGCGCCTGACACCCGCACCGCCTCCGCGAAGAGCAGCTTCACCAGCGGCGGATGTTCGAAGTTCTCCCGCACCTCGCCCACGTCGCCCCAGCGGCCCTGCTCCAACAGGCGGGCATAGGTGTAGGCGATGGGCAGGTAGGTCGCCTCGTCGAAGTCCTGCGACAGCCGTTCGACCGCCCGGGCGCGTTGCCAGACAGCGACCAGGACGGCGACCAAGGCGACGAGGACGGCCAGCAGGCGCGCGCGGGACACGCCTGCACGGATATCACGGCGCCGCCTCGCTGGAGCGGGAGGAGGAACCGCTCCGCCCGGGCACCGCCCCCCAAGCAGCCAGGGTGCGGCCCTGGTGGCGCGTGGCCCGACGCCCCAGCTTTGGAGCATGAGAACCGCCCGCATCCTCACCGTCGCCGCCCTGCTCGCGGGCGGCTCCGCCATCGCCAGGAGCACCGACACCGTGGAGCTGCTGTCGCCCCGGACGACCGTGCGCGCGAGCGTCAACGCGCAGGGCCTCCAGGGCCCGGACCTGCGACTCCGGATGACGGACAGCGCCCTGCAAGGACAGGCCTTCCAGCAACCCGTGGACCTGAAGCTGTCGGACCGGCGCATCCAGGGCAGCGTGGACCAGAAGCCGGTGGACCTCTCCGTGCGACAGCGGGACGAGGTGGTGGAGGTGGCGGGCACCTTCGCGGGCAAGCCCTCGTCGCTGACGGTCAGCCCGGATGAGATCGCGGGGACGGTGGGGCCGTGCGGCTACAACCTCATCATCGAGCGCGACCGCAAGCACTACATCGGGACGCGGGCCTGCGGCGACCAGCGTGAGAACAACGTGCACGTCGTCATCCCGAAGGCGCTGGAGCACGAGTCCGCGGCCGGGCGGATGGCCGCGCTCAGCGTGGTGCTCTCCCATCCTTGAGCGTGGGATGGTGCCCGGGGCGCGGGTGTAGTGAAGTCCGCGCCGTGTCCCCTCCTCCTTCCGGCGCGGCGCCCGAGCGAACCATCGGGCCCTTCCAACTGCTGGCCCTGGGCGTCAACGGCATCGTGGGCGTCGGCATCTTCTTCGCGCCCGCGGAGGTCGCGGCGCAGGCCCCGGGCCTGGGCGCGGTGTGGGCCTTCGCGCTCACGGGGCTGGCGCTGGTGCCGGTGGCGCTCGCGTTCGCGGTGCTCGGCCGGCGGTTCGACTCGGATGGCGGGCCCGTCGTCTTCGCGCGCGCGGCGTTTGGCGAGCGCGCGTCCTTCCTGGTCGGCTGGGTGGCCTACGTCAGCGCCTTCCTGAGCACGTCCGCGGTGATGGCGGGACTGGCGCGGGCCGTGGCGCCGTCGGTGGGGCTGGGAGGCCCGCTGGGCGAGCGGCTGCTGGCCTCCGCGCTGGTGACAGGGCTGGCGGCGCTGGTGGCCTCCGGCATCCGCGTGTCGGCGAAGACCTGGACGGGGCTCACGGTGCTCAAGCTGGTGCCGCTGGGCGCGCTGCTGGCCGCGTTCTTCTTCCTGCCGGCCGGACAGGTGCCGCCCCCGGCGCCCGTGACGGGAGCGTCCTGGCTGAAGGCGGGGCTGACGGTGATGTTCGCCTACCAGGGCTTTGAAATCGTGCCGGTCATCGCCGGGCAGGTGCGCGCGTCGGAGCGCACGGTGCCCATGGCGACGGTGGGCTCGCTGCTGGTGGCGGTGCTGCTGTACATGGGGCTCGTGTGGGCGTGCGTCGCGGCGCTGCCGGACCTGGCGCGGGCGACGGCGCCGCTGGCCCAGGCGGCGGAGGTGTGGGGCGGCGCGGGACTGGCGCGGCTGGTGGGCGTGGGCACCAGCGTGTCCGCGCTGGGCATCTGCGTGGGGATGATGGTGACGACGCCGCGCTACCTGTCCGCGCTGGCCTCCGGGGAGCGCTCGCTGTTCGGGCTGGAGCGCATGTCGGAGTCGGGGGTGCCCATGCGAGCGCTCGCCGTGACGTGGGCGCTGGTGCTGGGGTTCGTGAACCTGGGCGACCTGTCGGAGCTCTTCGCGCTCTCCGCCATCGCGGTGCTGATGCAGTTCGGTGTCACCGCCGCGGCGCTCGCGGTGCTGTCGCTGCGCCGGGAGCGCGACCTGCGGCCGGTGCACGCGCTGCTCGCGGTGCCCACGCTGGGGCTGGGCCTGACGCTGGTGGCGTTCGGCGCGAGCGCTCGCGAGGCGGGGGTGGCTTCGGTGGCGGTGCTCGCGGGGCTCGCGCTGATGCGGCTCTCGCGGCCGAGGCTCCCCGTGCCCGCCCGCCTGCCCTGAGCGCTTCCGCCCGGCCGTGGAGGGGGCAGGCGCGGGGGCGCACCCGCACGTTGTGTTGCGATGGGGGGATGGGACCGGGAGACTCGCGCGGGGGTTTCGAGGCGATGCTCGGGTATCAGGCGAATGCGCAGTGGCGGGACATGTCCGACTTCGTGGTGCACTTCACGAAGCCAGGGCCGCCGTACCACGACGCGTACCAGAACATGATGAGCATCCTGGGAGCGCGCACGCTCATCCCCGGCGCGGAGGGCTTTGGCATCGCGCGGCGGGAGACGGCGGTGGCGGACCGGCACCGCTCGGTGTGCTTCAGCGAGATTCCGCTCGATCAGCTCGCGCGGCTGGTCCAGCGGCGGAGCCTGTACGGCATCGCCTTCCGCAAGAGCTTCATCCTGTCGCAGGGCGGAGGACCGGTCTGGTACGTCCAATATGGCTCCCCGGCGCACCTGGCGATGCGGCACCAGTTGGATCAAGCCTTGTCGGCGAGCGAGCCGCACAAGGAGCCGGTGTGGGCGGTGACGCCCTTCGTGGACATCCAGGGGGATGCGCACAACGCGCCCTACAGCTACCGCTTCGACTGGGAGCGCGAGTGGCGGGTCCCGGGGCTCCTGCGCTTCACGGAGTACGACGTCGCGGCGCTCTTCCTCCCGGAGGAGGTCCACGGCGTGGCGCGCGACTTCTTCGCCTGGGCGGTGCGCGAGCGCGCGGGCCCGGGCTACTTCTGCCCCGTGTTGGATCCCGGCTGGAAGGCGGAGCAGATCCTGGAGGCGCTGAAGGAGCAGGCGGAGGCACCGGAGCGCAAGAGCGCCCCGGGCTGACGCAGACAGCGTGCGGTCCTTCGTGAGGGGTCACCGCCCCCATCAAGCCGAAGCCGCATCGGAAGCGCTCGAGGGCCCGCCTTGCGCGGTGCGCACACGCCTTCTCCCGAAGCTCCCTCCGGGAGAAGCACGTGCCTCCAGGCGGCTGAGCCACCTCGGGGACGACTCCCGAAGGCGGCCCTCCTGCCATCAGCGAGCGACGACGGCCCCGTTCAGCGCGAGGAAGTCCACGCCGCCGCGCGCGTCGCGCAACACCACCCACAGCTGCGCGGGCCCGGGCGTGGTCGGCGCCGTCCAGGTGTTCTCGCTGAAGGACTCGGTCTCGTCCTCGCCCCGGCCGGTGCGGTCCGCCTCGAAGTCGCCCGTGGTGGAGTACCAGGAGACGCGCAGGCTCTCACGCCGCTCGACGAGTGACTGGGAGACCACGTCGAACACCACGTACGTCTCCGCCGAGGGCTCCACGTCCTCCGGGCCACTCCAGCGGGCGCGCCAGGTCACGGTGGCTCCGGCGGGCAGCGCGTCGAGCGCCACCGGGGCGCCGTCCACCTGCGCGGTCACCTCCAGCAGGTGCGGGGCGAGGTTGGGCACATAGCGCTCGCGGAAGTCGCGGGCCACCTCGGGGCTGGCGCCCACCAGGTTGCAGCGGATGCGCTCGAGCGCCACCGCCGGGTCCGACCCCGGCAGGTCCACGCGCACCGGCAGGTAGTAGCCGCCGGTGACGTCCGCATCATGCGGGCGGAAGGGCGGCTCGCCCGGGCGGGGCGCCGGTGTGTCCGGACCGAACAGGGTGCATGCATCCGCGGGCACCTCTCCCGACGTCTCCGGGCCGCGACCGCCGAAGGCGCGCACATCCTTGCCCAGGCAGCTGGCGCCCACCACGTTGTTCTCCGTGGCGGGCTTGGAGGTGGCGCAGGTGGACCAGCTCAGCGCGGGCGCGCCGTCCGCCATCGCCACCAGCGCGCGGTACGCCACGACTTCTCCGGGGCGTGCCTCCGCGGGCGTGGCCTTCACGGCGAGAATGCGGGGCTCGGTGATGCGCGAGGAGCGGGTGCCGAAGTCCGGGCGGCAGCCCACGGCGAGCACGGCCACGGCGAGGAGGGTCTGGAGAGCTTTCATCGTCAGAACTGGTATCGCAGGCCGGCGACCGCGAGCACGGGCAGTCCGACGATGTACTTCCGCTCGCGGTAGTCGAAGTTGTAGGTGATTTCTTCGGGGTTCTGCCGGTTCGTCACGTTCTGCATGTCCAGGTAGACATTGAGCGTGCCGCCCCCGAGTTGGAAGTCGCGCTCGGCGCGCAGGTCCACCTGGTAGAAGGACGGAATGCGCACGGAGTTCTGCGAGCCGAACAGCGGCTGGTACACGTCGTCGCGGACATCGTAGAAGGCGCTCGCCACGGGCGTGCGGGGCGCGCCGGTGGCGAAGCGGACGCGGGCTCCCAGCGTCCACGGCCCCAGCTGGTAGCTGCCGACCACGCCCAGCACGTGCGTCTGGTCGTAGTCGAACAGGCGCATGGCCGCGTCCGGCGAGTCCCGCCGCTCGCTGCGGCTGAGGCTGTAGGTCACCCAGCCGAAGAAGTTCTGCCACAGCTCCTGGCGCACGAGGAACTGCGCGCCGTAGCTGCGTCCGGTGCCGTCCTGGGTGAGGGCGCGCGCGAGCTGCGGCGTGGCGTAGGGGCTGCGGGCCACCAGGTTGTCGAGCGTCTTGTAGAAGCCCACCGCGTCCGCGGTGAGGGTGCCGGTGATGCGCCACGAGGCACCGGCGGTGGCGTGCACGGCGCGCTGGGGCAGCAGCGTGGGATTGCCGAAGACGGCGCTCATCTCCTCGGGCGCGGGGGCCTGGTAGTACACGCCCGCGGCGGCGTTGAGGGTGAGGTCCTTGCGCAGCTTGTAGCTGGCGGACAGGCGCGGCTCGATGACGGGGGTGAGGGTGGAGCGGCCAATGGGCAGCGTTCCGCCCACGCTCGGCGTCAGCCGGCTGGCCTCCAGCAGGAAGCCAGACAGGCGCAGGCCGGGGTTGAGGGTGAGCGCGCCCAGCCGCAGCTCCGCGGTGGCGTACGGAGACACCGTCACCTGGTTGACGTCCCAGGTGTCCGCGTTGCTCTCGTCACTGGGGCGCTGACCGAAGACGAAGATGTCGCCCTCGCGCGCGGGCAGGTTGAGCGAGCCCTGGCGCCGCACATGGGTGGGCGCGCCCTGCAGGTCCAGGCCGAGCGCGAGCGTCACCCCGCGATCCACCTTGCGCCGGTAGCTGCCGCGCACGCCCCAGCGCACGCCGCTCATGTCCAGCAGCGCCGGCGTGGGCCCGAAGGTGGCGAGCTGATGGCTGGAGTCCATGCCCACCGACGGCGTCACCACGAAGCTGGAGCCGTCCTCCAGGATGCGGCTGTAGCGCAGGATCACGCGGGAGAAGGAGCTGTCCGTCGTCTCCGAGCGCACCTGCGCCGGGTCGCTGGAGGCCACCGTGCGCTTGAGGTAGTCGTTCGAGCCGAGCACCAGCGCGCTCAGCGACTCGTCCTTGCGCAGGTCCAGCTGCCCCTGGAGCTGGTAGTCGTTGTAGCGGGGGATGGGGAAGAAATCGCCCACGTCCTGGGAGACCACGCCGGTGAGGACGCGGTCCAGGTAGCTGTAGCGCACGGCGCCGGCCACGCGCAGCGTGGGGGTGACCGCCGCGGAGAGCTGCGCGGAGGCGTCCATCACGTCCGCGGACACCACGCCGTGCACGCCGTCCGCCTGGGGCGCGCGCGTCTCCACCCGCACGAGGCCGCCCAGGCCGCGCCCGTAGTCCCCGCCGTAGGCGCCGGGCGTCAGGTCGATGCCCTTCACCAGCCCGGAGTTGATCGTCGAGCGCAGGCCGCCCACGTGGTAGAGGGCCGGAATCTCCACTCCGTCCACGTTGACGCGGGTGTCGCGCGGGGCGCTGCCCCACACGACGAGCTGCCCGCTGCCGAAGGACGAGCGCGCCACGCCCGGCAGGTTCTGCACCACCTTGAGGGTGTCGCCCTGCGTGCCGGGCACGCGCCGGGCCTCCTCGGTGCGGATGCTCACCTCGGTGGACTCCTTGCGGATGCGCGGCGCGCGCACCACCACCTCCTCGTCCACGCCCTCCTGCTTCTCCTCGGCCAGGTAGCGCACCGTCTTCTTCTTCGACTCGGCGATGTCCTCCTGCGTGGAGACGGTGATGAGCGTGGCGCTGGAGAGCTGCACCTGGTGCGTGCCCACCGGCACGTCGATGAAGGAGAACGTGCCCTGCTCGTCCGTGACGAGGGTGGCGCCCGTGTCCACGACCGTCACGGTGACGCCCGCCAGGGGCTTCTTGGTGAAGCGCTCGAGGACGACGCCCTCGAAGTTCACCTGCGGCCCCAGCTTCACCTTCACCTCGTCGATCTTGAAGGTGTAGCGGTATTCAATGCGCACCGGCGCCGGCACGCCGTCCACCTCGGCCGGTTCGAAGACGAACCTGCGGGCGGCGGCCACCGCGGCGGCGTCGAAGTCCGCCCCGCCGCTCTCCACCACCTTCACATCCTCCACGGTGCCGTCGGCGGCAATCTCGATGCCCAGCAGCACGGAGGCGGTGACGCCGCTCTCGCGCTTGTCCGCCGGGTACTCGGCCTCCACGAAGGTGGTCAGCTTGGGGGCCTTCGTGAGCTGCCCCTGCTGCTGCTCCTGGGCGCGCGCGCTCCCCAGCGCGCACACCAGCGCCAGCACTGCCGCCACCAACATTCGCCCTTCGCGCACCACGTTAGTCTCCGAGTTCGAAGCGCCGGGCGAGCGTGAAGACGCCGCCGGTCACGGGTTTTCCGCAGGCGGTGGAGGGCTTGAAGCGCCACAGCTTCACCGCGGCCACCGCGGCGGCGTCCAGGGCCGCCTCCACGGTGCTCACCACGTCCACCCTCGCGACGCTGCCGTCCGCGGAGATGATGACGGAGAGCACCAGGCGGCCCTCCACGCCGTCGGCGCGCGCCTGGGCGGTGTACTCAATGTCCGGCGTGCGCACGAGCGGCACCGGCTTGGTGGGCGCCTCCGTGCAGGGGTCCTCGTCCGGTGGCGGCGGGGGCTTCACCGGCTCGCGGCGCGCGATGGGCTGCTTCGAGGGAGCGGGCTCGTCGCCGCGAGTCGTCGGGCCACGCGTCAGCCCGCCCACGGCGATGCCGCCGCCCTGGCCGCCACCGTCGTTGCCCAGCGTCAGGCCGGTGGAGAGGGCCGCGGGCCGGGGGGCCGGCGCGGGGGCGGACGCGGGAGGCGGCGGGGCCGCGGCGGCCACCTCGGGCGCCGGCTCCGGACGGCGCGGGCGGGGCGCCGGCGGCGGCGGTGGGGGCTTCGGCGGTTCCTCGGGCTTGGGCTCCGGCTTCTTCTTGGCCCCCTCCACCACCGCGACGGCGATGGCGCGGTGCTGCGTAGGGGTGCGTGACAACCAGAAGATGAGCGCCACCGCCAGCGCATGGAGCGCCAGGGAGATGAAAAGGGGCTTACCGCGCATGGCGTCGTCTTCTCAGTCGGCCTGCACGTTGATGGCGAAGTGGGTGATGCCGGTCACCTTCGCCAGGTCGATGATGTGCACCACCGCGCCATGCGGCGTGTCCTTGTCCGCGCTCACCACCAGGTTCATGTCCGGGTTTGCCTTCACCGCGGCCGTCAGGCGCTCGCGCACGAGGGACTCCTCCGCCGGCTGCTCGTCCATCAGCAGCTTGCCGTCCTTCTGGACCACCACCGTGGTGGGCTTCTCCGCCATGCCGTCCGAGCTGGAGGCGCGCGGCAGCTGCACCTTGAGCGTCTGCGCCACGATGTACGTCGAGGACACCATCAGGATGATGAGCAGCACCAGCACCACGTCGACCAGGGGCGTGACGTTGATGTTGGAGATCGTGCCGCCGCGGCGGCCCCCGCCTCCTCCGAGCGTGCCAGCCATTACGTCTGCACCTCGCGCTCACGGACGGGGGACCTGGCGGCCAGCGCAGCCGCCCCGTTCGAGGGCGCCTCGGTCGTGGTGCGCGCCGGGTGCGCGCTGCGCAGGTGGGCCAGCAGCTGGCCGCCGAGCGTCGCCACGTTGTCCTCCACCTCGTTGCACTTCTTCTGGAAGTAGTTGAAGGCCACCACCGCCGGCAGCGCCACGAGGATGCCCACCGCCGTGGCGATGAGCGCCTCGGCGATGCCGCCCATGACGTTGCCCATGCCTCCACCACCGGCCTGCGCGCTGCCCAGTTCCTTGAAGGCGGTGATGATGCCGAGCACCGTGCCGAACAGGCCGATGAAGGGCGAGTTGTTGGCCAGCGTGCCCAGGAAGAGCAGTCCGGACTCGAACTGCGGCCGCCGGTCCTTCAGGCCACTGCCGAGGATTTCCGCCACCGCGTCCGCGCCGTCGGCGTACCACTCCAGCGCCTCGGTCAGCACCTGCGCCTCGATGCTCTTGTGGTGGGCGAGCACCGCGCGCGCGCCCGCCACGTCCCCGGCGCGCAGCCGCTCCACCAGCGCGCGGCCCAGCTTGCGCGGGTCCACCCGGCGCTTGTGGAAATACACGATGCGGTCCACCACCACGCCCACCGACATCACCGACAGGGCAATCAACAGCCACAGCACCGCGGTGCTGCCCATCTGCACCGCACCATGCATCTTCTCCAACATCATCAACTCCTCGCGAAGCGCGAAAGCGAAACCCGGAACGGCTCAGGGAATGTCGAACTCAAGGGCCAGCAAGCCGGCGCCCTTCTCGTGGGCGCCGCGCGTGTCGGACTCCACCATGCTGCCCGCGGCGCGGCCGAGGACCTCACCGGCAAGGCGCACCTCCGCCTTCCAGTTGGCGCCGGCCTCCGCGCACAGGCTGAAGGCGTCCACGCGCACCACGTAGTGGCCGGAAGGGGGCGGCTGCCTCCACACCACGTCCTCCTGGCGGCGCCCGTCCAGCACGCACTGCGCGTTGGAGTCGTACAGGAGCACGCCCCCGGCCTCCACCTGCGAGGGGTCGATGACGCCCACGGTGGGCGGCGTGTACGAGTTGATGTTGCGCGCCCAGATCTCCACCCCGTCCGGGATGGTGACGTGCAGGTCGAGGTCCGCCTGCGTGTCCCAGGAGAGGCTGATGACGAGGCTGCCCGCGGGGGCGGCGCTGGCCATCACGTCCACGCCCAGCGCGCGCGGCGGGCCGGCGCGGCCTTGTCCGTCCAGCGCGCGCGCCACCACCTCGTAGCGCCCGGCCTCCACGCGCGGCGAGAAGGCGAGCTGCGCGCTGAACGTCACCAGGTCCTGGTTGAGGGTGTCCACGTTGCCGGTGGGGATGCGCCAGTGGCCCTGCTCGCCGGAGAAGCTGAGCGCCACCGCCTCCGCGCCCTTGACGGCCAGCCCGCTGAAGGACTTGGCCTGGACGCCAGCGCGCACCAGGGTGTTGGACGTGGTGACGTCCACCAGGTCGGGGCCGCCCTCGGGGGCCTGCAGCTCCTGGGGGTAGTGCCGTGCTCCGGCCACCTGCATCAGGGCGTCCAGCCCCGAATCACTCGTCTCTCCACAGCCGGCCAGCGCCAGGAGCGCCAGCACCATCGTCGTCGCGAGCCGCATCAGAAGACCACCTCGCCGCGCACGGTGAGCGCGTCATCCGGCAGGGTGGTGGGGGCCCCGCTCGTGGTGCGTGCCAGCGCGTTGGTGTTGTGGTCGTACTCCACCATCACCCGGCCGTAGGGAGCCAGCCGCGCGCCCAGCACCACCGCGGTGGTGGACAGCGCGTTGGTGCGCACCACCTGCGTGCCGTTGCGCACCTCGCTGGCGTCGCGGTCCGGGTCATAGAAGTCGTAGCGCACGCCGGCGAAGAGGTGGGGGCCCACCTGCGCGGTGAGGCCCACCAGATAGCCCTGCTCGCGCAGCGCGCGGCCGGCACCCACCGGGTTCGCCACCTGGAAGCCGCGGTCGAGGTTGGAGGCCCAGTACAGCTCGCCCAGGGCCTGCAGCGTCACCCGCTCCGTGACGGGCACCGTCACCGTGAGGTCCGCGCCCATCGCGTCGCGCGAGAAGGACTGCGAGGCCTGCGCCGGGTAGCCGGGGATGATCTGGATCTCCGGCAGCTGCACCTGGCCGTCCTCGTTGATGTCGCGCCAGGTCACCTGGTCCTTCGTGGCGGCGACGCCCCGGGTGAAGCCGTGGCCGACGAGGTACGAGACGCCGGCCCGCACCCCGACGCGCTCCAGCTGGGTGTCCACGCCCAGGCGGCCCACCACGTCCTTGAGGGCCAGCGGGGCGCGTCCCGGGAAGGACTTTTCGCCCAGGGGGTGGCCATTCATCACGCCCACCGCGTAGCGCAGGAAGCGCCAGCCGCCGGACAGCTGCGCGCCCAGGTCATACTCGCCGGGGAAGAGGGCCGAGGCGGCGTTGCTGCGCTCCAGGAAGGGGCGCACGCGGTCGCTCTCCAGCACTTCGTGGCCCCAGGGGATCTTGAAGAGGCCCACGGTGGCCATGGCCAGCGGCGGGGCGTCCGCGTCCGGCTGGTAGCGCAGGCTGACCTCGGCCGCCTGGAGGCGGGCGGCGGGGCCCTTGACGGTGTTGCCATCCAGCTCGAGCGCGCCGGAGATCCACGGCGCGGTGAGCTCGGCGCGCACGCGGGCGCGGCGGATGAGGAAGCGTGTCTGGTTGAGCGGCTCGCCCGTGGCGGGGTTCAGCTCGTCCTCCGAGGACTGGCGCATCAGCACGCCGTCGGACTGGAGGAAGCCGGAGAGCCGGAAGTCCACCGGGCTCGCCTTCGCCTCAGGAAGGATGGGCGGCGCGGGGGGGCGCAGGCGCTCCAGCTCCAGCTTGAGGGCGGCCACCTCCGCGTCCCGGCTGGACTTCTCGGCGGCGAGCGACTGCTCGAGGGATTCGAGGCGCACGTCCGCCGCGCTCTTCCCCACTCCACCGGCCGGCGGAGCGGCGATGGACGGGGACTCCTGGGTTCCCGCGGGTGAGAGGACGCCGCTGCCCCCGGGGGCCTCGGGCGGCGTCTGGGCCCACGCGGTGCTGGCGGTGGCCATCACGGCGGCCGTGACCAGCGGCCACGCGCCCCCGCGAAGGCGGGCGTGTGCGCGGCGAGAGAACTGGGGGTTCAGGGAGCGGGACATACGAGGAGAGCGCGGCGGACGGACGTTCAACGGATGCTCGCTACGGCAGCGACGGCAGGGTGCCGTCCGCGTTGAGCGGGAGGGAGGGGTTCTTGGTGATTTGCGTGACGCCCGCGGGCGGGCACGAGTTGATGATCTCGTTGTTCACGTCGGCGGGGGTCTTGAAGCAGGTCTGCTCCTCCGTCGGGTTGCCGTCGTCGTCGGGAGGATTGGAATCAGGCTTCTTGTCATCGCCGCAGCCGGTCAGGGCGAGCACGCAGAGTGCGCCCGCGGCCAGGAGCCGCATCATTCGGGTCGACATGGAGGTTTCCTCAGTGAAGTCAGGGGTTGAAGCCGCGCGGGCCTACTTCGCCTCGCAGAAGCCGCTCTGGCACGACTGGTCACTGCTGCACTGGCTGTCCGCCGTGCACGCCTTGCAGGAGGAGGAGGCGGTGCCCACGAGGCTCTCGAAGTAGCAGCCGCAGGCGGCGGCGGGCTTGAAGCGGTGCAGGTCGCCGCCCTCGGCGGTGCGGCTGACCTTCATGGCGCACAGGGGGATGAGCTTGGCGTCCTGGGCGACCGTCTTCACCAGGTCCACGCCCGCGAGAGCCTTCGTGCCCAGCACCACGTCGATGAACGTCTTGGCGTTGGCGTTGGTGGGCACGCCCTGGGCGTTCACCGGGGTGACGAGGTGGGCGTAGCCCAGGCCGGCGTAGCGGCCCTCGCGCACGTTGATCTTGTCATGCGAGGTGCTGGTGGCGTCCGGGTAGTAGGCGAACTTCTGGCCGCGGCCCTTGAGGGCCAGCACCTTCACCTTTTCGCGGTTGGTGCCCGCGTCCACCACCTCCATGCCGAGGATGCCGATGGTCCCCTCGACGTTGGCGCTGGAGCTCACGGAGGCGAGCACGTCACCGGAGCCGGCGTCCTTGCCCGCGCTGTTCTTGCGCTGGCCGAACCACTTCTCGTTGGGCACGCCAACGGCGGAGGCGAGGATGCGCAGGGTGCCGGAGCTGTCCGGGCGGATGAAGAAGAAGTTGGGGTCGGTCCACGGGGCGGCCTGCTTGCCCTGGGCGCCGCCGAAGCCGAACGCGAAGTAGGCCTCGTCGGCGGTGATGGCCGACTGGGTGCTGGTCGGCGGCACCACGAACGTCATGACCTGCGCGGGGCCGGTGAAGTCACCGATGGTGGACGGGCGCACCGCGCGGGTGCACGTCTCCACGAAGACGTCGGAGATGGCGAGCTGAGTGGCGGCGGCCGCCGACAGGGTGCACGTGGGCGGAGTCCCCGCGGCGCCGTCGTTGAAGGACTCGGGGAAGTAGGAGAGCGAGGAGCCCGCCGCGACCAGGTTCTGGTCCGGAGCCACCACGCCGTTGACGCCGCTGCACGAGCCGTTGCCCAGGTACGCGATGAGGATGTTGTTGGGGGCCGCCGCCAGCTTCGGGCCCATGACGTTGAGCAGAGGCTTGAGGGCCGTGGAGCCGGTCACCAGCAGCAGCTGCTTGCCCTGGTTGGTGGCGAGGGTGGCACAGTCATCCGCGAGCGCCGGAGCCGCCCCGGTGAGGGCAGCGAGCGCCAGCAATCCAGTCAAACGACGACGCATGGTGGGTCTCCTGGACAGGAGGCGGTGGGTTTCAACCAGTGACGGCAGCTCCAGGCCATGCGCCTGCGATTGCGGGCGCGACTCCCATGGCTGGATCTGCCGGGGAACTCGCGATGCTCTCTACAGGGTTTTGGAGAGGGCGAAAGTCGCCAGATGGCGTCGCCGCAAGAGTTTTCAATGGGATTGGCGTCGTGACGGTTTCGATACGGAAATGACACGAACCCCGGGATGAATGGTCACGGACGCGAAACACGAGCCGTGGGCGTGTCGTTTGTGTCACGCGCCCCTCCTTGCCCGCGCGGGATGCGCGGCACAGCCGAACCCGCTCACCCCCAGCAGAAGGGAGGAGCGGGCGAAGGCCTCGGCGCGGGCTTGCGGAGGGACGGTGAGCTACTTGCGCTCGACGCGGGTGCCGGAGAGGGGCTTCACCTCATCGCGAAGGACGGCCACCGCCAGCTTGCGGGTGTCCTCATACGACGGCTCGCCATTGAAGAAGGCGAAGGTCCGGTGTGAGTCGTCCGCCGCATAGGCGTCGAAGTGGAAGACCCGCCCCGTGGCGCCGGGCTCTCGCGCGGCGTTGGTGAATGCGTACGAGCCCAGGCTCAGGCGCCACGCGACGGGGGCCCCTCCCGACCCGGGCGTCTCCACGTAGAACGTGTAGCGCACGGCCCAGTCCCCTTCGAGCTTGAAGTGCTCCGCGACCATCACCGTCGCGTCGCCCTCCTTGAACTGCTCCCGGACGAAGACGCCACTGTCCACCTTGCCCTCCTGGTGGAGCTTCACCAACCGGGCACGCGCGGCGTCACGCTCCGGGAACTGCTTCAGCGCCTCGTGCTCCTGCACCAGCTTCGCGAGCGTGCGCCAGTCATCGGGCAGGTCCAACGCGGCGGCCTGGAAGTGCGCCAGCGCCCGCGGGTGGTCGCCCTTCTTCTGGTAGGCCTGCCCGATGTTGTACCGGGTCATCGGATGGCGTGGAGCCTGAGGCGTCACCTTCGACAGCCATTGAAAGGCCTCCGCCTCCTGTCCCCCGTCCAACAGCATCAGTCCGAGCGCGCCAGCGGACTCCCCGTCATCGGGATCCAATGAGAGTGCATGCTCGAATGCCTTTCGCGCCCTGCCTGCGTCCCCCGCCAAGGCCAGGGCATTGCCCAAGGCAGACCAGTATTTCACCACCCGAGGTGCGAGCGCTGTCGCCAGGGTCAACTCCGCGATGGAGCCCTGGCTGTCCGAAACGACCCCTAGCGAATAGCCCTTGAGGTAGTGGTACTCCGCGACCTCGGGGGCCAACGCCAGCGCCTTGTCGAACTCCCGCCCCGCCTCCGCGTCACGCTCGCCATAGAAATACACGCGCCCCAACAGGTAATGCAGGTGCGCGTCCTCCGTGTCTTTTTGAACAGCCTTTTCCAGCGCCTGCTGGACCCGCTCGAACACCTGCTGCTGGGCGGGCCCCGCGGGCGAGAACCGGACCGCATCCAGTTGCGCCTCCCACTCCACCGCGGCGGGCGTTCGGGTCAACTGGACGGCGGCGGGCGCGGCGGTCCTGCACGCCACGCTCAAGGCCAACAAAGCCAGACACACGAGTTTTCCGGGCATGCTCGCAATCTCTCACGGCATCCCCGAACCCTCTCATCATGATTGCATCATGGACCCTACCGCACCCGTTCGATGCGGTGCTTGCGTCCCTTGATGCGCCCTTCGCTCAGCCGCTGGAACGCGACCTTCACCACGCGCTTGGAGACGGCGACGAAGGCGTGATGGTCGTGGATCTCAATCTTGCCCACGTCCTCCGCCTTCAGCCCTCCCGCCTCGCCCGTGAGCGCGCCCAGGATGTCGCCCGGACGCATCTTGTCCTTGCGCCCGGCGGAGATGGACAGCGTCTCCCAACCGGAGATGAGCGACACGCCCGTCACGTTCTCCGGCACCAGCGCGTCCACGTCCCCCTTCTCCAGCTTCACGCCCGTGGTGGCTTCGATGTCCTCCACCTTGCGGCTGTCCGAGCGGGTGACCAGCGAGAGCGCCAGACCGCGCCGGCCCGCGCGCCCCGTGCGGCCAATGCGGTGCACGTAGGCCTCCGGCTGCTGCGGCATCTCGTAGTTCACCACCGCATCCAGCGCCTCCACGTCGATGCCCCGGCCCGCGACGTCCGTGGCCACCAGCACGCGCGTGCTGTGATTGCGGAACTTCGCCATCACCCGGTCCCGGTCGAACTGCTCCAGGTCCCCCTGCAACCCGTCCGCGCTCACCCCCGCCTGCACCAGCGCGCGCGTCAGCTCCACCACCACCGCCTTGAAGTTGCAGAACACGATGGCGGAGGCCGGCTGGTGCTGGCGCAACAGGCGCATCAGCAGGGCCTGCTTGTCCTCCGGCTGGCAGGCGTACGCCACCTGCTGGATGTCCGGCGCGGCCTCCTCCTGCGCCAGGGACACCCGCACCGGGTCCTTCTGGAACGCGCGGCTGAGCTTCTCGATGTCGTCCGGGAACGTCGCGGAGAAGAGCACCGTCTGCCGCTTCGAGGGCGTCGCCCCGAGCACCCGCTCCATGTCCTCGCGGAACCCCATGTCCAACATCCGGTCCGCTTCATCCAACACCACCGTGGCCAGATGCCGCGTGTCCAGCACCTCGCGGTCCAGCAGGTCCAGGATGCGCCCCGGCGTCCCAACGCCAATGTGCACGCCCTTCTCCAGCGCCTCCACCTGCGGCCGGATGGGCTGCCCGCCCGCGAGCGCCAGCACCTGCACCCCCGGCATCCGCCGCGCCAGCCGGCGGATCTCCCCCGCCACCTGCGCGCACAGCTCACGCGTCGGACAGAGCACCAGCGCCTGGAGCCGCCGGTCCTGCGTGAGCTTCACCTTCTGCAGGATGGGCAGCGCGAACGCCGCCGTCTTCCCGCTGCCCGTGCGCGCCTGCCCCACCAGGTCCTTGCCCTGCAACAACACCGGGATGCTCTGCGCCTGGATGGGGGTGGCGGTGCGGAACTCCAGCTCCTCCAACACCTGGAGCAGCGGGGGTGACAGCGCGAGCGCGGAGAAGTCCATCGGAGCCTCGGGGAACGGAGGCACGGGGCGCCTCGGGAGAACGCGCCCTTGTACCAGCCTTCCCGGGCCGGACAAGCCCGGCGCCCCCCTACTCGGCCCAGCCTGCCGCCTCGCTCGCCGCCGCCCGGGCCAGCTTCGCCGCGGCGCCCGGGTCCACGCGGGCCGTGACCAACACGCCAATCACCGCCCCCAGCAGCAGCTCCACCCGGCGGCCCACGGACTTGCGCGGCAACACCCCGGCCCGGGCCGCCCCCTCCAGCGCCCGCGTCAGGTGTCCCCGCAACAGGTCCCGGTAGTCCTCCACCGCCCGGTGGGCCTCCGCGTCATGCGGCGCCAGCTCCGTCGCCGTGTTCACCAGCAGGCAGCCCCGCCGCGTCAGGACCGGCGGCGCGGTGCTCATCGTCGTCGCGAGCGCCTCGAAGTACTCCGTCACCTGCGACAGGCCCGGCGCCTCCTTCGCGAACACCCCCAGCCGGGGAGAGATGACCTCCTGGAGGTACAGCGCGACGGCCCGCGCGAACAGCCCGCGCTTGCTCTCGAACGTCTGGTACAGGCTGGAGCGGTTCAGCCCCGTGGCGGCCTCCAGGTCCGAAAGCGACGTGGCCTCGTAGCCCCGCGACCAGAACACCCCCAACGCGGCCCGCACCGCCTCCGTCTCGTCGAACGCCCGTGTCCGCGCCACGTCACCCTCCTTGACAATTCTGAACCGGTCGTTTCAATATGGATTCGGAACTGACTGGTTCAGAATAATCCATCCCCGGAGGGGGAACAATCATGTCGCCACTGGCACAGCTCTTCGCGGTCATCGCCGCGCTCATCCACGTGTTGTTCTTCTTTCTGGAGAGCATCGCGTTCTCGCAGCCGAAGGTCTGGCGGCGCTTCGGGCTGAAGTCGCAGGCGGACGCGGACGTGGTGAAGCCGATGGCGTTCAACCAGGGCTTCTACAACCTGTTCCTGGCGCTGGGCGTGTTCGTCGGCGTGGGGCTGGTGCACACGGGCGCGGTGGCGTCGGGCGTGGCCGTCGTCGTGTTCGGCTGCGCGTGCATGCTGATGGCGGCGCTGGTGCTGGTGAGCAGCAACCGCCACTTCCTCCGGGCGAGCCTCGTCCAGGGGGCCCTGCCGCTGCTGGCCATCGCGCTCGTCGCCTTCTGACGGCGCTCAGGGCGCGACGGGCTCGAAGACGTCCGCGTCCGGCAGGGTGAGGACGGCGCGGCCCGCCTCCCCCAGCTTCTCTCGCGGCACGTCGCGGAAGCGCTGCACGAAGCTCGCGGACGGGCGCAGGGTGAGGGACTGGCCGGTGTCGCGGTTGCGGAAGGTGGTCGCGGTGTCCTCCGGCGCGGGCGCCGCCACCAGCGACAGGTTGAGCTTGCCCAGACTGGCACCGGTGGCCGCCGCGGCGCCGTCCGCGACGCAGGTGTACTGGACCTGCGCCGGGCTGTGGTGGATGACCTCCAGCTTGAAGCTGCCCCGGGGCAGGCCCAGCTGATGGAGCGCGAAGTCGCCCATGCGGTAGCCCGCCACCGCCCAGGGTCCCGCGCCACCGTGCACCAGGGCCACCCGCGTCAAGGCCTCGGGCTCGTCGGACGTGGCCTCGGCGGGACGTGCTCCGGCGCAGCCCAGGGTGAGTCCCAGCATGACGGCGAGCAGCAGGTGACGGCGCGTGGACATGGAGGCTCCGGGAAGAGGGTCCCGCGCGGCGTTCTAGCTGAAACCACCCGCCCTGCGCGTCAGCACATTCAGAGGGCGAAGCCCACCATCAGGGACGCGGAGCCCCTGGGCACCAGCGACACTCCGGATTCGCGCCGGGCCACCACGCCTCCCGCGGAGGCGCTCAGCAACGTCGACAGGCGGCGGCCCATGTCCAGCCGCACCCCCGCGGCCACGAGCGCCAGGGGCTCCAGGCCGAAGCGCGACTCATCGAATGGGAGCCGCGACTGGAAGACGGCCAGCGCCCCCGCCTCCAGGGTGCCGCTGAACGTCCAGGCGCCGTGCCGCCATCGCGGCCCCG
This sequence comes from Corallococcus silvisoli, assembly GCF_009909145.1. Taxonomy (NCBI): domain Bacteria; kingdom Pseudomonadati; phylum Myxococcota; class Myxococcia; order Myxococcales; family Myxococcaceae; genus Corallococcus; species Corallococcus silvisoli. Next base: position 199,140 of record NZ_JAAAPJ010000003.1, read on the forward strand.
CCCCCAGGCGCAGCTCCACCTCCGTCTGTTGGAAGGACACCCGCCGGCCCGCCCCCCGCCGCACCGCGAAGCCCAACACCGACGCGTCGAGCCCCGGGCCCAGGCGGCCGTCGCGCTCCAGGCGCAGGTCCAGGCCCACGACGGACGGCAGGCCCGCGACAATCCCAGACGTCACCGACGGCCCCACCGCGAGCAGCAGCGAGGACGCGGCGCCCCCCTTGCGCGCGAGCCGCAGCCGCGCGGCCTGCTCCAGGGGCGCTCCCCCCACGGAAGCGCTTCCGTTGACGGGGACCCGCACCGACCGCTCCAGGTAGCCCTCCTCCGCGCTCATCAACAGGCGGTAGGCGCCCGGCGCCACGGCCAGCGTCGTGGGGCCCTCGCCCTTGTTCACCTCCGCCACCAGCGCGCCGCTCTCCGAGGCCATGACCAGCCAGCGGCCCGGCGCCTTCACGTCGAGCGTCAGCCTTCCGCGCGCCTGCTGGGGCTCGGAGAGGACCAGCTCGCCGCGTCCCCGCAGGTCCATCCGGAACGTGGGGCGCTGGATGCCTCCTGGCGAGACGAGGGTGGACTCCAACGTCCGCGCGTAGGCGTAGCGGTAGGCCTCCTCCAGCGTGACCCGTCCGTCCCGCGAGTCATCCGCCGCGCCGCGCAGGCCCACCGCCAGGTAGTGCGTGAAGTACGAGCCCTGCAACACATCCGATTCCTGCGCGTACTCATCCGCGCCCGAGGCGCTGATGACGACCCGGCCCTCCAGGTCCGCCGCCTCCATGGTGACGGGGGCCTCCACCGGCTTCAGGCCCTTCATGCGCGTGGCGACACCGGAGCGGCACGAGTCCAGGATGAGCAGCCCCACGCCGACCGGTGCGCCCTTGAGGAAGTCCACCAGCTCCCGCATGGGCAGCTCGGTGCCGCGCAGGTGCAGGCTGCCGTCGCCCGCGTGCGAGGAGACGTAGAGCAGCAGCCAGTCGCGCGAAGACGCCTCGGAGGACAGCCTCGCGCCGAAGCGGCTCAGGGCCTCGCGCAGCGCCGTGGCATCCGCGCCCAGCACCGTCACGGTGCGCTCCGGCGGCACGGTGCCCACCTCCTGAAGGACCTCACGCATCCGGCGGGCGTCGGCTTCCGCGAAGCGCAAGCGCTCCTCGCCGCGCAGTCCCTGGTTCTCTCCCACGATCAACGCCCAACGGCGCGGCGCCTCCTCCGCGCCAGCGCGCGCCGCGCCCATCACGGCCAGGAGGAGCGCGAGCCCCCGCGCGCCCAAGGCGAGAAGCCGCATCATCGCTCGGCCCCCCCTGACGCCAGGGCACTCCCCCTCCTCACGGCTCGACCCCCAGCCGCACTTCGGCGTGGGCCTTCCCGACATCATCGGGCGTCGCCGCCTCCAACGGCCCCAGCCCCTTCGCCCGGGCCTCCTCGACGCGCGCCAGGAGCGCCGCGCGTGCGGGCTCCGCGGCCAGCGGCGCATCCGAGAAGAACGCATGCAGCGCCACCGACCCTGGCGTCACCTCCAGCGGCGGCGACAGCCGCACCTGCGCGCCCGGCGCCACCGCGCCGCTCGTGTGTCCCCCTCGAGGCCAGAGCACGTCCACCGCGCCGGCCTCGTCCACCGCGAGCACCAGCACGTTCCGGAACGTCCCCGTCCCCACCGCCAGCGTCACCCGCGCACCGGGCCGCGCGCTCGCCACCGGCAGGCCCTCCTCCGACACGAGCCGCAGCGCCACGTCCCCCTTCAACCTCACGCCGTCCTCCAGGCCCCTCGGCACGTAGACGACCAGCGCGAGCCCCATCGCCAGCACCGCCACCAGCGGCCCGCCCCAGCTCCAGCTCCAGCGCGACCGCGCCGACCGCGCCCGCTGCTCCTCCAGCCGGGCGAGCACCGCGTTCGCCCGGGGCGCTCGCAGGCTCGACTCGCGCTCCCGCCGCAGCCGCTCCGCCAGCTGTCCGCAGGCCGCGCACGACGCCACGTGGCCTTCCGCGCGCCCCGACGCATCCAGCCCCGCCAACCACTCATCCAGCTCCAGCCGCGAGAGATGCTCAGCCACGCTCCACCTCCAGCGACTCCGGCAGCCGCCCCAGCTCCGCGGCCTTCTTCCGGATGGAGTCCAGGTCCCGGACGATGGTCTTGCGCGACACGTCCAGCATCCCGGCGATCTCCTCCTGCGTCAGCCCGTCGAAGAAGTGCAGCGTGGCCACCTCCAGCTCGCGCTCGCCCATCCGTCCGACGAGGTGGCGGATGAAGTCCGCGGCCTCCCACTGCCCCGGGGTGGGCACCGTGGCCTCCTCCGCCGCCACGAGCCCCGGCTCGCGCAGCTGGCGCGAGCGCAGCGCGTTGAGACAGAGGTTGGTGGTGACGCGGTACACGTACGTCATGGGGCGGGCCTCCCGCCGGAACCGCGCGCCTGCCGTCAACATGCGCTCGAAGACCTCCTGCACGATGTCCCACGCGTCGGCATCGCGTCCGAGCAGCGCGAGCGCGCGACGGTGCACCACGGGCGCGAAGCGCTCGTAGAGCTGCCTGAGCTCCTCCGCATCGAGCCCGCTCGCCATCCGCCTGGTCCGACCTTCCTGTTCGTCCTTGAGACACCCGGCCCCGGTGGCCTGGGACATCGCTCGCGCGATGGGGTGTGGGATACTAGCCGCGCACCGGGGGCATGTCCCAGGTCGCTCCCACCGGGTGTCCCAACCACACGTGAACCGACTGCTCACCGCCACCCTGCTCGCGCTCCTGGGCGCCGGCTGCTTCGATCCGCTGTACGAAGACCCGGACCCCCTGGGCGAGGTGACGTGGGCGGTCTGCTGCGTCTCCGGGCAGGTGGACACCTGTCCCTGCGACGCTCCTGATGGCTGCCCGGCCACCTTCCGGGCCTGCGCGGCCGGCACCTGCGCGGAGTCGCAGAGCCAGTCCTGCGGCCCAGGCAAGGACGGAGGCGCGTCCTCCACCGCGGACGGCGGCGCCGACATCGACGCGGGCACGGCTGACGCAGGCGGCGCCGACGCGGGCCCGGAAGCCGATGGCGGCATGCCCCTGGACGCCGGCGTCCAGGACGGCGGCACCGACATCGACGCGGGCACGCCTGACGGCGGCACTGACATCGACGCGGGCGCGCCTGACGGAGGCACCGTGGATGCGGGACCGAACACCTCCGGCTATGGGCCCTGCTGCGACCCGAACACCCACCGGGTCACCACCTGCGCCTGCCCGTCCTCCGGCTGCGCCAACGCGCCCTTCACCCCTTGCGCGTACGGACGCTGCGCGCTGGCGGGCGAGCGCTGCGAGTAGGCCCTCCGCGCGCGAGGCCCCTACTCCCCTGAGCGCGGGTCGGACGGGGGCTCGAACGCGGCGAGGATCTTCTTCGCGATGCGCTCGAAGTCCTCCACGTCCCGGTCATCGAGCACCGTCGCGAGCCGCGAGATGAGCCCCTCGCGCACCGCCTCCACCCGCTCCCGCGCGCGCTGCCCGGAGGCGGTCAGCTCCAGGGCGTACTGGCGGCGGTCCTCCTCGCTGCGCTTGCGGCGGATCCACCCGCGCTCGATCAGCGTCTCGAGCGCTCGGCCGGTCAGCGTCGGAGCGGTCTCCGTGGCCCTCGCCAGGTCCGCCTGTGAGATGCGGCTGTTGCGGCCGATGTGCCGCAGGAACTTCGCCTGCGCGCTCCCCACCTCGAAGGTCGAATACGCCTGCGCCGCGACCGACCGGAGGCGCCGCGACACGGCGGTGAGCTGCTCGAAGAAGTCGTGAGGGTCGCGCCGGTCCACGTCTCCAAGCGTAGTCGCCGGGTGGAGCGCGCGCAACGCACAGGGCGGTTCGCTTGACGAATCGTGCACGGGTGCATCATATTGATGCACGGGTATACGAATGCAGGGGACCTTCCGCTCGCTGAGAGGCTTCAACTACCGGACATGGGCGGCCGGGGCGATTGTGTCCAACGTGGGCACGTGGATGCAGCGCACCGCCCAGGACTGGATCGTCCTCACCCAGCTGACGCACAACAACGCGACCGCGGTGGGCGTGGTCATGGCGCTCCAGTTCGGGCCGCAGTTGCTCCTCCTGCCCCTGACGGGCTTCGCGGCGGACCACCTGGACCGGCGCAAGCTGCTGTTCGCCACGCAGGCGCTGCTGGGGGCGCTGGCCCTGGGACTGGGGCTGCTCACGCTCAGCGGACGCATCCTGCTGTGGCACGTCTACGTGTTCGCGTTCCTCCTGGGCTGCGTCACCGCGTTCGACGCCCCCGCGCGGCAGACGTTCGTGTCGGAGCTGGTGGGCGAAGAGGACCTGTCCAACGCGGTGGCGCTGAACTCCACCTCGTTCCATGCCGCGCGGATGATTGGACCGGCCATCGCGGGGGTGCTCATCTCCGCCGTGGGCTCCGGGTGGCTGTTCGTGCTCAACGCCGCCTCGTTCATCGCCGTGCTGTGTTCGCTGAGCCTGCTTCGCGTGGAGGAGCTGCACCGGAGCGACCGGGCACCGCGGACGCGAGGGGGCCTGGTGGACGGCTTCATCTACGTCTGGAGGCGGCCCGACCTGCGGGCCATCCTGATCATGTTCTTCTTGATCGGGACGTTCGGGCTCAACTTCCCCATCTTCATCTCCACCATGGCCGTCAGCGTCTTCCACGAAGGCGCGGGCCGGTACGGGCTGCTGACGTCGATCATGGCGATGGGCTCGGTGGCGGGGGCGCTCCTCTCCGCCCGGCGCCCGCATCCCCGCGCCAGCCTGCTCGTCTCGGGGGCCGCCATCTTCGGGGGCGGACTGGCGCTCGCCGCGGTCATGCCGGGCTACGGCCTCTTCGGCATCGCGCTCGTCCTCATCGGCGTCTCCGCGCAGACGTTCACCACCACGGCGAACAGCGTGGTGCAGCTCTCGACGGAGCCCGTGATGCGGGGACGCGTGCTCGCCATCCTGCTGGCCATCGCCCTGGGGGGGACGCCCATCGGGGCCCCCATCGTCGGCTGGGTGGCGGACGCGTTCGGCCCGCGCTGGGCGCTGGGCGTGGGTGCCGCCGCGGGCTTCGCCGCCGCGCTCATCGGAGTCCGTTTCCTCTCCACGAAAGAAAGGTGAAGCATGCCCGCCACGACGCTGGATTCCAGGACCGCCCTCGTCGTCATCGACCTCCAACGGGGGCTGTCCCAGGTCCCCTGCGTGCACCCCTTCCAGGAGGTCGTCGCGAACACGGTGCGGCTGGCGGAGGCCTTCCGGCGCGTCGGGCTGCCCGTCGTGCTGGTGACGGTTTCCTTCTCACCGGACGGCGGAGACCGGCTCCGGTCGCGCACGCAGGTGCCCGCGCGTCCCATCCCCAACGCGCCGGAGTTCACGCAGCTGGTGCCAGAGCTGGGGCCGAAGCCGGGGGACCTGCTCATCACGAAGCACCAGTGGAGCGCGTTCTACGGCACGGAGCTCGACCTCCAGCTGCGGCGCCGGCAGGTGACGGGGATCGTGCTGGCGGGCGTGGCGACGAGCATCGGCGTCGACACGACGGCGCGGGCCGCGCACGAGCGCGCGTACAACCTCACCTTCGCGTCCGATGCCATGACGGACACGGACATCGCCGCGCACGACTTCGCGATGTCGAAGATCTTCCCGCGCATCGGAGAGGTGGACACCACCGATGCGCTGCTCGCGCTGCTCGGCCGCGGGTGAGGGCCTACTTCTTCTCCAGGACGACGGCGTAGAACTCGATGCCCACGCCCTGCCGGTCCTCCTCGGTGATGGCGTCGTCGGGCAGGCCCAGGAACCGGCTCACCGGCACGACACCGCCAGGGCCGGGGGTCCACGGCCCGCAGAGCTCCAGGTATTCAGGCAGGGAGAGCAGCTCGAAGGACTCTCCCATCTTCTGGAACATCCCCACGAACTGCTCCCACTGGGGCGTCGGGTGAGTTGAGCGCGTTGGAGCACCTCCACACGTCCAGGTTGTATGAGAGGCTTCTGGCCAAATGGCTTGATTGAGGCCGCTGCAACAGCCTCAGTCCGCCAACCAGAAGGCCCTGTTTCCGCTGCGCAGCGCCTTCGCCAGGAACTCCTCGAAGGATGCGGCGATGCGCGGCGCCTCCTCCGGGTACGTCTCGTGGAAGGCGTCGAGCAGCGGGTAGCGGCCGTGCTCGCGACTGGCCACGTCCAAGATGACGAAGTTGGTGTCCTGCATGTCCACCAGCGTGTAGTGCGACGGCGACCCGTCCTTGTCCTCTTCGCTACCGCGGATGGCCGCTCGGGCGCGCTCAATCCGATCCAGCGGGAGGATGCGGTAGTTCATCTCGGGCGGAGCATCGAAGAGCGCAGCGCCATCGCAGTGGAGGTAGAAGGCGCACAGGTCCGCATCCAACTTCCAGCCGACGCGCGCCTCGAACGTTGCCACCTGGGCAGGCGTCGCGGGCGGGTTGGGGAAGTGACGGGCGGAGACTTCGGCCAGCAGTCGAGCCATGGACATGGGTACCCTCAATCCCCGTAGGGGCGCTCAGGGCCGGGAGTCAGCCACCTGCCACCTGGCGCGTAGCAGGCGGGGTACTCGGCGTTGAATACCTTGTGGACGGCGTCGGGGACAGGCAGCACGTTTCCGGGTGCAGTGGGCGCACCACCGTGCGCCAGGTCGAAGACGTGGTGGCCCGCCCAGAGACTTCCAGCCGTCTGGGGCCACTCGCCGAACTCCGCCCCCCACTCGTGCCGGAAGACCTTGCGCGCGCTGTCCCAGGTATCTCGTCGCGACTGGAGGTCCGCGACCTTGGGGTAGTCGCAGCAGCAGTGGGTGATGGCGAGGCGCCCGCCAGCTTCAGCGGGCAAGAAGAGGTATCGCCCCCGCCAGTCGCCCTTGATGTCGGCCAGCCACATGCAGCCCATGAGCGCCCGCCCCTCCCTCGTGCACTTCGACTCGCACCGGGCAATGAACGCGGCGCTGCACTGCCAGGGCCCATAGTAGAGGGTCGTCCGGAGCTGGCCGCCGTCCGGCGTGGTGACGACTGGACCCACCCACTTCGCCCGCGCGGGGCTGCCTCCACCCGTCACGGTGGCCGAGCCGCACCCGACGAGGGCGAGGACGAGGACGAGGACGGAGCTCGCGGCGCGCGGAGTGAGGATGGCGGCTGCCACGGCAAGCAATGAAATCACGGACAAGCTTGCAAGTTAAACTAGGCCGGAGAGGTGGACACCACCGATGCGCTGCTCGCGCTGCTCGGCCGCGGGTGAGGGCCTACTTCTTCTCCAGGACGACGGCGTAGAACTCGATGCCCACGCCCTGCCGGTCCTCCTCGGTGATGGCGTCGTCGGGCAGGCCCAGGAACCGGCTCACCGGCACGACACCGCCAGGGCCGGGGGTCCACGGCCCGCAGAGCTCCAGGTATTCAGGCAGGGAGAGCAGCTCGAAGGACTCTCCCATCTTCTGGAACATCCCCACGAACTGCTCCCACTGGGGCGTCGTCTTCGCGGGGTCCTTGGTCTCGAAGGTGGTGAAGAGCTTCGAGCCCGGCGCGGCCCAGTCATACAGGTCGCGGAAGAACTGCCGGTTCTCCTCCGGCTTGAGGAACACGGTGATGCCGTTGGCGCCCAGGGCCACCTTGCGCTGGCCGCCCAGGAACTCGCGCACGTCGGCGCGCTCCAGGAACGCCTTCGCCTGACGGATGTCGCACTCCAGGTAGCGCACGCGCGGCTCATCCCCCAGGAGCACGCGCGCCTGCGCCATCGTCAGCGGATTGATGTCCGAGTACAGCACCTTCACGTCCGGAGGCAGCACCCCGTGCACGTGGTCGTTGGTCGGCAGGCCGGACGCGAAGTCCACCCAGCGCGTGAAGCCCTCCGCCGACAGCCGCTTCGCCGCGGCCTGAAGGCAGGCGCGCAGCATCCGCACCCACTTCCGCGTCGAAGGCAGCAGCGAGAACATGTACTCCGCCGCCTGCCGGTCCGACTCGAAGTGGTGGATGCCTCCCAGCGTGTAGTCGTAGATGCGCGCCGCGTCGGGGACTTGGGGATTCACGCCCGGCACGCGGGCCAGCTCGTTCACATCCATGGTCGTCGCTCCATCGGTCCGGGCCCCCCACCCGCGTCCTGCCTCCGACGGGTGAGCCAGCTGCGCGCGCATTGTGCCGCTCCGCGCTCGCGGTTGCACCCGTCCCTACGGCGCGAGGCCCGCGACGTGGCGCAGCAACTCCAGGGGGCCCAGCGCCGCGACGGCGTCGAACTGCTCGGGCGCGCGCACCAGGAGGGAGCCCGCGAAGCCCAGCGCGTTGACGTTGACCCCCAGGTGCTCCGCGCGGCTCCGGGGCACGAGCAGCATCCAGTCCCGCGTGGCCAGCAGGTTGTACGGCGCGCGCGACGCCTCGCCCAGGCCCAGCGCGTCGCGCAGGAGCCGGTACGCCGCCAGCATCCGGGCCCCCTGCCCCGGCGCCTCCCAGGGGCCCAGGCCCGCCAGCAGGTGGGGGAACGGCAGCGCGCTCGCGGCCACCACGCGCCCGGGCGCGGGCAGCGTGGCGGGAAGCAGCGCCTCCACCGGGGCGCGGAGGCGGTCCGGCCCCAGCGGGGGAACCAGCTGCAGGTGCTTGTGCCGCTGGCTCGCGCCCGCCGTCTCCCCGGCGTTGTAGAAGGCCAGCCCGTCCAGGCCCTCCAGACACGTCGCGAGCGCGTCGAAGTCCCCGGCCGTCAGCAGCGCGTCCTGGGACTCGAAGGCCCGCGTCACCAGCAGCAGGTGGTGCTCCACGACGTTGAACTTGTTGAGCAGACAGACGTGCGCGGGAGGCACGTCGCCCAGCACGAGGTCCGGCTCCGGGTGCGCGAACGGGTTGAACGGCGCCCCACCCGAGGGCGCGGGCGGCTTGCGCTCCTTGAGCGCCACCCGGCCCAGCACCCGCACCTGGAACGTCGCGCCCGCGTCCGCCACCGTGCGCGCCTCGGTGGTGATGGGCTGCAACGCCCCGGTCTCCAGCGCGTGCCGGGTGACCGCCAGGGTGCGCGGCCACAGGGCTTCGGGCGTCAGCGGCGGCGTGGCGTTCAAGGGCGGAGCTCCCGGTCGGTGCCTGGAAGGCGTGCCCCCGAGTCTGTGCCGTCCCGCGCCGCCAGCGTCAACCCGCCTGCCGGAGGGGAAGCGCCGGGGTGTCCACCTCAGCGCGGAGGACGGAAGACGTATTGGTACACCGGGGACTCGCTGTCGGGCGGGTACTGGGCGTCCATGAAGGCGACCTGCGCGTGGTGGGTGATGAGCACGTCCTGGAGGCTGTCGTAGAGCACCACGACCTTCGTCGCCTTCCCCGTGGCGTCCAGGTCCACGCGCACCTTCAAGTTGCCCTTGAGCTCCGGCTTCTCCATCAGGTGGTCCAGGTACAGCGCCACGAGCCCCAGCGACACGCGGTCGTAGACCTGCTCCAGCGTGCCCTTCGCGGGCGACGCGGGCAGCCGCAGCCGCTTGGAGAGCTGCGCGAACTCCTCCGCGGCCTCCGGCACCGGGCGCTCCGGGGCCGCGAGCGCCGCGCGATACGCCATCACGGCCTCGAAGAAGCGCTCCTGCTTGAGCAGCAGCCGCGCCCGCCGCGCCTGGATGTCCGCGCGCTCCGGAGCCAGCGCCACCGCCTGATCCAGGCGCGCCTCGGTCCCGGCCGCGTCCGGCTTCGCCTCCGCCAGCGTCGCCAACCGCAGCAGCGGCTCCGGATCCTTCGGCGTCACGGCCGCCAGCCGCACCAGGGCCTTCTCCTCGTCCTCCGGGCGGTTCAGGTCCACGTTGAGCCGCACCCAGGTGGCGAGCACCGCCGGGTCCGCGCCCCCGAGCACCGAGTACCGCTCCAGCATCTTCACCGCCTGCGCCTTGTCCCCCGCGCCAAGCCACGCCTCCGCCTGCCGCCGGTGCGCCTCGCGGTCGTGAGGCTGGAGCGCGACCAGCAACGCGCCCGCCTCCGCGCCCGCCTTCGCGTCCCCCGCCTCGCGGGCCAGCCGCGACAGCACCTGGAGCGCCTCCGGCTGCTCCGGCCATTCCTTCACCGACCGCACCAGCAGCGCGCGCGCCTCCGCCGCCCCACCCGGCCGGCCCGCCAGGAGCAAGGCCAGGTCGGTGCGGAAGCGCGGGACGTCCAGCTTCGCCAGCGCCTCGCGCAGCCGCGCCTCCGCTTCCACGGGCTTGCCCTCCGCCTGGAGCCGCAGGCCGTCCACCCAGAGCGCGGGCGCGAAGCCGGGCACCGCCTTGCGCGCCACCTCCAGCGGAGCGGCCGCGTCCTTCAACATGCCCCAGCGCACGTACACGAGCCCCATGCCCACGTGCGGCCAGGGGTTCTCCGGATACACCACCGCGAGCGCCTTGAACTCGCTGAAGCTCGCGTCCGAAGGCAGCGCGAGGAAGGCCCGGTACACCCGGGGCATCGGATCCCGGGGCGCCTTCGCCTCCTGGGCGTCCAGCTCCGTGCGCAGCGTGCTGGGACTCCCCTGGACGCGGGCCGTGTCCATCCGCTGGAGCATCGCCATCCCGTCCGCGGCCGGCGCGGGCACCGGCCTCGCGCCCAGGGCCGGAAGCGCGCACAGCGCGGAGAACAGCAGGCACGTCAGGACACGGGACGTCATGAGGGGGAACCAGGGACGGGGCACGCTACCAGATGCCCCCTCGCGGATTCACTCCGACGAAGGCGCCGGCCCCCGCGCTCCAGAGGGCTCGCTCCGGTGCCCGGGGCGCGACCCGACGTGGATGGATTCACTTGTTTTTCATGTATTGCTTGGAGGACTCCACCACGGGTGACAGAGGCGGGAAGGGGCGCGCCACCGTCGCGGAGGAGGGGCCGGCTTTCTCACTCTGGACGACACGCACCCGGTAGGGCTTGACCGGAACCGGAAGGGCTGGGCGGAATGGTCTTCATGGCCGCCGCCGAAAAGCTCGTGTTCCCGACAATCGTCGAGGGACTCTTCGTCCGGGGACTGTCCGGAAAGGTCTCCTTCGCCCTCAAGGAGCAGCTGCGCAAGGAGGGGCTGGACCTGGACCGGCCGCTGCAACCGGCGTACTCGCTGGACACCTGGACGCGCTGCGTGGCGCTGACGGCGAAGTCGCTCCACCCGGAGCAGCCGGAGCCGGTGGCGTGGCGGATGCTGGGCGAGCGGATGATCGACGGCTACCGCGACACGATGGTGGGCCGGGCGCTGCTGGGCGTGCTGCGGCTCATCGGGCCCAAGCGGATGTTGCACCGCTCGCAGCACAGCTTCCGCACCGGCAACAACTACACCGAGGTGCGCATCACCGAGCGCGGCGAGCGCGAAGCGGACCTGTGGCTCAACGAGCCCGGCCTGCTGCGCTACTTCAAGCAGGGCGTGATGCTGGCCACGGTGCGCGCCGCCAGTGGCCCCGCCACGCAGGTGGACGTCGTGCAGTTCGATGACGACAGCGTCACCTATCGCGTGTCCTGGGGCGCGTCAGGCTCCTGACGACACGGGCCGCCCCCCGCGGATCCGCGACCCGCGGCCCTCTTGCCCGCACGGGGCCGCATCTGCCAGCGTGAAGCCGCCGGGCGCGGAGCTGGGGCCGTGCCAGGCCGCGAGAGGGGGATGCATCCAATGCCGTCGAGCGAGCGCGCCAACCTGCCGCGCTGGAACGGTCAGCGGGGATTTTTCGAGATCTGGTTCCTGGTGGTGCTCGACCCCGGCGGAGACCGCGCCTGGTGGTTGCGCTACACGCTGTTCACCCCGGCCCCGGGCACCGCGGGCGAGCCTCGCGCCACGGTCTGGGCGGCGGCGTTCGACTGCGCTTCGAAGGACCGGCCCGCGGTCGCGCTCAAGTCCATCCACCCGGCCTCCGCCTTCACGGCGCTCCCGTCCGGCGGAGTGCGCATCGCGGACTCGGAGCTGTCGCCCGGCCGCTGCCAGGGACAGGTGGCCTCCGGTGGCCACGCCATCGCGTGGGACCTGCGCTTCACCTCCGAGGGCAGCCTCCCGGTGCGCCGCGAGCCGCGCGGCGCCGCGCTCCTGCCGCTGCCCACGCGCGTCGCCCACGTGCACGATGACCTCTCTTTCGACGGCACGGTGACGGTGGACGGCGAGCGCATCGCCGTGAGGGGCGCTCCCGGCCTGCAGAAGCACCTGTGGGGCCACCGGCGGTTGGAGGAGCTCACGTGGCTGTACTGCCCGCGCTTCCGTGAGGACCCAGCGGCGCGACTGGAGACGATGGCGGTGCGCGCGAAGCGCAAGCGGGGCCACCCGAGGCTGTCCCCCGTCTTCCTGCGCACGCGCGACACGCAGCACACGTTCCACGAAATGCCCAACCTGTTCTTCACGCGGATGACGTCGCCCGCCTCCGGCGAGCTCTCCTTCCGCGCCACGTCCGCGACGGTGGCCGTGGAGGGCCGCGCGTGGTGCGACCCGCGCACGCTGGTGGGCTACCTGTACCGCGATCCCCAGGGCTGGGACGTGCGGGTGGCCCAGAGCGACGTGGCCCGGTGCGAGCTGCAGCTCTTCCGCCGTCCCCATCCCTTCGCCGCGTGGCGTTTCACGCAGCGGCTCACCTCCACCGTGGGCGCGCTGGAGTTCCACGGGCCGGAGCCGATGCCGGGCGTGCGCTACATCCCCTGGGACGGCACCTCGCTTTCGCCCGGGGAGCCGCCCGAGGCAGCGATTGGGGCCATGGCCGGAGCCGCTGGCGAAGCGGCGCGCGGAGCGGGCTGAGCCGGGAGGGGCCGGTCCGCTCCCCTGTCCTGGACGTGCGGGAGGGAGGACCCCGCGGGCCCGGGGCCGCGGGGCCGTCCGGACAGGAGGGGAAGGGGCGGTCCCTGTCTGTGGAGCAGGACGTCCATGGCCACCCTCTGGGGTGACGGCTTGCCACCTCCCCGACCTCCATGCACCGGCTGCTGAGACACCTCCAGTCGCTCTTTCGTGTGGAGCCGGGAAGACCGGCGCTGTGGGCGGGCCTGCGGGCCTCCATCTCCACCGCGCTGCCCCTGTGCCTGGCCTTCCTCTCCACCGTGCCCGAAGCCAGCTGGGCGGGCCTCACCGGCCTGCTCGTCACGCTCGCGGACAAGGGCGGCTCGTATCACGCGCGGGCGCGCGTCATGGGCGTGGTGACGGTGCTGGGGTCGCTGGTCGGCATGCTCGCCGCTCCCGCGGGACGGACGTACTGGGTGGACGCGAGCCTGCTGCTGCTGGGCGTCACGGCGGCCAACTTCGCCCGCAGCTACGGCGAGACCGCGGGCTCCGTGGGAGGCCAGCTCGCGGTCATCTTCGTCGTGTCGCTGGGGGCGCCCACCTCCTCCCTGCGCGAAACGCTGCTGCGCGGCGGGGCCCTGCTGATGGGCGGCCTCTGGGCGATGGCGCTGTCGCTGGTCCTCTGGCCGCTCAGGCCCTACCGCCCCGCGCGCCGGGCCGTGGCGCGCGTCTACGCGGGGCTCGCCAGCGCGGCGGAGGAGCTGCACACGGGGACCCTGGACGGGGCCACGGCCTCGCAGTGGGCGGATGGGCTCCAACGCCACGCGAGGATCCGCCCGGAGATTGAACGGGCGCGCGGCGTGCTCGCGGCCACGCGGCGCGGGCGGCCGGACGAATCCCGGCGCGGCGAACACCTGCTGGTCCTGGTGGAGCTGGCGGAGCCGATGGTGGCCCTGCTCAGCTCGCTGGCGGAGGCGATGCAGGTGGTGGGGCGCGACCCGCACATGAACGCGACGCGGGAGCGCGTGGCGCGGCTGTGCGAGGCCTTCGCGGCGATGGACCTGTGGGTGGCGCGAGCGCTGCGGCAGGAGCGCAACGAAGGCATGAGCGCCCCACCCCGGCTGGTGCTGAGGCCCAAGCGCCGGCAACCCGCGAGGATGGCCGCGCCGCCCGTGCGTCAGGGCGCGGAAGGGCCGCTGTCCATGCACGTCGCCGCGCTGCTGGCGCGGCTGCGCGAGTACGCGGGCGTGGCGCACGAAACGGCCTCCGGCCTGCTCTTCGGCGACCCCGTGTCCCAGCGCGGCAAGGGCACGGTGAAGGGCCTCCCGAAGGCGCCTGGGTTCTCCGCGTGGCGGCCCCTGCGCGACAACCTGCACCCGGACTCGCTGGTGCTCCGGCACGCGCTGCGCACGGGGATGGTGGCCACGGCGGCGCTGGGGCTGACGCGCGCGCTGCAGGTGGGCGACGCGCACTGGGTGAGCCTGACGGTCATCTCCATCCTCCAGCCCCACGCGGGGAGCACGGAGGAGCGCGTGCTCCAGCGCACGATGGGGACGCTGGTGGGCGCGAGCCTGGCGGCGCTCATCGCGACCACGGTGCACACGCCGCCCTTGATGGTCGCGGTCATCAGCGTGCTGACCGCCATCTCCGTGGCGCTCCTCCCCCTGAACTTCGGTGCGTTCCAGGTGCTGCTCACGCCGGACTACCTGCTGATGGCCACGCTCAGCTCCGGGGACTGGACGGTCGCGTCGCAGCGCTCGCTGGGCGTGCTCATCGCGGGGACGCTGGCGCTGCTGGGCACGTGGACGCTGTGGCCCAGCCCGGAGCGCCGCCGCTTCCCGGACGCGGCGGCCTCCGCCCTGCGCGCGGACGGGAAGTACCTGCAGCAGCTGGCCACGCACCGCAGCGGCACGGAGCCCGCGGTGAACGAGGAGCGCCGGAGGCTGGACCAGGCGCTCCTGGAGGCCGAGTCGTCCTTCCAGCGGCTGATGACGGAGTACCGTGGCCCGCCCCAGCACCTGGAGCCCGGCATGGCCCTGCTCACCTACACGCGCAGGTTCGCGCTGGCCGTCACCGCGCTGGGCACGGGGCGGTTCGAGGACCGGACGACCTCCGTGCTGCCGCAGCAGTTGGCGCAGCGGGCCAGCGACAGCCTGGAGCTGCTCGCCCGCGCGCTGCAGGAGCGGCGGGAGCCCCCGCCCCTGCCGTCACTGGCCTTGCCGCGCACCAGCGGCGATCCGGTGCTGAGCGCGCTGCTGGAGCGCGTGCCCCGGCAGCTGGGCATCCTCCACGGCGCGGTGGCGCGGATCAGCGAGGATCCGGCGTTGCGCTGACGGCCGGGAGCGCGGCGCACGCGGTCTGATACTCCTGGAGCTTGAGCTGGAAGCGCGCGTGCTCCGGCTCGGGCCACGCCTTCGGCAGCAGGGCCACGGCCTGCTGCTGTTCCGCCAGCGCTTCGGTGCACTGCCTCAGGCCGAAGTGCGCGGCGGCGGCGGTCTCCAGCACATAGGGGTTGAGCGGTTCATGTCGCGCGGAGCGGCGGATCACCGGGCGAAGCGCCGTCAGGGCCGCCGCGTACTGCCCGGACTGGACGCGCCGCCACGCCATCTCGGTGGCCGTCCATCGGTCCTGGGGGGCCATGGCGTAGGCGCGCTCCAGGGCCCGCGGGTACGCCGGATCATCCGGCCGCTGCACGGCGAGCTGCATGGCGAGGTTGCCCCACGCGGCGCTGCTCTCGGGGAAGCGGGCGGCGCGCTGCTGGGCCCAACCCACCTTCTGCTCCAGCGAGAGCTCGCTGGAGCCTCCGCGGTGGAGGTTGAAGGTGATGCCGAACGGGGTGCTCATCGGATGCCCCGCGAGGGTCCAGGGCCGGTAACGGCACGCGCTCAGCTGCGCGATGAGATTGGGTGCGAATGGCAGGGGCCCATCCTCGATGGCCTGGCAGTCCCGCATCCGCCCGTCCGCGTCCAGACGGCATTGGACGATGACCACCGCGAACTCGCGGCTGGAGGACAGGCTGGGCCCCAGGGGGTGGCTCAGGTCCCCTTCGAGCCGCGCGGGCTGGAGGCTCTGCTCCTTCAGGAACCGGCAGGCGGCCTCATGGTCCGCGTCACACGCGGCCTGGAGCTCGCTCAAGGCCTGACGCACCTGGGGTTCGGTGGGCTGCCCCTTCAGGACCTGGGTGGCTTCCTCGAAGACCCCAGGAGCCTGCCCCGGTTCCAGCTCCAGCGTGGGACCGTCCAGCAGAGGCCGTGTGGAGCCGGAGGAAGCGAAGTTCGGGGTCCGGGCGATCCGCTCCTCGACGGAGTTCGGATCCTCCAGGAAGTACTCCATGGCCAGCGACAGGTGACCATGGCTCGCGGTCGGCGGAGGCAAGGCCGGACGAAGCTCGCGGTGGGCACAGCCGGTCGCGACACACCCCAGGAGAAGGAAGACGAGGCGCAAGTGCATGGCTGCGCACTCTATGCGCGCGGACCCATCCGGCACGACCTGTCCGCAGGAAACACACGTCGGCGCGGACCCGACCTCCCACGGCGTTGCCCCCCAGGGGAGAACCCAGAATGCTACGGGGATGCCGAAGCCCCCCAAGCCCTCGTCCTCCTTCTCCGTCGTCGACCGAGGCCGGCCACGCTTAGGAGGGCCCAGTCTGGACCAGGACCCCACCTGGAACCCGTTCAGCGTCCTGAAGGTCGACGTCGAGGGGCCAGAGTCCTTTCCCGTCCGCGCCCCGGCCCGCCACAAGACGCCGCTCCACTTCGTCTGGTACGGGACGGGCAAGCCGAACGACTCGAACACCCGAAGTCCGAAGGACATCGCGGCCCGCTTCTCCGCGTCGGCCACGGTGTACTTCTGGGTCCTGCCGCAGATGGCCCCCGAGTTCGAGAAGGCCCTGGGCAAGCGGGTGAAGGTGCATGGCCTGGACGAGGTCCTGGGCGCTCCGGTCGTGCGCAAGGAGCTGGGGGCGCTCCAGTTGGACAAGCTGGACCAGCTCCTGAAGTTCTACCTGGGCAACCGAGGCCACGCGCCCGCCAAGGACATCCTGACCTTCCTGACGCTGGGCGTGAACGGCGGCTACTTCTTCGACGCGAACTGCGTCATCGAGGAGCCCAAGCAGTTGGAGAAGATGCTCGCGAAGCCCCCCAAGGTCCCCACGTTCCTCAAGCTGGAGGACACGCTCACCTTCAACGCGAAGCCTCCGGGCTTCATGAAGGATGACCTGGCGCTCCAGATGGGGATGCAGGAGGACGACACGGACGAGATGTCGGAGTTCAACGGCACCGACATGTGGGCGATGTACGCGCCGGCACGGCACCCCATGATGTGGACCATCGCGCGCCACTACATCTCCCGGGCGGAGGCGTTTGGTTTCTGCGGGGGCCCCGTCCAGTCCGGGAGCCTGCGCTCCCAGATGCGCAACTCGTTCGTGGACGGAATCCCCCAGCAGAAACGCACCCTCGCGGGCGCGCTGGGCATCCAGAGCATCTATTCGGGCATGGCGGAGCACAAGCGGCGCCACGCGCACTACCGGCCGCAGGACGAGAACTGGGAGGTGGACGCCGTGAAGGACGGACAGATCGAGGGCGGTGGGCCCGTCCTGTCCCCGGCCTCGCTCCACGCCAACTACTGGGTGAAGGCCCTGGGCCTCACCAAGGGCCACGGGGACAGCTGGACCAAGTAGGGAGGCCCTCGCGCCAGGAGCGCTCCGTTCACGGAGAGGCCTGCGCCGCCACGGACGTCGTGGCCGCGACCAGATTTCCCGCGCCGTCCTTCGCCAGCCCATACAGCTTGATGGCGCCCGTCACGACCGGCAGCCGCACGCGCCACGTGCCCGGCGTGGCGCCCTTGCGCGCCTCCAGCGCCGTCACGCGGTCGCGCTCCTCGCGGGTGGGCGCCCCCCGTGCGTTGTAGGCGAACGAGACCTCCAGCGGCGTGGCGGCGGTGACGTCGAAGGCCACGTTCGCCCAGGTGGCCGCGCCTTCCTTCTCCAGGCCCTGGACCTCCAGCCGCACCGGCACCGGCAGCGCGGGCACGGGCTTCGTGCCCGTGTAGGCCTCGCGCACCGCGTGCCACGCCGGCCGCATGGCGGTGCCCGACAGCATGCCCAACCACAGCCCGGTGTGGTCGAACGCCGAGCTGTAGTTGAAGACAAACAATCCCAGACACCGGCCCGCCTGGACCTGGGGCGCCAGCGCGTTGCGCCAGCCGTCCACGATGACGTCGTACTTCTCCGCGTCTCCTGGCTCCTGGGGCACGCCGCGAGCGTCCTTCGGGACCTCCCATTCGCCCTGGGCGCCGAACTCGGTGATGAACCACGGCTTGCGCCCACCGGCCTGCCGCACCGCGTCCGGCAGCGCGTGGATGCCCCGGCCATAGACATTCAGACCATATGCATCCAGCGACGGGACATACTTCTCCCAGAACGGCACGCCCAGCGTCCAGGCATCCACGGACAGCACCGGGTGTCCGGGGTCCGTCTTCTTCACCGCCCGGACCACCTTCTCCAGGAAGCGCGCGTAGGCGACCTTGGATGGCTCATCCGGAGAGTTGAGGATGACCTCGTTGCCCAGGCCCCAGGCAAGCACCGCCGGGTGGTCCTTGAAGCGGCGCACCTGGGCGAGCGTGGCCTGGAGCTGCGCCTCTCGGCCCTTCGCGTCGCGCGCATAGTCGAAGGCGTCATCGTTCTCCATGCCGGCGCGGCCCGGCCGCAGCCACAGGCCCACCAGGACCCGCAGGCCGTGCTTGTGCGCGGCGTCCAGCAGCGCGACTGTCTCCTCACCGGTGCCCCAGGTGCGCAGCGTGTTCACGCCCTGGGCGCGCAGGCGTTCACAATCCGCGTCGAAGTTCGAGGGACCGCCCGTGCCGCTGAAGGTCACGCCTTTCGCCACGTAGGGCTGGCCGTCCACCTCCAGCTTCCACCCCTCCCCTGCCTTCACGATGGAGGTGCGGGCCTCCACGCCCCCCATGGGGAGCAGCAGCGCGGTCACCAGCAGGACACCAAATGCGGCAGGAGGGGCAGTGGCCATGGGATGTGAAAGCCTGGACGAGGAGGAGGTGGGGCTCGAGCGGCATCAAGGATAGACAAACTGTCCGCTTACTCTCTGCTCAGGAGCAGATCCACATCCGTGCGCGTCGATGTCACACAGAAGGCATCGCCAGTTCGGTGCGTCAGACGAGACACAAACCTCCCCGGCACAGGGAGAGGGGCCTCATGGCCGCATCCGCTCCGTTGGCCATCCATGAGCTCCGGCACGCGGTCTCTTTCATCTTCGCGGGGTACGCTCACGGAACACGCCCATGCCCTCCGCCCCCATCCAGTCCGCGGGAAGTCCTCCAGCCCCATCCCGCACGTCGCTGCGTGCACTGGACTGCCTCAATTTCTTCCTCGCCGACGTGCAGACCGGCATCGGTCCCTTCTTCGCCATCTACCTGGCGGCCCACCGATGGAACGAACAACACGTCGGGCTCGCGCTCACGGTGGGAGGCATCGCAGGTATCGTGACGCAACTGCCGGCGGGCGAACTCGCCGACCGCGTCCACTCCAAGCGCTCCCTCATCGCCGCGGGCGTCGCGACCCTGGGCGTGGGCGCCTGGCTCATCGTGAGCTTCCCGACGTTCTGGCCGGAGATCCTCGCCCAGGCCCTTGTGGGAGGTGTCTCCAGCATCTTCATCCCTACCACCTGCGCCATTTCCCTGGGGTTGGTGGGGCCTGCCCTCTTCGACCGCCGACAGGGCAGGAATCAGACCTTCAACTCCGCCGGCAATGTGAACACCGCGATAGTGGCGGGGCTGCTGGGCCACTTCGTCTCGAACTCGTCGGTCTTCTACTTCGTGATGGCCCTCACCGTGCCTACCCTCCTCAGCCTGCGCTTCATCCGTCCCGAGGAGATCGACTTCGAGCGAGCCCGGGGCGCGAAGCCGGACGGCGGGCCCGAGCACACCGCCAGCCTCCGGCAGTTGCTCCAGGACCCCAGGCTGCGAACCTTCCTGACGTGCGCGGTGATGTTCCACTTCGCCAACGCCGCGATGCTACCCCTGCTGGGCGAGCTGCTGGCGAAGGGCCGTGGCCGCGACTCCATGCTGTTCATGTCCGCTTGCGTGGTGACGACCCAGTTCGTCATCTCCTTGCTGGCCTCGTGGGCCGGGCACCGCGCGGGGACATGGGGACGCAAGCCGCTGATGCTGCTCGCGTTCGGCGTGCTGCCTATCCGTGGTGTGCTCTACACCCTCACGCACGACCCCTCCCTGTTGGTGGCCATCCAGGTGCTGGATGGCGTGGGCGCGGGCATCTTCGGGGTGGTGTCCGTGCTCGTCATCGCGGACCTGACACGCGGCACGGGCCGGTTCAACGTCACACTCGGCGCCATCACCATGGCGGTGGGCATTGGCGCCTCGCTCAGCCAGGTCATCGCCGGCACGCTCGTTCACCATCTGGGCTACTCCGCGGGCTTCCTGTTCCTGGCGACGGTCGCGGCGGTCGCCTTCGCGCTCTTCGCTCGGGCCATGCCCGAGACACTCGAACGCCCGTCCACGTAAGCCTGGAGGCAGGAGCGCGGCGTGAGGTCTGGCGGTAGGTCACGACCGTCAGGTCCCCAGCCCGGATTACACGGTCGGCCGAAGCCTCGATGCGCGCTCGTCGAGGTGATGCTTCATTCGGTTGAAACGGTTCCGACTCTCTCTGTGGCCATGTGCCACTTGCGAGCACGCCACCGCGCGATTGTCGGTCCTGCCGGCTCCGCTCCCGCAATCGAACCTCAAGCCATGAGCACAGCCACCTCACGAAGTCGGGACGTTTTCGCAGCGCGCGCCACACGGAGCGTAGGTCATGGAGCAGGCGTTCCATGACGCTCCCGAGCCTTGGCGAGGCTGCCCGTCCTACACGATGCGGCCGTCGACGAGGTTCAGCGTGCGCGTGGCCTTGTTCGCGCTCGCCGCGTCGGTCGTCATCATGACCAGCGTTGAGCCTGCACCGTGCAGTTCCGCCAACTGCTCGAGCACCTTCGCGCCGGTCTTCGAGTCCACGTTTCCCGGGGAGGAAGCCTGAGCTGCAACCCGGACCTCGAGATGACCATCCCGAGCGACGGATACGACCTTCGCTTTACGAACCAGATGGTCACGTAGATGGAGACCGTGGCCATGGCGTTGGCGCGCGGTTCAATCAGCTTCGGATCCACCTGGATGGCGACGCGCGTCTTGGCCTCGTCACGGCGGCGCAGGCAGTCGTGCTCCTTCGCGTAGTTGGCGACGAGGGGTTGAGCGTCGACTGGGTGCTGCGCCCCACGGGGCATGGGATTTAAAAGCCTGGACGAGGAGCGGAGCACGCGCGGAGTGGAGGCACGCGCTCGAGCCTTCAGCGGAACCGGTATCCGAGGTGAACGGTCGGGAAGACGGTCCATGTGTTGCGTGTGTAGATCCCATCCCCCAGGGTGACGTCACGAGCTGCGAGATCGCAGCTCAGACCCACCCATGGCGTGACATAGAATCCTGCGACCACATCGAATCGCCAGCCGGCATTCACCCCCACGGTGAGCTGATTGGGGCGAGCGGCCAACTCCGTGCCATCCCGCCGGACGAGGAGACGGCTGGCGCCCATGTCCACCCCCATGAATCCGCCGTGCTGCTCTCCCCAGAGGAAGTATTGCAGCTTGACGCCATAGCCGTCGAAGGAGGTCTTGAAGCCCTCGTTGCCGTCGAGCCAGTGCGGGATGTCCAGGGCGAATGCTCCCAGGTCGAGCCGCAGACGCCTCCAGGTGATGCCGGCATGGACGGAGTAGCCCCCGAGCGCGTACGCGATGGGGTCGACCTCCACGTCCACGCGGACGGGCGACGCCGAGGGAGCGAGCGCGACCTCTTCGCGGGATGCGGCGAGGACTGGGGTGCTCACGGCGAGAACGAGGCAGAGCAAAGGTGTCGCAGGCAGGGTCCAAGCTGGACGCATGAGGTCTCCGTTCATCGCGGAGACTGCCGCATCCTCGGCCAAGGCCTGGTGACCGCGGACGACAGAACGATTGACCGCGGGCGCCACGCAGGCCTTCGCGAGACTGGGGTCTGTTGCACCCCTGCGCCCCGGGGGCGATAATCGCTCGGTGGTTGCGATCCGCGTATCCGCCCGCATCGGGGCGTTGATTGTTCACGCTGCGAGCGCGGCAGGCGTGGCACCTCAGGCGCTCCAGGCCGCGACGGGCTTCGACCCCAAGTCGGCTGAGGACCCGGATGCGCGGATCCCCCTCGAGGTCGAGAACGCGCTCTGGTCGGAAGCGGAGCGCCTGAGCGGGGATGCCCAGTTCGGACTCCATGCGGCGGAGGGCCTGCGCCCTGGGACGTTCGACGTCCTGGATTACGCCATTCGAAGCGCGCCCACGGTCCGCGCGTCTCTCGAACGCCTCGCTCGCTACAACCGCATCGTTCACGATGCCGCCGCCTTCACGCTCTCCAACAAGGGCGACGTGATGCGCGTCGAGCACGCGTTCCAGGTCGCCGGGATGGCGCCGTGTCGTCACGCGAGCGAGTTCACCCTTGCGTCAATCATCGCGGTGGGCCGGCAGCTCGCCGGAGTCTCCGTTCGCGCACGCA
Organism: Corallococcus silvisoli; assembly: GCF_009909145.1. Lineage (NCBI taxonomy): Bacteria > Pseudomonadati > Myxococcota > Myxococcia > Myxococcales > Myxococcaceae > Corallococcus > Corallococcus silvisoli. The sequence goes on from NZ_JAAAPJ010000003.1 coordinate 221,284, forward strand.
AGGTCGAGTTCATCCATCTCGAGCCCACGTCGACCTTGGAGCATGAGCGCTTGTTTGGCGTGCGGCCCAGCTTCTCGGCACGGGTGAATGCGCTGGAGCTCGACCACGGGGTGCTCGAGCACCCCGTTCTGGCGGCGGACCCATCGCTGTCCCAGGTGATGGAGCGCTTCGCCGAGCTCCTCCTGGCCTCCCGGCCCGTGGGGCCCGAGAGCACCCTCTCACAGGTGCGCCGATTGCTGGCGGCGGCCCTGCCAGAAGGAGCGACGACCCTCGCGGACATCTCGGCGCGACTGCGCATGAGCGAGCGGAGCTTGCAGCGCCGACTCGCTCAAGAGGGAACGAGCTTCGACGGATTGCTGGATGACCTCCGCCGCGAGCTCGCCTCCCGCCATCTCGCCGATCCAAGGATTGCCATCGCGGAGGTCGCCTATCTGCTTGGCTACTCCGAGCCGAGCGCCTTCCATCGCGCGTTCCGACGGTGGACGGGGATGACTCCGAGCGAGGCACGGGGACAGAGCGACGCGCTCCGCGCCCGGCGCGGAAGCCCTGTGCCGCGTTGATGACCTACAGCACGCGGCCCTGTGCCGCGGTTTGAGCGAAGGGAGCCCGATTCGCCAGCGCGGGAATCAGGCTCAGATGACATGACGACGATGACTGCGGATGCGGTCTATCCGGCGCGGCCGTTGATGCAGGCCTCGCTGAGGCCCATGAGGTTATCAAACAAACAGTTATCGTACTTCAGCCCCATCGCGTCCAGTTCCTCCGCGGAAGCTGATTTACAGGCTGGAACGGCCTTCATACAGTCCGCAAGGGCATCAAGCTTCTTCTTGTCGTCGTCCGAGCAGCTATCCATCATGCCCTTCTCACAGCGTTCCATCTGCTCGTCCGTGAATTCGAGCGTGTAGTCGGGATCGTCCGGCACGGCGCCACAGGCCCTGCTCTGGGTATTCGCTTTATTGAATCCATCCTTGAGATTCTCGCACACGCTGTTGCCGCAAGCAGTAAGCGAGGCCATTGCGGCAACGCCGATCAGGATCTTCTTCACGTTGGGTTCTCCTCCTCGGGATGAGGAACTGGTGTTTTTCGGCAGGGTTCATCCCAGTGGGTCATCAGCCTGCATTCAATGGCTCGGCCACCCCGAACTTCCGTTCCAGGCAAAGGCAGCGTGGAGATTCTTCAGCGCAGCCTTCCCGGACGTCCAATCACGAAATCATCATGAATTTTCGCCGCGGAGGCACATCCGCGCAGCCCTCGAGGCATCCCCCTGCGTCAGGGACGTTGTCGCCTCGGCTGGATGCCCATCTGATGACGCCTTGGGGGCGAGTGCAGGCAGGACGGGCACTGGCCATGGGATGCGAGAGCCTGGACGAGGGGGAGTGAGGCCCGAACGGCAGGAAGCACAGGAAAAGGCCTAGAGGTTCTTGTTGAAGGGAACCATCGACCGCAGTTGCAGCGGCGTGAGCAGATCGCTGTGACCTGTGCGGGCAAGCTCGGCGATGTTGAGCAATATTTGATGAATCACCCCACACAGGCTGTCGCAGTTCAACACAAAGGCCTGCCTCTTCGTCTTCTTCACCTTCTTCTTGGCGTCCAGCTTGTCCAACTTCCCTTTGTACGGCCGGAAGTACTCCTGCACCTGATTCAGCGTGACGCGGTTGCCCTGCGCCGCGGACGTGCAGAGCCCCTGCAGGACGTGGAACTTCTGCTTGATCTGTTTTTCGAAGTCGAAGCCCGCATCCTCGAGGTTGATCTGCGCGATCCGCAGCAGGCAGTAGATGAGCCGCTTGACCGACATCTCGCGACCATAATCCACGTACGGGAGCGCCCTGGGCCTCGCCCATTGACTGGTGGCGTCGCGCACCCGGGGCTCCTGGTCGACCGTCTGGTCGAAGATCGTCACGACTGTCGGCTCTTCAAGGCTCAGGACGCAGGGCACCCGGATCTCCGTACGGAAGAACGCCTTGACGATCTCATGCAGAAGGGTGGCCACGGATTTCTTCTCTGGACTGTCGATCGTGGCAGGTAGGACGGACAGGTTTTCGATGATCAGGTCGAGTAGATTTTGCTGACCTCGATATCGGCGCAGCTCCCGGATGAGTGAGAGCGCGAGCGCGGCGCGACAGCCCCACTGCCCGTAGAAGACCTCGAAGAGGAAGCAGTTGTAGATCTTCAGCCCCTCTCCGTAATCCTGAAGCCACTCACTGCAATGCTTATCCCTGAACAAGATCTTCCGGACCGGGTGCTTGAATACGACACTCTTGTGGGTGTTCTCGTTGTCGAAGGGGATCCCCTGATCATGGAGGGAGATGCACAGCTCTGGCCCGATCTCGTCAAGGCCCATGCACAGGACCGTGTCGCCGTACCGGGATCCACCGGTCATGGCGTTGTACGTGAACTCCAGCCGGCCGAAGACGTACTCGATGTGGCCGAACTTGGCGTCCATTGTCTTGCTGGTGTACTTCGGATTCTGGTGCCCGACCGTTGGCGACATCAACGCGTGGCTGTCCTTGATCGCCTCTGTCTCCGTGCCATGCTTGAAGTACATGGGCAGCTTGATGAGGTGCTCGTAGAGCATCCACTCCGCGCACGTCAGGGAGATCTGCCGCTTGTCCTCCTCCTGCGACAGCCGGGTATAGGTCTTCTTGACTTCGAGGGGATCGATCTGCCACTTCGAATAACCCGACGCCTGATAGATCTTCCCGCTGTACAATAGCTGATAGAACTCGGTCTTGCTGACACACGGCCCCTTGGGCTTGAGCTTTGTATTCAGCTCATCGATGACGAAGCAGAGATTGCACTCGCTCAGCTCGATGATCGACGCCGGGCGAAGGCCGCACGTCCCCGGCAGGACCTTCTGCTGCTTCAGCAGCTTCATGGCTGCGACGTATTGCGATTGATGCTTCTCGAGGTACTCCTGGTAGATCGCCTCGCCCATCGTCATCGTCCACACCTGCCGCTGCTGGATCCGCCACTCGTCCATCAGACTGCTCGTGGGCACCATCGGCGACGACATCGGTGAGGGCTGCTCCCCTCGCTCATGGAGGTGGAGCAGGTACTTCAGCATGTTCAGACGATTCAAGAAGACCCGCCGGAACAGCAGGTCGAAGTCATTGGGCTTGACGAGCATGCCCTTCTGCGTCTTCGCGAGGATGACGACCTTGCGAAGCGCGACATGGAACAGCGCCATCTCATTCCGCTGGTTGCTGAAGGGGATGGGCCGCGCGAGCAGTCGCAGCAGAGAGTCGACCACCTTGGCCGCGGAGAAGGTGTTCGACTCGAGGTCCTTCTTCGTCAGCTCGAACGGCTGCAGCTCGAAGTCCTTCCAGAAGTTGAAGGTATTGATCCAGCGATCGATCAACGTCAGGACCAGTTCGAGTGCGAGCGTGTTTTCTCCCGGCTGGACGTCTCCGGGCTTCGGCTGACGGAGCTTGTGGCCACAGTCGGGACACCCCCCGCCCCCGGGCGGAATGGGGCCATGACAGTTGGGGCAGAGCTTCAGCTTCTGCGACTGCCGGAGCAGGTTCGGCTGCGCGCCGCCCTGGTGCAGGAGTTGGAGCGGCGGCTCGGGCTGCTTCTGCCTTGGGAGCAAGGGCTGCAGTTGGAGCGGCTTCTTCTCTATCGGCGCATCGACTTCGCCGAGCCTGTCCATCACCCCATTGCACGTAGGGCACCGCTGCCGGCCAATGTAGAACTCCTTGTCCACCGTCTTATTGCACTTGGGACAACGGAACCGGGTCATCCTCACCTCACGTCCCCGAGTATCGGGAGACAAGCCGCGTGCGTCGTCTCCAACCCGGTGGGAATGCACCAAAGCCTGTGTCAGCCACTCAACAGGGTCACACCCTACTCGCTTCGCCTGTCTTTGCCCATCTCACACCCTTCCGCCGCGCGAATGGGCGCGTCTCGAGGAGCAAAAAATGAAGAAATGGCTCGTGGGAATCTCTCTCGTATTGGGCGTGGGCATGGGTGCCGTGGCGGGAGCCACGACGTCCTCCGGCGACCTCGCCGCCCCGATGACGTGCGGGGAGACCTGTTCCTACAACCATGGCTACTGCGTGGGTGGGTGTCATGGGGACGACCTCTGCCTGCTGAACTGCGACAAAGCCTATCTCCGCTGTCAGCAGCGCTGCTGAGCGCGGCCCCACCGGGGCCTGGGGGGCCTCTGTCCCGGAGTGGACCCCTGCCCTCCGGGCCCCATTGGCGAACTCGAACGCGCGCCCCACCGTCCCAAGCTTCGGGCCGGAGAGGAGCGGACATGCGAGTACGGAGTGGATGTGCCCTGGTGTGGCTGGGATTGGCCGGGTGTGGGGCTCTCCCAGACGAAGGCGTTGAAACCCGCGAGGTCACCGCGCAGGCCTGCCCCGCCGGGGTGGCCTCGCGCGTCAAGGTCGTGGTTCCTCCGGGGTCTGGCGCCTCTGTCAACGGCCCCTACCCGGAATCGCTGGTCGACGTGCAGGGGGCGCTCTACTTCGCCACCAACCTCTTCGACGGCAGCGCGGTCTTGTGGCGCAGCAATGGCACGGAGGCTGGCACCGTCCAGGTGAAGTCGTTTCCACCCGCCTCCGTGGGCGTCCCCCGGATGACCAGTCTGGTTCCCGTGGGGAAAAAGGTCTTCTTCCAGTTCGATGATCCGGGCACCGGACAGGAGCTGTGGATCAGCGACGGCACCGGCGCCGGGACACACCTCGTCAAGGACGTGACGCCCGGCCCCCAAGGGACCCGGTTCGCGTTCACCGCCGCGCAGAACGGGCGGCTGACCTTCATCCGGGAGTGGGCCTTCGCGCCCGGCAATCCGCAGGTGGAGGTGTGGCGTTCCGACGGGACCGCGGCTGGCACGGTGCAGGTGGTGAACTTCGGCACCCTTGGGAAGCTCGTCTCCCCATCGATGCTGGGCAGCACCCTGCTCTTCTTCCTGGAGACTCCCGGCACTGGCACCTCGCTGTGGCGCACGGACGGGACCGCGGCAGGCACCCTGCATCTGGGGAACTTCGGTCCCCTCGCGACGCCCCCCTACACGTCATTCGAGGTGGGCAATGCCCGGCTCTTCTTCGTCAACACGCCCGGCCAGGGCACCCACCTGTGGCGCACGGATGGCACCCCGGCCGGCACCTCCTGGGTGAAGAAGCTGGATGCGGACGCGGTCCTCATCCCGCAGACGGGCTTCGCCGGGAACCTGGGCCTGTTCCTGTTGAGCGACGGCCCCAACACCGAGGTCTGGAAGACGGATGGCACGCCGGGAGGCACCGTCCGCCTGGAGACGTTCGGCAAATTCGTCCAGCTGCTCGGTGCGCTGAACACGTCTGTCTATCTGTATTCGGTGGACTCCAACACGAAGCGGCTGCGCATCGAGAGTGTCTCCCTGGCTGGAGGAGGCAAGGCCTCCGTCACGACCCTCCCCAATCCCTATGCGGACCAGGAGGGCGCGTACCCCAGCGTGCAGCGGACCGCGACCTCGGGCGGGAAGCTCTACTTCTCCGTGGCCATTGGCACCTCGGGCCCGGCGCCTCGGGAGGTGTCGCTGTGGGCGTCGAATGGAACGGGGGCGGGGACCGTCCAGCTCTCCCACACGCTGAGCACGAGCGACGAGTACGCCTCCCCGCTGTTCCCCACGGGCACGGGCCCCGTCCTCTTCGTCGCCTCGAAGAGCGGCTCGGGCATCGAGCCCTGGTTCACCCAGGGGAGCGCGGCGACCACCGGACAGCTCGCGGAGATCCGCCCCGGAGCGGGCTCCTCCAACCCCGATGGTTTCACCCGCATCGGCAACCGCATCTACTTCCGCGCCGCCGACGACACGAACTCCTTCCAGCTGTGGTCCATGCCCGCCAGCTTCTCCTGTCCGGCGGGCCTGGCCGAAGCGAAGTAGTCCGCCGCATGCCCGCGCCCCGGGAGGAGCCCCCAGGGCGCGGGCGTGGCGCCCCCCGCGCTTCTACGGCGCCCTCATCCCGAGACCGCCCTCCGCACCGCCGGACGTTGCGTGTGGCGCCTGACGTACTCCATCAGCCTCGGCTGCCCATCGAGCAGCCCCAGCGTATGCGCCAGGTGGAGGATGGACGCCATCACCACATCGGCGGCCGTGAAGGCGCCTCCCACGAGGAATTCACGGTCGCCGAGGCCCGCGTTGATGACGTCGAGCACGGCCGCGAGGCGGGCCCTGTGTTTCGAGAGTTCTTCATCCGGGCGCGCGCCGGAGTTCTTCTGCTCGGTCAACGGCGCGCGTCTGAAGAACTCCATCACCACCGGATCGAGGCTCACCTCGGCGAAGACCATCCATTGGTAATAGGGGCCGCGCTCCGAGGCCCCCACCGGCGGCGCCAGGCGCTTCTCCGGGAACCGGTCGGCCAGATGGAGACAAATGGCCAGGGACTCGAGCAGCGTGACGTCCCCGTCCACCAAGGCAGGGACTTCGCCCAGGGGATGCACCGCCAGGTACGCGGGGGCGCGGTTCTCCTGTTGGGTGAGATCGAGCTTGATCAGCTCGTAGGGCACTCCGAGTTCCTCCAGCAGCCATCGGGCACGGACCGCTCGGGTTCGGGGGGCAGCGTAGAGCTTCATGTGTGCGCTCCTGCGGGTCGCGAGAGGCGGCAACATGCGGCGCCCCAGGCGCCCGGACAATCTGGCCCCAGGCGAACTCATTGTCAGGCTAGGCTTGACGGTCATGATCCCACCCGCCGACATGCTGCTCTTCGCCGCGGTCGTCCGTGAGGAGAGCTTCACCCGGGCGGCGCGACAGCTGGGCATCACCAAGCAGACCATCAGCGAGCGCATCAGCAAGCTAGAGGAGCGGCTTGGCGTGCGGCTGCTGGAGCGGACGACGCGGCGCCTGCGGGTCACGGGGGCCGGAGCGACGTACTACGAGCGCTGCTCCGCCATCGCCGCGCTGATCGACGAGGCGAACAGCGAGGTGCAACAGCGGCATGAGGAGCCCGTCGGCCTGCTGCGGGTGTCTTCCCCCATGCTCTACGGGCGGCGATTCCTGAGCCCCGTGATTTCGGAGTACCTCGCCCGCTTTGAGCAGGTGCGAGTGGAGCTGGTGCTGGCGGACCGCAGGATCCACCTCATCGAAGAGGGGCTGGACGTCGCGGTTCACATCGGCCCGCTCAACGACTCGTCGCTCGTGGCGAAGAAGCTCGGCGAGGGGCCGGTCCGCTTCGTGGCGAGCCCCCGCTTCCTGGCGAAGTACGGCGCGCCGAGCGCCAGGGAGCTCCGCTCCGCGCGCTGTATTGGCTTCAGCCCGTTCGAGACCTGGGAGGCGGAGGGAGTGAAGTCTCGAATCGATCCGGTCCTGATCGTGAATGACCATGAGCTGGCGTGCGAGGCGGCCATCGCCGGAGTCGGCATCGCGCGCGTCCCGGACATCCTCAGCCAGGACGCGATCCGCGACGGCCGGCTCAAGGTCCTCTTCGGCCCCAGGCCCGCGGCGCTGCGAGCCATCCACGTCGTCTACCCGAGCCGGCTGAACCTCCCGGCCAAGGTCCGGCGCTTCGTGGATGCCATGGCAACGCTGGCCCAGCCGGAGACGCCGCCCCGCGGCAGGCCTCGGCGGAAGCGCGCGTGAGGGGACCGCGCTCCTCGGCCGGGCTTCAGTAGCGTCCTTGGCGTAGCCATCGCCCAGAGCGCTCCACGTCTTCGGATCCAAGGTCGTCTCGACGACGACCTCCTCTCCAAGGCCGGAGAGGGTGCAGACCACGACGCCATCGCGCTCGGTATAACGACTCAGGATCGCCCGCTGCGTCTCGTCATCCATGGGTTCGACGGAATATACCGCCTGCCAGCGACCCGCGGCACCAGCAACCCCGCGGCGAACATGCACCAGCGTCTCCCTTCGCCAAGGACGACGTCGCCGCGGCAGACAGGCCGAGCTGACGAAGCCCACCACCGCGCGCCGCGCGCACTCGCCTTGACGCGCTGTCGAAGACGACCGCGACGCACGCATGAGACAACGACCGAATACTGGCTACGAACCAGGCACAGGACACTTGTTTCGAGACCCATTCGCCGTCGCGACCTCGACAGGCCCGGGCACCGACAGGTACGTTCGAGAGCGGGTTTTGACACCGGCGCGACCGCATCTTGAAAGAGGAAACGATGTTTACGGAGAACAAGGAACTGGAGTGGAGTGAGCTCCCCTTCGAGGACGCGAGCGCGAAGTACGAGATCAACAGCATCAGCGAGGACGGCCTCGGCGAGGTCTTCCCCGAAGATCCCCCGCACTACCTCGTCCACGATGGCGACGTGGTCATCGACGGCCCCGTGAGTTTTGGTGCGGCCGACGACGGGGACGTCACGCTGCATGTCATTGACGGTAACCTCACCGTCAACGGTCCGCTCTTCTTCATCCAGGGCGACTTTTACGGTGCGCTCTTCGTGACAGGATCGATCTTCTGTCAGCAGGCCTTCGTCGACGCAGACGCGATGCTTTACGTTGGCAAATCAATGCATGTGGAGGGATTGCTCGTCACCAATCTCAGCAAGCCCGCGCACTTCGCCGTCAAGGAGGCGCTGATCGCCGGGAGCTGGCTCGATGCTTCGGGAGATGGCCTCTTCGAGATTGGCCAGAAGCCCCAGGCGCGGCTGCTCCGCGTCGAGAAGAGCAGCTACCACGCGTTCTCGCAGTACGCGGAGGAGGCGGAAAAGCGGGCCAGGGACGAGGGTACGGAACTGAAGAAGCCGAGCTATTTCGGTTTCTCACCGAAGGAAGCGATCTCGGTCAAGGGCATCCTCCATCCCTCGCTCGTCCAGGGGGAAGAAGGCGTCAGCGCGCGTCACATCCGCGAAGCCATGGAGGAAGGCAAGCCGCTCTTCGCATGACCGGTCGTTTCGTGCCGGGGATGGCCAGCGAGCCTCGGGCCGATTTGGACTCCCTGGACGCCTGCCGGGAGTTGGTCCCGGCCCCACTCCGCCCTTCTCGGCGGTTTCGTGCTACCCCAAGGCCGTGGACTCGCTCGTCACGCTCCTCGAACCGGCGCCCCGGACGGATGAAGTGCCCGGGACGTTCCCAAGTCCCTTCGACGCCCTGGGGCCACATGACCTCGCGCGACGGGCCGCCGAGTCATTGCAGGCGTCGCTGCGCGAGGGAGTCATCGCCCCGGGACTCTCCAGCCACATCCTGCAGGGACCGGACGGCGGGAAGATGTTCGGTGTGCTCGTGGTGCGGCGGCCAGATGGGGCGCTGGGCGTGCTGCGTGCCTTCTCCGCGATGCTCGCGGGAAGCTGGGACGTGCCGGGCTTCGTCCCACCCGTCTTCGACCGCGAGGCCCGCTCCCGGGTGGAGCCGGTGGCCGACGCCACGGTGAAGGCCTTGCTGGCCCGCGCCGAAGCGTGGGGAACCTCCGAGGAATTGCTCCGCCTGCGCTCGGACGACGACGCACGGCAGGCCCGCGAGGCCACGGAGCGCGAAGCCATGCGGCTGCGCCATGAGGCCCGCCGCCGCCAGCGACACGAGCGCCGCGCGGCGCTCCTCGCCATGCCAGCTCGCGCGGAGTCCTTGAGTGCCCCAGGCCATGAGCCGTCCGCCCTGACGCTCCCCGCGACGGGCCTCACGCAGGCCGAACGTGCGGAGGCACTGCATGCGATTGATCAGGAGAGCCGGGGGGACAAGGCGGAGAAGCGCCGCTGGGATGCCGCCCAGGAGGAAGCCCGGCGCTTGCTCTCACCCGCCCGCGCGAAGGCAGAGCGCCGCGTGCGCGCCCTGGACCGGCTGCGGCGCATTGTCTCGCGCGGGTTCATGAAACAGTTTCACGACACCTACGTCATCACCAACTCGCGCGGAGAGACGCGCCCCCTGCGCTCGCTCTATTCCGGAGCCGAGCCCCCCTCCGGCGCGGGGGACTGCGCGGGCGCGAAGCTGCTCGCCCATGCCTTCGCTCACGGTCTCCAACCCGTCGCGCTCGCCGAGTTCTGGTGGGGCACACCTCCCGCGTCCGGTGGCCGCGTCCAGGGCGCTTTCTATCCCGCGTGCCGTGACAAGTGCGGCCCCCTCCTCCCGTTCATGCTGGAGGGCCTGGAGGTCTCCGCGCCCCGCGTCTTCATCCCACCGCCCGCCCCCACGCCGGACCTGTCCATTGTCTTCGAGGACGCGTGGCTCGTGGTCATCGACAAGCCTTGCGGCCTCTTGTCCGTGCCCGGCCGGGACGCGGCGCTCGTGGACTCGGTGCTCACCCGACTGCGCGCACGCCACCCCCATGCCACGGGGCCCCTGCTCGTGCACCGGCTGGACCTGGACACCTCCGGGTTGCTCGTCGCGGCGCTGGATGCCCGCACGCACGCGGCGCTGCAACGCCAGTTCCTCCACCGCGACGTGGACAAGCGCTACGTCGCGCTCATCGACGGGCCGGTGCGGTCGGACGCGGGCACCATCACGCTGCCCCTGCGCGTCGACCTGGATGACCGGCCCCGGCAGATCGTCGACCCCGTCCACGGCAAGCCCGCGGTCACCGACTGGGAGGTCCTTCACCGCGAGGCCGGCCGCACCCGCGTCGCCTTCCACCCGCGCACCGGGCGCACGCACCAGCTGCGCGTCCACGCGGCGCATCCACGAGGACTGGGCGCGCCCATCGTCGGAGATCCGCTGTACGGACACGCGGGCTCCCGCCTGCACCTGCACGCGGAAGCCCTGTCCTTCGTGCATCCAGCGACGGGGCAGCGCGTGTCCTTCACTCGCGCCGCCCCGTTCTGAGCACCGTCAGTTGACGAGCAGCACCTTGCCCACGCCGCCTGACTCCACGAGCTTCTGGGCCTCCTTCGCCTTCTCCAGCGGGAAGGTCTTGCCGACCGGGATGACCAGGTCGCCCTTCGCCACGCTCTGGCCAATCTGCGCGAGCCTCCGGCCGTCGGGATGGGACATGAACGCGCGCACGACCAGGCCCTTCTCCTTCGCGCCCTTGGTCGGCCCCACCACGCTGCCCACCGTGCCCCCGTGCTTCACCCGCTCCAGCACGGCGGTCATGGCGTCGCCGCCGACCGTGTCCGCCACCGCGTCCAGCGTCGGCAGCTTCGCGACGTCCTTGGGATCATCCAGCGCGACGACGCCGTCCACCTTCAGCGTCTTGCGCGCCTCCTCCACCTGCTTGCGCCGCACGCCGACCCAGATCTTCGCGCCCCGGGAATGCGCCGCGAAGACCGCCGCGCGCCCCACGGCGCCCAGCGCCCCGGTGATGAGCACCGTGTCGCCCTTCGACGGTTGCACCTGCTCCTCGATGAGCTGCACGCCCGTCAGCGTCGCCAGCGGCAGCGCGGCGGCATCCTTCAGGTCCAGCGACTCCGGCACCTTCGCCCAGGCCTCCGTCGGCGCGACCACGGTCTCCGCGTAGCCGGCGTTCACCAGCCCCATCACGCGATCTCCTGGCTCGAAGTCCTCCACGCCCGTGCCGACCTCGATGACCTCGCCGGACACATCCCGGCCCAGGATGGCGGGGAACTTCAACTGCATCCGCTCCTTCATGTCCCCCCGGCGGATCTTCAAGTCCACCGGGTTGATGCTCGCGGCCGTGACGCGGACCTTCACCTCGCCCGGCCCCACCTTGGGCTCTGGCATGTCCTGCACGGCGAGCACATCCACATCCCCATAGCCTTTGAGAACGACCGCTTTCATCCGGACCTCCGCTCGGTGGACAAAGGAAGAGACATCCCGCGACGGGCCAACGGTAAGCACCTCCAGATGAGGTGCCATCGTCGGCGAGCGGTCGTCCTGCCTCCCTGCTCCCATAGACATGGCGGAGGCCTCTCATCCCCGGTGCGAAGGACCGCGCGCGCACCAGCCCACCGCTCGCAGGCCTGTCCCCTTCCGTCGGGCCCACGTCATGTGCCGGCCGGCATGCGAGGGACCGCCACCCGGCCCCCTGTCACCTGCCCTCCCGCGACATCGATGATCCAGTAGCCCTCCTGCCCTGAGAACGTGGAGGAGCCAGCGCCGAACAAGTGGGGCCGCACCGCGGTGGCCGCGTGATGGAAGCGCCGGTGGATGTGGCCATGCAACACCGCGTGACGGGCTCCGGGCAGCAGCGCGCAGAGCGCCTGTCCATCGCGGAGCCCCCAGGGCCCCTGGGCCACCTCCCCCACGGGCGTCAGCGGCGCGTGGTGCACGACGACGAGCAGCGCCCTACCGGCGAGCCGCGGATCCGCCGCCACCGCCGCGAGCCCTTCGAGCTGCGCGCGCCCGATGTACCCCTGGGAGATCCCGGGCACTGGCGGCACGCGGGCGGAGCAGAGGCCCACCACCGCAGCCTCGTCCCCCACGCGGCGGACGAAGGGGAAGGGCCCCTCCCGGCAGTGCTCGGGCAGGTCGCTCTCCAGCAGGTGCCCGAAGTATCGCGCGAAGCGTCCGGTCCGGAGGCTCCCCGGCGTGTACACGTCATGGTTGCCCGGGATGACGGTGCAACGGCTCCGGTCCTCCACCAGCGAGCCCAGGGCCTCACGTGCCGCCTGGAACTCGCTGTCCAGCGCGCACGCGGTGAGGTCTCCGGAGAGGATGAAGTGATCCGCGGCATGATCCCGCGCCTCGCGCGCGATGGCGGCGAGCACCTGCGGCGCGCGGAGGTATGCACGGGCCCGCCCCCCCGCGAGCAACTCCGGGAGGGCCAGCCAGCGGCGCCACCCCAGTCGGAGCAGCGACTCCCCGCGGTAGTCCGCGGTGAGGTGGACATCGGAGCAGTGGACGAAGCGCATGGAGCAAGCGGGCCTCCGCCCCCCGCTTCCGGAGCCGCGGTCCGGAAGCAGGAGGCGTCAGCGTGCGATTACAGCGACTGGCAGACGGCGTTGCCCAGGGTGCGGGTGTCCCAATCACGGATGCCGCAGCCATAGCCCGAGCCGTCCATGCTGCCCCCACCCGCGAGCCGCGCGACATCCCAGGGGGCGAGCTTCGCGCACACCTCCGCCGAGCGGGCACGCGCCTCCTGCGGAGAGAGCAGCGCCGTGCCGGGAGCGCACGGCTTGTCGCCCAGCACCTCGACGAAGGACAGCTGCGCGCACAGGCTGTTGCCCAGACCGCGCGTGTCGACGTCACGGATGCCGCAGCCGTAGCCCGGGCCGTCCATGCTGCCCCCGCCCGCGAGCCGCGCGACATCCCACGTCCCCAGGGTCGCGCAGAAGCCGGACGGGTTGGTGCGCGCGACCAGCGGGCTCACCAGGGTGAGGCCCGACGGGCAGACGCCATCGCCCAGCGACTCGCTGGCCGTGCCGACCTGCTTGCAGATGCTGTTGCCCAGCCCGCGCGCGTCGGAGGTGCGCACGCCGCAGCCGTAGCCGGGACCATCGATGGCGCCACCGTTCGCCAGCCGCGCGATGTCCCACGTGCCCATCTGGGCGCAGATGGCGGAGGAGTTGGCGCGGGCCTCCTCGGGAGACGCGAGCGTGTAGCCCGCCGGACACGCCGTGTCACCGAGGACGACCGTGACCTCACCCGCGAGCGCGGCGCTGGCCTGGGCGGTGGTGTCCTTCTGCCCTCCCTCCGTGGACTCCGCCGGGGCGCCACACCCCACCGACGACACCGCGAGGCTCACACACGACACCAGCGAAACAACGAGGTTCTTCCTCATGACGGACTCCCTGCATTGGAACTGCGTGGACCTGATGGAAAGACAGACATCGCATCCGCCTTCGCCGCGCGCGGCGAGGGCAAGTCCTCGGCGGACGCCGGAGGGCTCGGGCCACGGCCATCAGCAAGCTGCGTACCAATCCAGAAAAACAAACACACATGGAGTGCGATCACCAATTCGCCACGTCAAGCCAGCCCCTTTTCGCGTTCTCAAGGGACGCGGTTGCGTGACGTGACGACGCTTCACGTGGAGTCCCAGCCTCGCGCGCCCCGGGCCCATGTCCCGCGCACGGTTCGTGAATGGATTGACGCACCTGGAGGTGGAACGAATGCAGGTGCGTCATGTGGCCATTGGAGCCAGCCACGAAATCTACGACTCAGCGGAGGCCGCGCTGCGGGCGGCGGTGGCCCGGCGCGTCGAGGATCGCCTCATCCGGGAGCGGCAGCAGCGCCAGTCCGCGCGGTACCGGCGGTGGAAGGTGGTGGACACCACGCCCCTGCTCCGCTCCATCGACGGGGGCCTGGACGACACGAAGTTCCTCTACCCCGTGTTGGACAACCTCCCGCTCATCGTCTTTCCACTGCTGAGCTACGCGCTGACGGGAGCGCAGGTCAGCGTCTACGGCCCTCCGGAGGTCTGCCGGGTGGTGGAGGTGGTGCGCGACGTCCTGCTGGCGCAAGGGCTCATCGGGGACCGCGCGAAGGTCCTGGCCGTCGAGGAGGACCGGCGCGACATCTCCCTCTCCCGCTCCATCCAGCGCTCCACGGAGTGCCTGTCCGCCGCGAAGGATGAGCCCATCGCCTGGTCCGCCGGAGACCTGGTGCTGGCATATGACACCCATCCCTGGCTGATGGACCGGCACCTGCCCGGCTACGAGCTCATCTTCAACCTCAACGCCCGCCAGCGCGTCTTCCCGGAAGGCACGCCAGAGCTCTTCGCCCGTAACTACTTCGACCGCCTGCGCCTGGAAGGAGCGCCGGGCGCGGTGCTCGACATCAAGGAGCCGAACGTCCTGCTCTTCACCTCCGCGGGGCTGCGAGGCCTGACGAAGGTGGACGAGCTGCGGCACCCTCGCCCGGGCGACACCTATATGAAGGTGCTGCTGCGTGCCGCGGCGAGGACCGTCTGGCATACGAGCCCTGCGGCGAGCGTGGCGTTCCTGCGCTATGGATTGAAACGGACCCGGGACCGCATCGAAGCCGGGGACGCGCTCCCCCAGCTCCATGCCGGAGAGCTGGCCCGGACCTTCTTCGGGGTGCCCACCCTCCTGAAGGCGGAGAACACAGACCCCTTCTTCGTGCGGGACGGCGACAGCGTGGAGGACTTGTTTGGCTATTACCGGGCGGTCCTCCAGCCCATCGTCGACTCCGCCGCCACGAAGGAGGCTGGCTACCGCGAGCTATCGCACTACCACCCTCATGCGGGAATCCTCTATCGCCTCTCCCAGGCCCTGCGCCCGCTCCAATCCGAGCTGCCCCTGTGGCGCAGGTGGCCGGAGCTCATCCAGGACAAGCTCGCCACGCTCAACCAGCGGCTGGCCCAGGAGTTCAGGGGCCTGGGAATCCCTGACGCGGCGCGGCCCGTGCCGGAGTACTTCGACGCGATGGGTGTCTTTCAATCGCGCCCCCTGCCCTCCGACAACCTTCCCCTGACGCGTGACTTCCTGCGCAACGCCTACCACCCTTCCTTCGAACACAACCAGCGCTTGTACCAGTGGCTCGTGGCGGGGTGCTTGCCTCCGGAACGCATGCGCGTCAGCGGGTGACGCAACTCCTGACGGCGGCCGGGGCTCGCCGGAGAGAGACCGCGATCCCCTGGCTGGTACACGGGGTGCAACGACTTGAGCCATGTCCTTCCGAAAACAAGTCTTGAGCGACCTCTCCGGCAGCTATGCGAACTTCTCCGAGCACCACAAGGACATCCGGTCCTTCTTTGAGATCATCGGGGTGCGCTTCGCCATCCGCGAATATGGCGTCAGCCTGAAGCCCGTGGCGGGGAACAAGCTGTTCTCGAACGCGAGCGGATATCTGCTGTCGGATGACAGCTCCTACCCTTTCTATCTCTGGCTGCCGTCGTGGCTGGGCCGCTTCTACGTGGACCCGCTGCACGTCCCCGCGGGGACCCCGGTGGATGCCTGCACCGCCCGGGACGTCCGGTTCATCGCCTTCATCTGGATCTGGCTCGGCTTCAATGACGCGTATGTGAACGACGCCGAGGGACCGGAGTGTTGGTTTGGCGTGGCCGAGCCCCGGCCGGAGGACCCGTCGGAGTCCGTCGCGGTGACCGCGGACAAGGTGTGGAAGTACTTCCGCATCGAGCGCACGAGCCAGGGCGAGAGCGACGGCTGGCTGAGCGGCGGCTTCCAGAAGAACCCCATCGGCTGTGACTTGAACGGCCGCTGGTCCATGCGGCGCGTCCCGCTGGAGAAGCTGTCCAGCTACTACCAGATCGAGAAGCACGTCGTCCGGCCGCTCGGGGAGAAGTTCCACGAGCTGGCGAGCCCCACTCCGGGAGCGCTCGCGCTGGTGAAGTGAGGTGCCCCGTGCCCCGGAGGCCGTGAGCCTCCGGGATGCGCCGCGCCTCACGCCACCTGTTCGCGCCGAGGACGCGCCACCAGCGCCCGGGCCGCCGCCGTCACGTCGAAGAGGGTGCGGAAGCGACCGGTTTCGACGAGCAGGCTCCGGCCCAACTGGACACAGCGTGCTTCACAAGCGGCGCGGCGCTCCAGGTCCGCGATGCGCTCCAGGTCCAGGGTGTGCGCCAGTCCGAAGACGCGGCGCAACAGCTCCGCACCGGCGTACGCCATGCTCTGTTCCAACAGCCGTTGGAGGAAGGCCCGCCGCTCCTGCAAGAGCGCCGAGCGCTCCGCCTCCGTGGTGAGCAGCACGGCCGGGTCACCGGCGCCGAGTCCGTGCGCGTCCCACAGCTGGAGGAAGGTGTCATGGAAGGAGGACCACAGCGCCTCCACCGCCTCCAGCACCCACTCCGCGTAGTCCTCTCGGGGCTCGCGGGCGGTGGAGTGCCCCTCCTGGCTGAAGAAGCCGAGCAGCAGGTGGGCGAGGAGCGAGCCCACGTCGAAGGCCATGGGCCCACAGAAGGCGAACTCCTGGTCGATGATCCGCGTGTCCTCCTGGGTCACCATGATGGAGCCGGTGTGGAGGTCGCCGTGGATGAGGGCTTCGGCGGTGTCCAGGTAGTGGCGCTTCAGTCGGAACGCCGCGAGCTTCAGCGGCACGTCCGCGCGCAGCTCCGCGGCCAGTCCGTCCAGCGCGGGCGAGGTCCAGCTGTTGCGCGGGTGCACCTGATACGGCTCGGTGAACACCATGTCCTCCATGATGCGGCACATGGCGGTGTTCGCGCAGAACGCCGCCACCTGCCCCTTCTTCTCCTCCGCTGACAGCGCGAGGCTGGAGGTGAAGAACAGCGACCGCGCCAGGTAGTCCGCCACCTGCCCGGCGAAGCGAGGGTAGCGAATGCCGCGCGTCATCCCCTCACGCAGGATGATGTGCGGCGTCAGGCACTCCACGACGATGAGGAACAAGCGCGGGTCATGGTGCAGCACCTCCGGGACGCGCCGCCCCGTGTGCCGTCCATGCTCGAGCAGGGCAAGGTGTTCGAAGTCGATGCGCTCCAGCGCGAGCGGCCAGGACTCGCCTACCAGTCGAACGTAGGGCAGCGATTGCTTGACGCACACGTCGCCAGACGGGCCGTGGACCCGGAACACCTGGTTCACGTTTCCATCGCTCGCCTCGTGGACCCGCCAGTCCTCCGGACGCCCTCCCAGCCTCGCCGCGAGCGGAGGAAGGCCCGCGAGGTAGCCCGGAAGGCTCCGCGCGTGGAGGGGCTCGTATCCTGCGGGAACGCTCAACGCCATGGTGTTCCTCCTTCTGGAAGGTGTCTGGCTTTCAGGTCGCGAGGCCCCAGGCGGGTTCCCTCGCGGCGCAACCAGGACGGCCACGCCAGCCCCAGGTGGTCTTGCAGGGTGCACTCCGCCGCACCCAGCGAGCCGTGGACCGAGCCCGGGTCGTGCGACCAGCAATCGCTGACAATGAAGACCTCCTCGTCCGCGAGGGGTCGCCGCATGGCGGGGATGACCTCGCGCGAGACGGCGTGCTCCCGCCACACGTGCCATGCCGCGCCATGCGGTGACGTGGACCAGTCCTGACAGCGGGCGGCGATGGGCAGCGGCGCATCCTCGACGCCGTGGAGCTCCAGCAACATCGCGTGGGCTCGCGCCACCATGCGCCGGCTGGCGGGCGCTACGTTGGGGAGTTGGATCGGGCCGGAGCCACCGGGTGCATCGGGGAAGGGCTCGCCCGAGCGCAGGCTGCTCCAGTACTCCGCGTCCGTTCCGCTGGCGTAGGCCGCGAGCAGCAGCCCGGGGCCGGACGACTCCGGCGTCGTTCCACGCCAGTACCAGAGCTGACGAAGCGGTAGGTCGGTCGTGCTGCGCCCCTTCGTGACGCCCATCCGCTCCCACCAGGGAAAGGGATACGCGAGGAACAGCTTCACGGCCGACACCCCACGCACGCTCTCCAGGCCGTGGCGCACCCCGGGGTCCTGGAGCAGGAAGGTTTCAGGGTCCAGGCGAGCCAGGGCGTGTTGTGGGAGGGCCAGCATCACCGCCCGGGCCCGCACCCGGCGCCAGCGCGGTGACTGCCCATCGCGGTCAGGACACTCGAAGTGGAGCACGTAGGCCCTGCCCCCCTCCGGCGCGGTGCTCCGATCGATGCGTCGGAGGAGATGTCGCGGCCGGGTGGTCCCTCCCGCCGAGAGGAAGCGCTCGTGAAGCGCGCGAGGCAGCGTGTCGAAGCCCCCGGTGAGGCACCGGTAGCGCCCAGACACCGGCGCATGGAAGAGGACGTCCAGCCAGTCGGAGGCGTTGCCATTCGCCGCCAGCCCATCGTAGCCGCCGGTGTCCTGGAGGAGTTGGATGGCTTCCTGGCCCAGCACCAGGGTCAACAGGCTCCACCATGACTGCTCGTGCAGCCGTGCGCCGTCCAGCAGGGCCCCGTCCTTGCTTCGCGCATACTCCTCCGCGAGCGCCCCAGCCTCGTCCCACCGCCCCGCATCGAAGGCGGCGTGGTAGCGCGAGCGAAGGGACCCGAACCCCGGCAGCGCGGCCTCCACCCCCCACGCCTCCAGCTCCGCGATCCCCCGTCCCTGCTCCGATGGACGCAGGCGGTAGGGCAGCACGCCGGGGTGCTTCGCGAGCGCTTCCGCCGTCAGCTCGCGCTGCCGGAAGCGGCCGCCACGCACGTAGGTGAAGTTCTCCGGCTGCCCGAAGTGGAAGTCCTCCACCTGCGCGCCCAGTCCCAGGTGCTGGATGAGGTCGGACACGAGGTGGAGCTGATCATGGAAGCGCATCCCACCCAGCTCGGCGTGGCCCCCCGGCAGTCCCGGAAGCTCCACGGACCAGAGCCGCCCACCCACGCGGCCGGAGGCTTCGTAGAGCCCCACCCGGCCCCGGAGCCGAGGTGAGCCGTCATGCGTGAGGCGATAGCCCAGGTAGCACCCGCCCACGCCCGCACCGACGATGGCGACCTCCACCTCCTCGTGCGGGCCGGTGGCGTCCAGGCTCAGACCTCACCCACCGCGCGGAGGATGCGCTCCGGGGAGATCAAATCCATACAGTCACGCTGGGCGCAGCGCGCGTCGAAGTCCTGCTTGTAACACATCAGACATGGCACCTCCGGCTCCAGCACCGTGCCGCGCCCGTACATGTAGAACTCATGTTTGTTGAAGGTGTTGTTCAACAGGACGATGCGCTTGCGCAGCCCCACGGCCGCGTGGAACGCGAACGTCACCGACGTGACCACCACGTCCGCGAGGCTCAGCAGGCCGATGAACCCGGCGAAGGGCTGGACGCCGAAGTAATGGACGCCCGCCGCCGCGGAGATCTCCTCGTTGCGCGCATGCTCCTCCGGCCCGCCCACCAGCACGACCTCGCGGCCGGAGTCCTTCAGACGCAGGGCCAGCTCCGTCCAACGGGCCGGCGAGTAGAGGCGCGGCTTCCACTGGCTGCCAGCGCCCGTGTTGAGCATCACCACCTGCTTGCCGGGAGCCAGCGGCACCGAGGGGACCTCGAACTCCGGCAGGAGGTATTCCTCTTCCTGGAAGGTGTAGCCGCAGATCTCGAAGAGCTCTTCGACATAGTGCTTCCGGTTGGCCTTCATCAGGTCGTCGAACACCCCCGTGCGCCACTTGCGCTGGCTGTCTTCGTCGAACGGGAGGATGACGCCATCCTTCTGCGTGAAGCCCTTCTTGACCCGGGCGTCGACCCGGTTCGCCAGCGCGCAGGCCTCCACGTCCTTGTCCAGGGACAGCAGGAGGTCGAACTTCAAGTCCATCACCGTCAGCGTGCCGGCCAGGTCGAAGCGGAGGACCTTGAAGACCTCGCGCCGGGGAATCAGCTCCGGGTGGTTCGTGAGCCAGAAGATCCGCGCGCCGGGGTGCTGGCGCTGGATGGCCCGCAGGAGTGGGGTGTTGCGCACCACCTCGCCCGCGGCCTGGAGCTTGATGATGAGCACGTTGCCGGTCGCGGGCTGGTAGCTCGTGCAGCCCCCACAGTGGACGCCCCGCTCCTTGTGGGGCCCACAAGGCTTGTAGCCATTGAAGTGAAGACAGTCGGTCCGGATGTCCATGGGTGCCTTCGCCGGCGCTAGGCGCGGTCGCACGCGAGGGCCTGGACCTCTGGGTCCAGGTCCATCAGCGTGCCGCGCAGGATGTCCACGAGGTGGTCCAGCTCCGCGTCCGTGACGTTGTACGGTGGCATCGCGAGGATGGAGTCACCGCTGCCGTCCGGCAGGTAGCCGATGGAGAAGTAGAAGTTGCCGCCTCGGGCCATGGCCCGTTGCAGCACCCGCTCCGCCAGCTTCGCCGACCGTGGGAAGGCTCGGCGCGTGGCCTTGTCCGCGACCAGCTCGAAGCCGCAGAACAGCCCCAGCCCCCGCACATCGTCCACCCACGAGAGCGCGGTCAGCTCCCGCAGCCGCTCGCGCAGCGCCTCTCCCTGACGCCGGACGCGGGCCAGCAGGCCGTGCTGCTCCACGTGCTCCAGCACCCGGAGGCCGATGGACGCGGCGACCGAGTGGTTCGTGAACGTGAAGCCATGAGCGAAGTTGCCGCCGTCCCGGTGGATGCCCTCCACGAGGGTGCGGCTGGCGTAGACCGCGGACAGGGGAACCAGCCCGGCCGCCATCCCCTTTCCCTGGATGATGATGTCCGGCTTGACGCCAGAGAGGGAGGAGGCGAACCACTCCCCGCAGCGGCCAAAACCACACATCACCTCGTCGAAGATGAGCGCGATGTCATGGCGGTCGCAGATCTCCCGCACCCGCTGGAGGTAGCCGGGCGGCGGAACCCCGATGCCCATGGACGCGCCAATCACCGGCTCGACGATGAAGGCCAGACAGTTCTCGGGCCCCTCTTCGAGGAGCTTTCGCTCCAGCGCCTCGGCGCAGGCCTCGCCCGACTCCTCCGGCCTCCGGTAGCCGTCCGGCGCGGGGACGAAACACTGCTCGTGCAACAGCCCCTGGAACAGCAGGCGGTCTCTCGGCTTGCCCGTCACCGCCAGCGCGAGGCCGGTGGCCCCGTGGTAGCCGGGCTGGGTGGCGATCACCTTGCGCTTGCGCCGCGTGCCCGTCTTGCCGGCGTAATACTGGTACGCCAGCTTGATGGCCGTCTCCACCGCGTCCGAGCCGCTGCCCATCAGCAGGACGTGGGAGATGTTGTCCGGGGCCAGCGCGACCAGCCGCTCGCCATAGGCCTCCAGATCCATCGTCGTGAACTGGGTGCCGTGGAGGTAGCTGACGTGGCGCATCGACTCGGCGGCCTGGAGGGCCAGCTCCTCCAGGCCGTGTCCCAGGATGGCCACTCCCGCGCCTCCCACGGCGTCGAGCCAGACATGGCCCTCGTCGTCATGGAGGTAGGCGCCCTGCCCCCGGATGATGCGCGGGTAGCGATGTTCGAACCTGCGGTGGAACAGCATGGTGGCTCCCTAGGGCGCGAGGACGTAGTCGAGGGCCCGCTGCGCGCAGGCCTCGGGGGTGTGGCGGAACCAGGTGTCGACCACCCGGTGGGGCAACGGCGGCGGGACGAAGCGCGCCTTGACGTCGAAGTACTCGGCGGGCGTCGTGCACCCTCCGCAGTAGCCAGCGCCCGCGCGGCGGCCCAGCAGCTCCCGCACCGCCTCCGGGGAGTCGTCCGCGGGCCGCAACCACAGCACCTTGAACCGGACCCCCGGGTGCGGCGCCATCACCGCCTGGAGGAAGCGCCAGCTCGAGGGCCGAGAGTAGGTGGAGACGACGACGAGCGAGCGCTTCGGCTCAGCGACCTCCAGGTGGATGCGCACCGCCTGATGAAGCAGCTCATAGGCCATGGCCATCCGGTTGAGGTTGCGCCGCCGGCCCGCGTCGGTGGTCCACCAGTCCTCCTCCGGCAACCCGAGGCCCGCGCGGGCCAGCACGTCGACATCGACGACGTGGGCGCCCAGCTCCCGGCCCACCCGCGCGGCCGTCTCGCTCTTGCCGGAGAGCGGCCAGCCGCAGAGGACGGTGACCTGCGCTCCCTCCGGCCCCGCGCTCATGTCCCCCTCCGGGACATCCCCGCGCCGCGCAGGTGGCCCAGCAGGTCCGCGTGAAGGGGCCCGTTGGAGAAGAGCAGTTCGGTGCAGTGATTCAGCGAGTGGGGCGACCCGTCGAAGCACGTCACCTGCCCTCCCGCCTCCTCCACCAGTCCGATGGACGGCAGGTGGTCCCAGGGCTTGTTGCCGATGGCGACAATGGCATCCACGCTCACCGGGAGGTGCGCGCCCCGCACCAGCCGTGTCCCGGCCCAGCAGAAGGCGCCGAAGTTGCGGATCCGCGTGACGGCCGCCACCAGGGGGGGATGGTAGAGCGCGCCCACCGTGGGCGTCGTCCCGTCGAACGCGATGGAGGCCTTCGCGAGCTCGCGCACCCCGGAGACACGCAGCCGCAGCTCCGTCTCTCCGCGCAGCACCACATACGCCCCCGCGCCGCGCCGGCTCACGTGGAGGCCCGAACCGCCGAGCCGCTCCTCGGTGGGCAGGAAGATGACGGACTCCTCCACGCGACCGCCCACCACGGTGGCGAACTGGAGGCCGAAGAGCGGCGCGCCGAGCAGCAGGCTGTTCGTCCCATCCACCAGGTCCACCGCGCAGCAGTCCCCCTCCGGCGGCCAGCGGGACAGCCCCTCCTCGTTGAGAGGGAGGCCCGGGTAGCGGTGAGCGAGGAACGCGGACGTGCGCTCGCGCAGCTCGTCGATGACGCCGTACACCAGCCCTCCATCCGCCTTCGGGCCTGGAGCGCCGAGCGACCCCTCCAGCAGGCGCGACCAGAGGGGCGCGAGCTCCACCGCGAGGAAGCGCCAGAGCGAGCGCGTCTCGACGCCGCTGTCGCGGGCGTCACTTCCCATGGCCCACGCTCCATCCCGCGGCGGCCACCGGCTGGGCCACCATCCCGCTCTCCACCAGCATGCACAGCAGGTGCGCGATGGTGATGTGGCACTCCTGGACGTGCTGCACGTTGGTGCTGGGCACGCGGACACAGACGTCCGCGAGGGCCAGGAGCCTGCCTCCGCCGCTGCCCGTGAGCGCCACCGTCCGCAAGCCCTGGAGCCGGGCGCAGCGGAAGGCCCGGACCACGTTCTCGGACTCGCCGCTGGTGCTGATGCCGATGAGCACGTCCCCAGGTCGTCCCAGCGCCTGCACCTGCCGCTCGAAGATGTGGCCGAAGCCGAAGTCGTTGGCGTGCGCGGTGATGAGCGACGTGTCCGTCGTCAGCGCGATGGCCGCGAGCCCCGGCCGCTCGAAGTCATGGCTCAGCGCGCTGACGAACTCGGCCGCCAGGTGCTGGCAGTCGGCGGCGCTGCCCCCGTTGCCGCAGAGCAGGAGCTTCCCTCCGGACTGGAGCGCCTGGGACAGCAGCCCCGCGGCGTCCTGGATTTCCCGCTCGCAGTTCACCAGCAGCCGCTGCTTGACGTCGATGCTTCCCAGGACGTGCTGCCTCACGAGCCGCGTGCCCTCGTCGATACGGCCCGCCCCTTCTTCCCGCGTCAGCTCCAGTTCCATCTGCGACCTCCGTGGATGAGCCGCTGGACGAGCTCCGCGGCGTGCGACAAGTCGTCAACGGCCTGACTGGGCTGGGGCAGCCGCGCGAGCTCCACGCTGGCGCCATGGCCCGTCCGGACCAGGAAGGGCATCGCCCCCAGGCGGTGGCCCCAGGCGATGTCCCCGGGCTTGTCCCCCACCACGAAGCTGCGGGAGAGGTCGATGCCCAGGTCCGCCGCCGCCTGGAGCCCCAGCCCCGGCATGGGCTTGCGGCACGCGCAGCCGGCGTCGGGCAGGTGGGGGCAAACATAGGTGGCGTCCAGGTGCAGGCCCTCACGCGCGAGCAGTTCGCCCACCCGGGCATGGACCTCGTCGACCCGCTTCATGTCGAAGTAGCCCCGCGCGACGCCGGACTGATTGGTGACGACGACCAGGCCCAGCCCCAGCTCCCGGAACCGGCGCAGGCCGCGGACGGCGTTGGGCAGCAGCCGGACCGCCTCCACGTCGCGCAGGTAGTTCCGCTCCTCGATGAGCGTGCCGTCCCGGTCCAGCAGGACGAACGGCCGTCCGGTGGCGGGCTTCAGCACCATGCCCGCGCCTCGTCCCAGGGAAGCGGCGCGAGCGCCGGACGCGGCCAGCCCTGCGTGGAGGGCATGGGGCAGCGGCCGGGCCGCATCCCGCCAAGCGACAGCCGCGCCTCCACCTGCTCCGCGACGAGCGGCGCGAAGGCCAGCTTGGTGGGCCAGACCTGGGTCACGGCCCCCGCCCGCGCGAGCACCGGGCCATCCGGGCGCTGCCCCGACGCGTGCCGTCCCTCCGCCCGGTCCACGGACAGCACCGCGCCCGCGCAGGACGCCAGGTCCACGCCGGGCACCAGCCGCGACAGCTCCTCGCGGGCGCGGCGCACCTGCGCCTCCGGCTCGCGGGCCACGCCGGACTCCGCCAGTTCGCCGCCCACGTACCAGACCGGCGTCCCCCGCGCGTCGCGGTGGCTGGTGACGGTGACGCGAGGAGCGGCGCCCGTCCCCAGCCAGTGCGCGTACAGCTCCGGCAGCGCGCCGCGCAGCATCACCATGCACAGGGGCCGCCGCTGCATCGGAGCGGCGCCCGAAGGAATCATCCGCCCCAGTCCCTCGTTGCCAGCGCCCGCGCAGAGCACCACATGCCCGCCGAGGATCCGCAGCCGTCGCCCCTCTCGGTCACGGACCTCCAGCCCGGTGACGTCCCCCGCGTCCTGGAGCAGCCGCGTCCCATCCGCGTCCACCGCCAGCAGGGCGTCCGCGTGCGCGTGGCCCAGCGCCGCGAGGACCGACCTCACGTCCACCACGGGCTCGTCGAGCTGATAGACGCCGCCCCGGGCGGAGGGCCCCAGCGCCGCGGCGAAGGGCTCCGGAACCTGTCCGGAGTCAACGCGGTTCACCCGGCCCTGGAGCATCCGGCTGGCGAGGAAGCCCGCCAGCCTCCAGCCCGAGACCAGGTACTGGTGCGCGGACAGGAGCCGGGCGCCGCGCAGGTCCGGCGTCCGCGCGCCCTCAAGGCAATCGCGCCAGCGCGCGGGCATGTGCGTCAGCGCGCGGCTCGCCTCCGACAGCGCCCCGCCGAGCGCGTACTTCAGGCCCCCGTGGATGATGCCCTGCGAGCAGAGCGTCTGGCCGGCCCCCAGCGCTCGGGCCTCGCACAGGACGGCGGCGTAGCCTCG
Source organism: Corallococcus silvisoli (assembly GCF_009909145.1). Classification (NCBI taxonomy): domain Bacteria; kingdom Pseudomonadati; phylum Myxococcota; class Myxococcia; order Myxococcales; family Myxococcaceae; genus Corallococcus; species Corallococcus silvisoli. The sequence continues at coordinate 246,584 of NZ_JAAAPJ010000003.1, forward strand.
CGCGCGCAGGTGCGCCAGCAGCCAGAGCCCCGTGATGCCGCCGCCCAGGATGACCACGTCCGCGCGGATGTCCTCGATGAGGGCGTTCGCTCCCATGGCTCACCCCGGCCCCGCGAGCTTCGGTGCGCCGTTGCGCTCCTGGATGCGGGCCACCAGCCCCGTCGTCGAACAGCCGTCGACGTAGTCGAGGACGAGCACCCGTCCCCCCGCTTCGCGGACACAGCGCCCACCGGGGATCTGCTCGGGGCGGTAGTCGCCGCCCTTCACCAGGACGTCGGGGACGACCCTGCACACCAGCCGCTCCGGCGTGTCCTCGCTGAAGGACACCACCCAGTCCACGGCCGCGAGCCCGGCGAGCACGCGCATGCGCTGCCCCAGCGGGTTGAGCGGCCGTGACGGGCCCTTCAACCGGCGCACGGAGGCGTCGTCGTTGACCGCGATGATCAGCCGGTCCGCGAGGCCCGCCATCTGCTCCAGGTAGGAGACATGGCCCGCGTGCAGGATGTCGAAGCAGCCCAGCGTCAGGGCCACCGTCTCCCCCCGCGCGCGTGCGTCGCGCACGAGCTCCAGAAGGTGGTCCTCCGTGACGACGCCCCGCTTCGGCTCGCGCGGTCCGGCCACCGCCCGCCGCAGCTCCGGAAGCGTGGCGGCGCACGTGCCGCTCCGGCCCACGACCAGGCCCGCCGCCACGTTGGAGAGGGAGACCGCCTCCGGCAGGGGCACTCGCGCGGAGAGCGCCGCCGCCAGGACCGCGATGACGGTGTCGCCCGCGCCGGTGACGTCCAGGACGGCGGTCGCGGTGGCGCGCAGGTGCAGCGCGGGGTGGCCGTCCCGCAGCAGCGTCATGCCCTCCTCGCCCCGCGTGACGAGCAGCGCCTCCAGGGACAGCGTCCGCAGCAACTCCAGCCCACGTGCGACGAGGCAGGCGTCGTCCGCGCAGGGCCCCACCACGGCCTCGAACTCGCTCCGATTGGGGACGAGCACCGTGGCCCCCGCGTAGCGCGTGAAGTCGCGGCCCTTCGGAGCCACCAGGACGGGACATCCCGCCGCGCGCGCCGCCTGGATGAAGCGCCGAGGATCGCGCAGGGTCCCCTTGCCGTAGTCGGACAGCACGACGGCGCCGGCGTCCGCGAGCAGCGGCCCGAAGCCTTCGAGCAAGCGCGCGTCGTGGCTCCCCGGCAGACCGTCCTCGAAGTCCAGGCGGATCATCGGCTGGCGCGTGCCCAGGACGCGCAGCTTGCTGACGGTGCGCACGCCCGGGGTCCGCATCACGCGCGAACACACCCGGGCCTCCGTGAGCCTCTCGTCCAGCGCCCCCGCGTCGGCGTCATCCCCGGTGATGCCCAGCACCGTGGCCTGGGCGCCCAGCGCCGCGATGTTCACCGCCACGTTGGCGGCGCCCCCCGGACGGCATTCGTCCCGCTCCACTCGCACCACGGGCACCGGCGCCTCCGGGGAGAGCCGTGACGCGGTGCCATGCCAGTAGCGGTCCAGCATCACGTCCCCGACCACCAGCACCCGGGCGGACGCCAAGGCGGCGAGCCGCGCCTCGAGCGTGTCCCCTGCCGGGGAGTCCATTTCCAAGGGCAGGCTCATGGCCGGACTCCCGCGAGCACCCTGGCATGGGCCGCGCGGCCCTGATGGAAGCGCGGCAGGTAGACATCACGCAGGAAGGCGCGAGTGCCAGGCAGGTCGTCCCCTGGAGCAGGGGCGTGCTGGAAGGAGCCGTCCGCGGCGAAGTACTCGGGGAGGGGCGGCGTCCCGTCGTACAGGTCGCTGGCCTGGAGCGCCTCCGTCATGCGCCGGTTGCAGGTGGAGATGCGGTCGCGGATCAGCTCCGGCCAGTGACGCCACAGCGGCAGTTCGTCCCAGAGCGGGAGCAGGCGGTACGAGAGGGCCAGCAGGTGCTTCGCGTGCGGGTAGAACTCCGCGAGCCGGCGATAGCCCTCCTCGCGCGTGGCCCCCTCGTCGACGATGCCTTGGAGCAAGCCCCGGTAGAAGCCGAACAGGTCCTCGAAGTTGTCGCAGTCCTTGAGGACGAACGGGTCGACCGTGTCCGCCTTCAGCCGCGCGCGGACATCGAAGAAGGCCGAAGCGAACTCGCTGGCGTGGTCCTGTCTCAGGCCTTCCCCAGGCCGCAACGTTCCCCGCTGACGCTTGAGGCCGTAGCGCAAGGTTCCCAGGCACGCGAGCGCCCTGGAGCTGGCCAGCGCCCTCCACGCCGTCCTCAGGAACACGCCCATGTAGACGCTGGAGTCCTTCGCGCTCCGCAGGTCATCCAGGCGTGACAGGCCGCGCAATCCCTCGCGCGTGAAGACAAGCAGGTTCGGGTCCTTGACGTCGAACACCCGCGAGCCGTCGGGGCCGTCGCGGGTGACGAGCGACTCGTAATAGTTGCCCAGGAACAGCTCCGGCGTCCCGTCCGGAAACACCCGCTGCTTCGCGCCCACGTTGAGGATGAGCTGGTGCGCGTCCAGGTCCGGCTCCATCAGCCAGGGGAAGACGTCGTAGGCGAGGACGATGTCCCCCGCGCACCACACGAGCGCGTCGCCATCCCTCGCCTCCAGCGGCTCCACGGCGCTCCGCACGGAGTGGAAGAAGGAGAGGTGCTTCGGATCCTCCGGGACGAAGAGCAGCTTCTCGGGGGCGTCGATGACGCGCGCTTCGAGCAGGTAGTCCCGCATCACCTCCACCACCCGCCCGACCTCGGCGGATCCGTAGACGCTGACCTGAACCCCACAGGTCGCGAAGTGGAGGATGGGCAACGCGATGACGGGAACGGTGTCGAGCACCGGGTAGAGGAACTTCAGGTCATCGATGCCGCCCTCCCGGGTCCGCTCCATCCGCGTCGCCGCCAGCCGCACGGGGGCGCGGAGCGTGAGGCCCGCCTGCTGGTCGCGCATCCGCTGGTGGGCCACGAGGCGCTTCTCGACGACGCACTCCAGCGCCGCTTCTCGCGACGGGAACAGCTCATGGCTCGCGGAGATGGCGACATGCCGCGCGGGCCGGAGCGCCGCCCGCGCCCCCGTCTCCTCCGAAGCGTCGGCCCAAGCCACCCGCCGACGGACGGAAGACGTGCGCCCGAGCGCCCCCGGGAGCTTCAGCGTCGTCTGCGATTGCATGGCACCCATCCAGGTGTGGCCCCCCACCAGCGCCGAGCCGGTCATCCCCCCATGAGCAACCCGAGTGCCATTCCCTGGCAGCCACCGAAAGCGTCTGATTCCGCCCACTTGGCTTCAGGACGGACGCGCAAGCCAAAGACTGGCGTCACCGCGCGACGCGCGCGCGTCATCCAGGAACGCACCCCCTGGGCCGACGCGATGGCCGCCGCGGGGAACAGGGCCGGAGTAGGCTGCCGGGCTCACGCCACCGGGAGTCTCCACCATGGTCCGGAGTCTTGGCCTTCTCTGCGTCGTCGTTTGCCTCGCATCCGGTTGCTCGGAGGATCCTCCCGAAGGGGGTGGCCCCCAATCCCAGGCGGATGGTGGCACCTCGGAGTGCGAGGCCTTCGGCCGCTTCGGCGCACCGGGTACGACCTTCACGCTGCCGCCGCCTGGCGCGACGGGCGAGCTCTACATCCCAGATGTGCAGGCGCGCTTCCCGGAGGTGGACTGGAGCAAGCTGGACCGGCTCTATATCCGCGCGGGGCGCTACACGGTCCTCAACCTGGGCAACCTGCCGGAGCGGTCCGCCAGCAGGCCGCTGGTCATCACCAACACGGGTGGGCAGGTGGTCATCCGGCCTGAACCCGGGAGCACCCAGGGCTACATCTGGGCCATCAACGGCGGCTCCCATTGGATCCTCACCGGACGGTATGACCCGGACTCCGGAACGGGCGACGCGAACTTCCCGGGCCATCGCTGCGGCGCGTACGCGACGTCCCGGGGGCGCTACGGGATTCTGAGCGATGACCTCTTCCTGAACGGCAGCCACATGGGGCTGGGCATCGGCGGCGCGCACGCCTTCGAGCTGGAGTACCTGGAGATCACCCGGTCGGGCTTCGCGGGACTGCGCATCAACCGCTCCGCGGGGAGCGACGGGAAGGTGCCGCCCCTGGATGACATTCAGCTTCACGACCTCTACATCCATGACACGGCCAGCGAGGCCATCTACTTCGGTTCGACGCAGGGCGCGCCCACGCCGCTCGGCTCCAACCTGAAGGTCTACAACAACCGCCTCGTGCGCACGGGGACGGAGTCCTTGCAGATCCAGAACCTGGGCGACGGCACCGAGGTGCACCACAACGTCTTCGCCTTCGGCGCCATCGACTGGCGCGCGGCCTTCGACCGCTACCAGGACAACAACTCCCAGGCGCAGGTGCGAGGCGGCCACATCCGCTTCCACCACAACGTCTTCGTGGGCGGCGCGAGCACCCTGCTCAACTTCTTCGCGCAGGCGGAGACCGGAGACCTGCCGCTGAACGTCGAGTTCACGGACAACTCCTTCGCGGACACGCTCTCGCTGGGCGTCTATCTGGGCGGCAGCTCCGGGGCCGGAGCGACATTCCTCTGGGAGCGCAACGCGTTCCGAGGGCTCGACTTTGGCTATGCCAGCGTCTACCCGGACGCCACGGACCCGGGCGTCGTCTTTGGCAAGTCGGGCGCCATCACTTCGCCCGTGACGTTCAAGGACAACCGATGGGAGGGCGGGCGCAAGCTCATCTCAGGCCTGACGGGAGGCACCGGGACGGTGGGCTCGGTGACGGCCACCGGCAACGTGAATGGCCCCGTGCCCGTGTTGAACTTCGTCGACACGGGGCTGCCCGCGGGGGCGAGCGCGAGGCGGTTGGAGATGTGGACGGACCGCGCCACCCTGGCGCCCGGCTCGCCCGAGGTGACGTACGCGGCGGGGGCCCTGGTGATGCACGACGGGCAGCTCTACCGGGCGCGCACCCAGAACACGAACAAGCCGCCCCCGCAGAACGCCACCGTCTGGGAGCCGCTGTCGCTTCCCGTGGATGACCTGCGCACCGCGCCGGGAACCGAGTGGGCGGAGCGCGGCGTGGGCCTCCTGGACGTCGTGCGCTAGTCGCGAGGCGCCACGCCCGGAGGAAGGCTCACCCCGCGCGGGGCTGGAACTCCAGCGCCTCGCGCAGCACCGGGTAGGTGTCCTCGGCGGCGGTGCTGCCCATGAAGGTGTCCAGGTGGCCGTAGCCCGCGAGCATGCGGCGCTGGTAGTAGCGCGCGCCGTTCGCCTCGCGCAGCCACGTGAAGGTCCGCTCCGTGGACGACGGCAGATAGGTGCGGTTCTGCTCGCTGGAGACGAACGTGATGGGCCGCTTGAAGGGCTCCGGATCCAGGTAGTCCGGCGGGCGGGCCTGCCCGTAGCGCAGCAGGTTGGCCGCCCGGCCGAAGTCGAACCGCACCGCGTGCCCGCTCCGGGCCATCTGCCCCAGGTGGCGGAACGTCAGCAGGTTGCAGCGGCCGAACTGCTCCTCCAGCCGCGCGTGCGTCTGCGCGTTGAGCCGCGCGTGCCGGTAGAGCCGGCCGTACATGAAGGACAGCCGGTGGCACACCGGGCTGTCGCACTCCATGCGGAGCAGGCCCGCGACCCTGGTGAAGGCCGCCTGGAACAGCGGCGTGCGGGACGCATCATCCGGGGTGAGCGAGTCCAGCCCCGCGTCCAGCAGCTCCGGCACCCGCAGCATCGCCTTGAGGCGCGTGGAGGCCGGCGTGTCGTGGTGCAGCGCCACCTGCGACGCCACCACCCCGCGCACGTCCGGCAGGTGCCCCGCGGCCAGCGCCATGAAGAACGCCACCGACCCCGCGCAGTGCACCACCGCCTGCACCGACTCCGCGCCGGTGATTTCGCGCACGTGCCGCACCGCCGCGGGCATGTCGTGGTCCGCCGCGTCGTCCAGCGTGAACTGGCGCAGGGGCAGCTGCACGCTGGCCCGCCAGTCCAACAGCCACGTGTCGTAGCCGTGGCGCACCAGGTGCTGGACGAAGTTCTCCCGGAGCGTGGGCAGCATGAACATGCCGCTCCACACGCCCGCGCCGTGCACCAGCAGCACCGGCCCCTTGGTTCCCCCCACGAAGCGGGTGAGCCGCAGGGGGACGCCATCGCCCGCGAGGAAGTCGTACCGCTCCGCCACCGGCAGGCCGCCGCGCGTGAGGTCCTGGGAGAGCGTCCGCGACACCGCCGCGCCGCTCCGGTAGTCAAAAGCCATGGGCCACCGCCTCCACGATGCGCTCGGCCACCGCGCTGAGGGTCATCACCGGATGGAAACCGATGGACGTGGGGATGACGGAGCCATCCGCCACGTACAGTCCCGGGTAGTTGAACACTTCGCCCTCCTTGGACACCACGCCCTGGGCCGGTGACTCCGCCAGGTGCGCGCCACCCAGCGAGTGCACCGTGAAGGGCCGGCGGAACAGCTCCCAGGTGGCGAGCGGCGCGAAGGTGCCCCCGTACTGGGACGCCAGCTCCCGCATCGCGCCCGTCATCCGCGCCACCAGCTCCGCGTTCTCGCGGGCGTAGTCCCACTCGATGTCCAGGTGCTCGCCCTTGAGCCCCATGCGCCCGTTGGCGTTGTCCTGGCCAATGGCGAACAGGTTGCTCGTGCGCGCGGGGTCCACCCCGTGGCCCAGGGGCTTGCTGAAGAGCCCCTTGCTGAAGGCGCCATGCATCAGCGGCCACAGCTTCGTCCACAGCGGCCCGGCCACGCCGCCCAGCGGGCCCAGCTGGGCCTGCCCCAGCCCCGCGAGCACCGCCGTGGCGGGCTTGTTGAAGGTGGCCGTCACCAGCGTGAAGCGGGGCGCGGCGTCGAAGAAGCGCATCACGGTGGCCACGTCCGGTCCCACCCACGGCAGGATTTCGTCGCGGCTGCCGTGCAGCGAGCCCAGGAAATCACCGTTGCCGGAGTACCCGTGCCCCAGGCGGGCGCTCACCAGGGGCAGCGTGCGGGCCCGGTCTCGGCTGCGCAGCAGGATCTCCACCGTGCCCAGCGCCCCGGCGGACAGCACCACGCGCCGCCCCTCCACGGACGCCTTCTCCCCGGTGGCGAGGTCCCGGTAGTGCACCCGGTAGCCGTCCGCGACGCGCTGCACGTGGGACACCGACAGGCCCGGCCACACCGTGGCGCCCAGCTTCTCCGCGCGCGCCAGGTAGGTGAGGTCCAGGGTGTTCTTGGCGCCGTGCTGGCAGCCGAACTCGCACTCCGCGCAGAGCTGACACGCCTTGCGGCCGGGCGCGGAGGGCTCCGTCCAGGACACCGCCTCCGGTGGGTCGAACGTCTGGCGGCCCATGCGTCCGGCGGCCTGCTGGAACAGGTCTCGCTTGCGCAGCGGGAGGGACGCGGGGAAGGGCTTCACGTCCAGCTCGCGCGCCACCTTGTCGTAGTACGGGTCCAGCGCCTCGCGGCTGAAGCCCCGGGGCCAGCGCGGGTGGTCGAAGACGATGGGGTCCGGCCGCACGTGCACGTTGGCGTAGATGAGGGACCCGCCGCCCACGCCGCTCGCCGTCACCGTGCCGATGCCGGACAGGAAGCGCACATCGTAGAGCCCCCGCGCCTCCGGCCGCGACGGGTGGTGCCAGAGCAGCTCGTCCGCGCGGGTGACGTCGCGGGGGAACTGGCCTGGAGCGTACCGGCGGCCCCGCTCCAGCACTGCCACGGTGCGGCCCGCCTGCGACAGCCGGAGCGCGGCGATGGAGCCCCCGAAGCCGGACCCCACCACCACCACGTCGTACCGCTTCGCGATCGCCACGATGTGCCGCCCTCCCCTCAGTCGAACTTCGCGCGGGCGAAGACGTCCCAGAGCGTGCCCATGAACATGCCGCCAAAGCGCCGCAGCGCGTCCGCCTGCTTGAGCGGCGAGGACGTGCCCAGCACCGAGAACGTGGTGAGCTGCTGGAGGAAGTCCGGCAGGTGCAGGCGGATGATGCCGGTGGAGACGACGGGCCCGGAGCGCTCGTGCCCCTTGCGCACCACCGCGTAGAGCGTGGACGTGTCGCTCCACACGTCGAAGCCCGCGTCGTCGTGGACCTCCTTGTAGCCATCCAGCAGGTACGGCTGGCCGTCCGCGCCGGTGAAGGGCAGCAGGTACAGCATCCGCCGCTCGTAGAAGCGCTCCGTGCCCACGAAGAGGTTGAAGACGCCGTTCTCTACCGACGCGCCCCCGGGGGGCGTGAGCCCGCGCACGTGCAGCGTGCCCTGCACGATGCCGCCGTGGGACTCCTGCGCGAGGAAGCGGTCCAGGTTGGGCAGCGTGATGGTGACGACGAACTCCGCCACCTGGCCCCCGCGCTGGCCCGCCCGCGCCGCCCCGTTGAAGTCGTCCGCGGGCTGATGGCCCGGCTGGAGGTAGCCCTTCATCCGCTCCGTGAAGCGCAGCCCCACCACCGGCGTGGGCGAGGCCACCGTGCCGCCCGGCGGCACCACCACGTCGCCCAGCGGATCCGTCCCCGGCATCACGGGGGAGGAAGGCGGCTCCACCTCCGGCATCATCCGCAGGCTCACGCGCGGAGGGGCGCCGCGTGGCGGGGAGGACGTCCCGGGCGCGCGCTCCGGCGCCACCCAGCCCGGCGCCTCCTTCAGCTCGCGGATGAGCCGCTCCACGTTGCGCTCGGCCACCGCGGCGATGCTGGCGGACGGGTTGACGCCGATGCCCACCGGCAGCGCCGCGCCGTCGAACACGTACAGGCCGGGGTAGCCGTGCACCTCTCCGTCGGGCGTGAGGACGCCGTACGCCGGCTCCTCCGCCATCGCGCAGCCGCCCAGGTTGTGCACCGACACCGGCAGGTGCAGCCGCTCCCACAGCGGGTTGTACGCGGCGCGCGTGCCCAGCGCCCGGGCCACGTCCTCGCAGAGCTGTTCCTGCGTGCGGTACAGCGGCAGGTTCGCGGGCACGTCCCACTGCACCTGGAGCTCGCGCGTGAGGGGCGACAGCGACAGCCGGCCGTTGGACTTGTCCCGGCCCATGGCCAGGAACACCGCCTGGAAGCGGCCGCGCTCGTTCTCGATGGAGGCCATCTCCTTCGAGCGCGTGCGCAGCACCTTCACCAGCTCCCGCTGGAGCAGGTCCGCCGGCAGCGTCAGCGCGCGGTCGGGATCCATGGCGAGCATCAGCCCCGCCGCCTGCGCCGGGTGTCCGCCCTCCTGGAAGAGGAACCAGGTCTTGTCCTTCCCCTGCCCCTCATCCACCACCATGCCGGTGGTGATGGTGGGGCCCACCGCGGGGTCCCATGGCTCCTTCGTGTCGAAGGCGAAGGCGAGGAAGTCCCCGTTGGCGGAATAGCGCGCCCCCAGCCGCGCGCTCAGGTCCGGCAGCGTGCCGTGGACGTCCCGGGCGCGCAGCAGCAGCTCCGTGGTGTTCACCGCGCCCGCGCACAGGAAGACGCGGCGGGCGTCCACCGTGCACTGCCTGCCCGCGTTCGCGTGGTCGGTGTAGGTGACGCGGTAGCCCGGCGACAGCGGCTCGATGCGCGTCACCTCCGCCTGCGTCGTCACCTCCGCGCCCAGCTGTTCGGCGCGGGCCAGGTAGTTCAGGTCCAGCGTGTTCTTCGCGCGGCGGTTGCAGCCGATGTCGCACTCGCCACAGTAGTTGCACCCCTCCTGGAGGACACCGAACTTGTTCGGCAGGGGCTCGCCCGCGGGGGCGAAGCGCACGGCCAGGTTCGGATGGAAGAACTGCGCCTCGCGGCCCAGCTTCTTCGCCACCTCCCGCATCCGCTGCGTCTTCGTCGGCAGGCCGCGCGCGGAGGCGGTGATGGGCTGCACGTCCAGCATGTGCGCCACCAGGTCGTAGTAGGGGTCCAGCGCCTCCCGGCCGTAGCCCTCCGGCCACCCCGACGCGAACACCTCCGGCGGAGGCCGCAGGTGCACGTTGGCGTAGATGAGCGAGCCGCCGCCGTACCCCGCGGCCTGCACGATGCTCATCCCCTTGAGCAGCTTGATGTCGAAGAGCCCCTGGCGGTGCTGCCACAGCCAGCCGTTGCGGGGATCCTCGAAGTCGCGCGGGAAGCTGCCCTTGGGATAGCGCAGGCCGCGTTCAAGCACGCGCACGCCCAGGCCGGCCTGCGCGAGGCGACAGGCCGCCACCGCGCCACCAAACCCCGTGCCAATGACCAGGGTGTCGTATGCCGGTGCCATGTTCCCCCTCCGGGTGCGATCCCTGGGGAGCAGGGATCAGGCGCACGACCCGGGAACGTCCAGGAAAGGACGGACCCGACTCTACAACGGGCCCCTGTCGTTTCCTTGAGGCCCACCTCCCGGGTGGAGCACCCTTTCTCCCTCTAGAGAAACGGATTTCCTGACCAGCACGGATACATGGACGCGCCCGCCCCACGGAGGCGGTTCGCGGGAGACCGGACACCGGGTGGGACCCCAGGGCATGCGACGGACTTCCGTCCCCCCGTTACCATCACTGCAAAACGAGCTTTTCAATGAAGACTCGACGACTTGCAGATTCGGGGGCACATCGGGCGCTGACCCAGCGGGAGCTGCCGGTGGCGCCGGCCCCCAGGACACCGCCGGTGGATCCGCTGGTGTCGGCGCAACTGGGCGAGTTCGTCATCCAGGAGCGCATTGGCGCGGGGGGGATGGGGGTCGTCTACCGGGCGGTGCATCCGCTGATTGGCAAGCAGGCCGCCATCAAGGTGCTGCGGGCGGAGCTGGTGTCGCGGGAGCTGGAGCAGCGGCTGTTGATGGAGGCGCGGTCGGCGAACGCCATCCGGCACCCGGGCATCCTGGACATCTTCAACTTCGGCACGCTCCCGGATGGGCGGCCGTACGTGGTGATGGAGCTGCTCCAGGGGCAGTCCCTGGCGGACGTGCTGCGCGCCCGGGGACGGCTGGACGTGGGGACGGCGCTCTGGATATTGGAGCAGATCCTCTCCGCGCTGGGGGCGGCGCACCGGGCCGGCGTGGTGCACCGGGACCTGAAGCCGGCGAACGTGTTCGTGGTGGAGCGGCCGGACGCGGCGCCGGTGATCAAGCTGGTCGACTTCGGCATCGCCAAGGTGATGCGGTCGCGCGAGGGCTTGACGCTCGCGGATGGCTCGGTGCTGGGCACGCCGGACTTCATGGCGCCGGAGCAGGTCCGGGGCGGCGCGGTGAAGCCCGCCACGGACCTGTACGCGCTCGGCATCATGGCGTTCCAGATGCTCACCGGCACGCGGCCCTTCCAGGGCGAGAACGTGCAGGTGATGTTCGCGCACGTCGAACAGATCCCACCCCCGCCGTCCTCGCGGGTGGACGGCATCCCGCCCGCGCTCGACGCGCTGGTGCTCCAACTGCTGGAGAAGGACCCCGAGCAGCGGCCCGCGTCCGCGGAGCAGGTGCGCCAGCGGATCCTCGCGCTGTCCCGAAAGCTGCCACCCGGCACGGCGCTGCACGCCGTGCCGGTGAAGCCCGCGCGAGAGGAGCCCACGTCACCGACCACGCCCCGGCCTCCGGGGCTCGCGGCGATGCTGGCGGATCGCCGGCGGAGGGTGCCGCTCGCGGCGGCCGTGGGGGTGGCCTTGCTGGGGGCGGGGCTGTGGCTGCTGACACGGACCGAGGCCCCGACGCGCGACCTGAAGCAGCGTCTGCCCATGCCTCCCGCGCCCGTGACGGCCCCGGCGCCTCCTGCGAAGAGCACCGCCAGCCCAGGCGCGGTCCAGGCCACCACGCGGCAAGCCACCGCCACGCCTCCTCCCGAGGCGGGTGCTCCGCCAGCGACTCCGCTGGAGGGCCCGCTCAAGCAGGAGCGAAACCTCAAGGCGCCGTCGCGCCGGACTGGCGTGAAGACCGGGCGCGCGCCCAAGGCCCCTCAATCCCTGACGGCCGCGTCCTCGTCCGTGAAGTCGTCGCTCGAGCAGCGATTGGAGGACATCCGCGCGAGGCTCCCATCCCAGAACGGGGTCCCCGTGCTGGACAAGGACCTCCGAGACGACTTGAGCCGGATCCAGGACTCCGTCCGGACCGCCACGTCCGCGGCGGAGCGCGGGTACCTCGATGAAGCGCTGGACTTGTGGGAGCGGCGTCGGGCCGAGCGCATGGCGGCCCGCCCCACGTCCCCCTCCCGCTGAGCGCCGGGAGCGGGCTTAGCCCCGGTCGTCCTCGTCCTCTTCGTCCAGGCCTTCAGGGGACTCCAGGAGCCGGCGCGCGCGCTCCATCATCTCCACGACGATCTGCCCGGCGGGCTGCACGGTGTCGATGCGCGACATGCTCGCGCCTCCCGCCGGAAGGCTCATCTCCTCCAGGTCGCCCTGCGTGTCGGGCGTGGGGAGGAAGGAGCTGAACCTGGGCATCACGTACGGCACGTCCAGCACGCCCGGGAACAGCAGCGTCGTCCCGATGGTCTCCGTATCGGAGGCCGGCGGAGCGCTCGACTCGCGCCCGGCCCACTCGCGCACCACGCGGTTGCGGATCACGCGCATGCGCTTGCCGGGCCACTCGGGACCGAAGAGCGTCGTCGTCGCCGTGTCGCCCGCGTCTCCCTCCACCAGCCGCTGCTTGTAGAGCGGGTGCGCGTACCCTTCCACGGAGGCGATGAGCCGCGTGCCCACCCAGACGCCATCCGCGCCGTGGTACAGCGCCCGCGCCGCGCTGAACCCATCCGCGATGCCTCCCGCCGCCAGCACCGGGACCGCGTCCGACAGGGCCCGGAGCTGGCGCACGAGCGTCAGCGTCGGCGTACTGCCCAGGTTGCGACCTCCCGCCTGCCGCCCCTGCGCGATGAGCCCCTGCACGCCCATCTCCAACGCCTCCCGCGCCAGCTCCACCGTCCCTGACTGCATCCACACCCTGGTTCCCGCCGCCTGGAGGTCGCGGATCCACTCCCGGGGCGGCAGCGTCCAGTGGAACACCACCACCGGCACCTTCGCGCCAATGCACGTGTCGACGTGGTCGCGCGCCGTGAAGCCATGCGGCTCCTCCCGGTCCACGATGAAGTCCACGCCGAAGGGGCGCTGCGTGCCGGCCCGGATGGCCTTCAGCCGCGCCTCCAGCACCCCCGGCGGCTCCGGCGCCGTGCCCAGCATGCCCAGGCCGCCCGCCTCCGACACCGCGATGACCAGCGGTGGCAGCGACACGAAGGCCATGCCCGCGCCCACGAAGGGATAGTGCAACCCCACGTCGCGCGTCAGCCGCGTCTTCAGCGTGTTGCCCTCCAGGACGTAGATGGGCGGCGGCCGGGAAGCGCCTCGCGTCCCCTCGCCATCGGACTCGCCGTTGTGCAGCGGCGAGTCGCCTTCGGAGGAAACAGGAGGCTGGCCAGATCGTCCGTCGTTCGCGCCGTTCATCGCGTCTCCGCAAGGGTGCTGACGTACCGAGCCTTGAAGACTAGCAGCGCCAGCCACCGATTCAGCCGCGACCCGAAGCGGCCGTGCTCACTGGCCAGCAGAGCGCCGCCTACTCGTCCGGAATGAGGCCATCGGGCCCCAGCCCCGCGTCCGTCAGTACCCGGCCCCGCCCCACCCGCCGGGTCAGGGGCCGGTAGCGCTGGGCCACCAAGGTGCTCAGCCGGAACGGCAGCTTGCGCTCGCGCTCCACGCGTCGGGCCCGCTCCACCAGCGTCTCGCGCGTCAGCCGCGAGGGGCCTTCCAACCCCACCAGGATGCGGTTGGTGCTGGTGGGGACCTCGAAGAGGGACAGGCCCTGGAAGCTCACCTGATAGGTCCGCACCATCGCGTCGTAATGCGGGTTCGCCGCGGACTCCCACACGTTGCCCACCACCGCCCCGCCCCGCGTCAGCCGCGCGCGCACGGCGCCCAGGAACTCGCGCGTGGCCAGGTGCCCGGGAATCTGGTCCGCCCCGTACGCGTCCAGGAAGATGATGTCGTAGGGCGCCCCCTCCGCTTCGATGAAGGTCCGCGCGTCCGCCACGTGCGCTTCGAGCAGCGCGTCCTCCCGGAAGCCGCAGTGCTGCTTCGCGGCCTCCACCACCCCGGCGTCCACCTCCACCACGTCGATGTGCGTGTCGGGCAGCACCGCGCGCAGGAACATGGGAATGGCGCCGCCGCCCAGCCCCACCGCGAGGACGTTCTCCGGCCGGGGCACGAACGCCAGCGCCACCATCGCCATGCGGGTGTAGGGCAGCTCCAGGCGCAGCGGCTCGCCGGGCCACACCACGCTCTGGCGCGCGCCGCCATCTCCGAAGCGCAGCGAGCGGCGCCCGTCCGCGTCCTCGGTGACGACGACAGGCCCCTGCCCGTCGTCATGCGTGTCTGGCGAGGCCAGGGCTCACTCCTCCTTCGCGCCGGAGGTCGGCTTCACCGGAAGCGGGGCGCCGGCGGACGTGGGGCGCGAACCGGGCCTGCCTATCGAGGTCATGTCGCTTCTCCCAGATGACGCGAAACACCCAGCGTGAGGTCCGGCGGCGAGGCACCAGCATCGCACGAACGCCGACATTCCAGATTCTCGTGAACGTTTGAGTCCGGTTGCATCCCGGCCCGGAAACGACACGGCGCGGCACGGAAACCCTTGGAATCGTTGTGTTTCTCAATCCTCGATTCTTGGGACTCACCCACGGACTTCATGTATTACCGCTTCAGCGCCCTTTCCCCATTCGAGGGAATACGGAGGGCGCATGACGGGAGGCAGGACCCCATGAAGCTGAAGACGTTGCTGTCCGCCGGGGTGGCGTTGGCCGCCACGGCGTGGGCCAGTCCGGTAACGGCGGCCACCGCGAATGGCCCCATCTGCGACACGGCGGCCTACGTGAACTCGACCACGTATTACAACTGCACCGGCAGCAGCCACACGGCGCTGGACGTCGGCAACAGCTCCTGCGGTGAGTGGAACCACCGGGGCATGCTGGTGGGCAACTACTACTACTACTACTACGGCGGCTGCGCGGCGGCCTGCAACGGCTCCACCTGCAACGGCGGCGCGGGCAACTACTACGTGGTGTCCGGCGCGAACGGCTGGGACTTCCGCCAGCTGCACTTCTACGCGAACGTCAGCTCCGGCACGAAGACGTGCGACCGCTGCGCGCTGGGGCTGGTGGGTGGCACGGGCAGCGCCACCGGGCCGCACTCGCACTCGGACAACCGCCAGTACGGCACGCGCAAGTCGGCCTGGTACACCAGCGTCGGCACCACGTGCGGCACCAACGCGTACTGCAACAACCACCTGGGTGTTCCCACGCTGTAGCCCCTGCGTGGCCTTCCGGATGGGGGCCCGCGCGGCCCCCGTCCGGCGTCACGTCCCCGGCGCGCGTGCGCCGCCCATTCCTCCCGCGTGAGCCTGTCTCCGACATGACTTCCCGTCCCCTCTTCAAGGTCGCGCTCGCCAGCCTCGTCCTCCTCGTCGCCCTGGGCGTCGTGTGGTGGCGGGGCGCGGCGGGTGGCACCGACGCCGGTCCGCCCTCCGCGAACCTCCCGGCCGCGACGCCCGCCGTCGCCACGGCCACCGCCTCCGGAACCGCCGCGCCCGCCGCGCGAGCGGCCCCGCGCGAGGTGATTCCCATGCCCGGGTGCTGGGACGGCCTGGCCGCGCTGGACGCGTCCGCGACGCTGGAGTCGCTGCACGCCGCCGTGGCCGCCGCCATCCAGGCGCGCGACACCGCGCTGGTGGCCTATCTCCAGGAGCGCCTGACGGAGCTGGTGGGCGACGACCCCGACCGGGCGCTCCAGTTGGTGGCGTGGGCCGTGAAGGCCGCCCCCCCCGAGCCGGCCATCTACCTGGAGGCGCTCAAGGCCGCGCCCGCCGTGCGCCACCCGCGCGTCGTCGAGAAGCTGGTGTCCGTGTCGGAGGACCGGTCGCTGGCCGCGCCGGACCGCGCCGCCGCGCTGGACGCGCTGGAGACGCAGCACCGCTTCACGCCGGAGACCCGGTCGCGGCTGCGGGCCATCGCGCTGGACGACTCCGCGGACTCCGCCGCGTGGGTGGCCACGCGCACGCTGGGCCGGGTGATGAAGGAGGACTACGAGCGCACCGGCACCTATGCGCCGTACTGGAAGGACCTCCTGGACATCGGCACCACGTCGGAGGACATGGCCGTGCGGCTGCTCGCGCTGGAGATGCCGTCGTACTCCGACCCGCTGCTCGACTCGGACTCCATCGACGTGCTGGCGAAGGTGATGCGCACCGACCAGGAGCGCGACGTTCGCGAGATGGCCGCCTTCCGGCTCGCCGTCACGGAGGATCCCCAGAAGGCCCTGGCCGCGTACAGCGCCGCCTTCGACGGGGAGCGCGACCTGTGCGTGCGGTGGGCCTTCCTGCGCTTCGCCGTGCGCGCGGCCGGCGCGGACGCCCTGCCCCTGGTGGAGGAGTTCGCGCGCAAGGACCCGCGCCTGCGGCAGGACGCCCTGGACTTCAAGGCGCTGTACGCCACCGGCGCGACGGACTTCGCGCGCATCTGGCTGGGCAAGAAGGAACACCACGACTGCGTGGTCGAGGAAGGAGCGCCGCACTGATGGGTTCGCGAATGCTGAAGGCCTGCGCGCTCGGGCTGTCATTGCTGTCGGGGCCCACCCTGGCCCAGGGCGCCCCCGCCGCCGTCCCCACGCCGGCGGCCTGCACGGTGGAGGGCATGCTGGACGAGGTGCGCGGGGCGATGAAGACGGGCTCGCCCGCGTACCAGCGCTACGCCCGGCTGCGGCTGAAGGAGGCCGCCATCGCGCTGCCGCCCGAGGCGCTGGGCCGGGCGGTGAGCCAGGAGCGCGACCCCGCCGTGCTGGAGGCGGTGGGCGCGGCGCTGGCCACCAAGGCGAGCAACGCGCAGCGGCCGGAGCTGCTCCAGCCGCTGCTCTCCCGCGCGAGCCAGGACGCGGACCCCAGCCTGCGCGCGGCGGCGGTGCGCGCGCTCAAGGGCTCGCCGTCGGTGGAGTTCATGGCGAAGAACGGCGACGTCGTCACCTACGAACAGCTCGTGCGGGACAGCGCGCCGGAGGTGCGGCAGGCGGTGGCGGAGAACCTGGTGACGGAGAGCGCCGGCATCTACTTCGGCCACAACCCGGACCTGGCGGACGCGGCGGTCCGGATCGCCGCGGCCTCGGAGGATCCGGCGGTGGCCACGCGCCTGTTGGGCGAAGTCTCCATGGAGGCCGCGAACCCGACGACGGTGCGCAAGCTCACGCAGCAGCTGCGCTCGGAGGACCCGGGCCTGCGCGCGGCGGCGGCGAAGGCGCTGGGCGGCGTGCCCGGCACCGAAGCCGCGGGCGCGCGCCGCTCGCTCCTCGCGCAGTACCGGAGCGACAACGACCTCGCGGTGCGCAAGTCCGCGCTGGAGGGGATCGCGCGCCTGGGGCAGTCCAGCGCACGGCCGCTGCTGGAGTCCCTGCGCGGCGTGGATCCCCGCATGGACCCTGAAATCAATGCGTGGCTCTCCGCGCTCAAGCTGAACCTCCAGGAGTGGCACCTCCTCCTGCGGGAGAAGCAGCGCCTGCGCCCCTGACCGCCCACCGCCCGCGGCCGGGCGGCTCTGTTCCCTGGTGCGCACCCCGTACGAGGGCCGCCCGCGAAAAGGTGGCCGCGCGCGGGGCGGCGCGACAGGTTGGGAGGGCCATGTCCGACAGTGGTTTCGGCTCGTCCACCCTCGCCCTGGCGCTCGTTGGCAGCGCCGTCACCGTCCTGTCCACCAGCCTGGGCGCGCTGCCCGCCCTGGCCGCGCGCAGCATCTCCCCGCGCGCCAAGGACGTGCTGATGGGCTTCAGCGCGGGCGTGATGCTCGCGGCCACGGCCTTCTCGCTGGTGGTGCCCGCCATCCGGCTGGCGGAGGCGCGCGCGTCATCGCGCTTCGTGCCCGCGCTGATCGTGGGCGGCAGCATGCTGGTGGGCGGCCTGTTCCTGCACCTGTGCAACCGCTTCATCCCCCATGAGCACTTCATCAAGGGCCAGGAGGGCAACGCGGAGGCGGCGAACCTGAAGCGCATCTGGCTGTTCGTGCTGGCCATCGCGCTGCACAACTTCCCGGAGGGGCTCGCGGTGGGCACCGGGGTGGGCAGCCGCTCCATGGACATCGCCGTGCCAATCCTGGTGGGCATTGGACTCCAGGACATTCCAGAAGGCTTCGTGGTCGCGCTGGCTTTGCTGGGTGTTGCGTATAGCCGCAAGCAGGCGGTGCTGGTGGCGCTGTACACGGGATTGGTGGAGGGCGTGGCCGCGCTGGTGGGCTTCTTCGCCACGTCGTTCGCGTCGGGCATCCTCCCGTGGGCGCTCGCGTTCGCGGGCGGGTCCATGCTGTACGTCGTCAGCGACGAGATGATCCCGGAGAGCCACCGGCAGGAGTACGCGAAGGAGGCGACCGCCGGATTGATGGTGGGCTTCGTGCTGATGATGTTCCTGGACGTGACGCTCAGCTGACGGCCTGGCGCGCGGACACGCCTGTGTCCTGCCGGACACTCCGCAGTGCCGCCGCGGGTGGCCTGGACGTGATAGTTTGAAAGGCATGTCTGTGTCGGATCGAACCCGCGTCGACGGGGCCCTGGGGGAGGCGAAGGACAAGAGCGCCCGCCCGGACGAAGTGGAGGAGGACGCCGCGCTCCATGTGACGCTGCCCTACGAGCAGGCCCGCCGCCCGGGGGACCTGCCCGTGGTGCGCCGCTTCCGCCTGTCCGTGGTGGAGGGCCCTGGCGTGGGCGCGATGTGGGAGTCCACGGCGGACACCTGTTCGGTGGGCTCGCACCCGCTCAACGACTTCACGGTGGAGGACTCCACCGTGTCGCGCTTCCACTGCGAGGTGCGCATCGGGCCCAAGGGCCCGCAGGTGAAGGACCTGGACAGCCTCAACGGCGTCATCGTGGACGGCGTGCAGGTGGTGGAGGGCATCCTGCGCAGCGGCAGCCTCCTGCGGCTGGGCCGGGTGGTGCTCCGCTTCGACGTCAGCGCGGAGAACAACCGGCTGCCGCTGTCGGAGCTGGCGCGGTTCGGCACGCTGGTGGGCACGTCGGTGGCCATGCGCGGCTGCTTCGCGATGATGGAGCGGGCGGCCGCGCGCGACGTCACGGTGCTGCTGGAGGGGGAGACGGGCACGGGCAAGAGCCAGGCGGCGCTCGCCATCCACCAGGCCAGCCGGCGCAAGGACGCGGCGTTCCTGGTGGTGGACTGCGGCGCCATCCCCGCCCACATCCTGGAGAGCGAGCTGTTCGGCCATGAGAAGGGCTCGTTCACCGGCGCGGTGAACCGGCGGGCGGGCGTCTTCGAGGAGGCCGACGGCGGCACCGTCTTCCTGGATGAGATTGGCGAGCTGCCCCCGGAGCTCCAGCCGAAGCTGCTGCGCGTGCTGGAGAACCGGGAGATCCGCCGGGTGGGCAGCAACACGTACCAGCCGGTGGACGTGCGGCTCATCGCGGCCACGCACCGCGACCTGCGCGCGGAGGTGAACGCGGGGCGCTTCCGCTCGGACCTGTTCTTCCGGCTCGCGGTGCTGCGCATCGCCATGCCGTCCTTGCGCCAGCGGCCGGAGGACCTGCCCATGCTGGTGGCGGGCATCCTGTCGTCGCTGGGCGCGGATCCGGAGCGCACGGGCGCGCTGCGCACGCCGGAGTTCCTGTCGCGGCTGCAGCACGCGGCGTGGCCGGGCAACGTGCGCGAGCTGCGCAACCACCTGGAGCGCTGCCTGGTGTTCGAGGACGCGCTGCCGCTGGCGGAGGAGGACTCGCGGCCGGAGGGCAGCCCGCTGGAGCTGGACCTGTCGCGGCCGTACGCGGAGCAGCGCCGCCGCGTGGTGGACGACTTCGAGCGCCGCTACCTGCGGGCGCTGCTGGAGAAGCACCAGGGCAAGGTGGCCCAGGCCGCCGTGACCGCGGGCATGGACCGCGTGCACTTCTACCGGCTGCTGCGCAGGCACGGCATCAAGCCGTGAGCGGACGCGCCTTCAGCGCCGCGCAGACAGCCGCCAGCGTTCGGACGCCCCCGAAAGGGGGCTGGCGACGAAGTCCGCCTCCAGGTCCCGCAGCGCCGGGCCGGTGACGACGAGCGCGGCGTCCCCGTCCTCCCGCACCCAGCCGGGCAGGTGTTGCAGGCCCCCCTCCCCACCCGCCTCGTCCCACGCGGAGGCCACGGCGTCCGTCCACCCGTGGGAGTCCTCGCGCGACATCAGCCGGTCCACGTGCACCGTCACGCGCAGGCGCACGGCGGAGGTGTCCCCGGCCGTCAGCGCCAACCCCACGTCCAGCACGCGCGCCCGCAGCTCGCGCTCGAGCCGCACGTCGTCCGGGAGGCTGGCCACGGCGAAGACGCACGCGCCGCCCGTCACCCGCACCTCCATCCCGGCCTCCAGCGCCAGGGCGCTCGCGCGCTCCAGGCCCGCGTCCAACGCCTCCATCTGTTCGGGGCCGGGTTCGCCCCCGAGGCGCGCCTCCACGTAAAGCCCCACCGCGCGCGGCACCTCCAGGGGCGCCACGCCGCCCAACACCGCGCTCCGCAGGTGCTCCAGGAGCGCGTCCACGTCCGGGTAGCGCTCCTCGCGCTCCTTGCGCAGGCAGCGCAGCACCACCGCGTCCAGCGCGGCGGACACCGGCGCGTGCTCGCCCGGGCGCGGCGGCGGCGCGTGCAGGTGCTGCTGCTCCACGTCGTGGCGCGTGGTGCCCTGGAAGGGCGGCACGCCGGTGAGCAGCTGGAACAGCAGCACGCCCATCGCGTACAGGTCCGTGCGCGCGTCGGGCACCAGCCCGCGGATCTGCTCCGGCGCCATGGACAGGGGCGTCCCCAGCACCACGCCGGTGTGCGTGAGCGACGTGCTGCCCGGGGCGCCCGGCACCAGCCCTTTGGCCACCCCGAAGTCCACCAGCTTCACCGCGGGCCCGCCGCGCCCCGGGGCCAGCCTCACCACGTTCTGCGCCTTCAGGTCGCGGTGCACCACGCCCGACGCGTGCGCCACCCGCAGCGCGGCGCCCACCTGCTCCATCACGGCCAGCACCTCGCGCGGGGACAGCGGCCCCCGCGAAGCCAGCTCGGCCGCCAGGTCCTGTCCCTCCAACCACTCCATCGCGATGAAGGGACGGCCATCCGCCAGCTCGCCGTACCCCAGCACCGTGACGATGTGCGGGTGGCGCAGCCGCTGGAGCGTGGCCGCCTCCCGCCGGAAGCGCCGCAGCGCCACCACCGACGCGGCCACCTGCGAGTGCATCACCTTCAGCGCCGCGAGCATGCCGGACCGGGCATGCCGCGCGCGGTAGAGCGCGGACACGGGCCCCTGGACCTGGACGCGGTCCACGACCCACTCGCCCACCAGCGCGCCGGGCCGCAGCTCCTCGCCGTAGAGGGACTCCTCGCCGTTCTCCGCCATGGGCTAGTGCCGCTGCGTCCCCGCCTGCATGGTCGCCCCGGCCAGCGAGGGCGCCTCGACCCCCATCCAGCGCTTGCACAGGTCCAGGTGCTGGTCATCCACCAGGTCGCACGCGCCGTTGAGGTAGACGGTGACGGGCTCCATCCAGGCGTCGTTGGCGGGGTCCCGGCACTCCTCGAAGTCGCCGTCGCCCTCCATCAGCGGACCGTCCTGTGACTCGCACTGGTGCGACTCCATCGGGTCCACGGTCCAGCACGGCCCCGTCACCGTGGCCGCGCAGTCCTCGTGCGTGCCCGGCAGCGCGCACACGCGGTAGGTCGCGTACGCCATGCCGTGCACCCAGCCCGGGTCGTAGCAGGAGTAGAGGTTGTTGAAGAGGGGCTCCGCTTGCGGGCTCTTCGGCCGATTGATGACGTAGCGCCCCGCCTTGGTCACCTGCGTCACCGTCACGTTGACGTCCTTGCGCAGCGCCCCACGCCCGAAGAGGTTGCCGTAGAAGGCCCCCTCGCGGATCCGGTACACCGAGCGCTCGGGCAGCGGCGCCGGCACCCCGCTCGTGACGGCCACGTTCGCCTGGCCCACCATCGTGCTGTTCCAGGGCGCCGTCATCACCGAGAAGTACCCGCCCTGCGCCGGGCAGCTGAAGCGCACGGACGGGTCCGTCGCCGCGGACGGAAAAGGCCAGCTGGAGTTCGCCGAGCAGCCCTGGCTCGACGCGATCAGCCGCCCGTCCGTGCTGTCACATCCCGCGATGCCCCGGCACACGCGCATCACCATCCGCGCGCCCACGCTGGAGCCCATCGGGGTGCCGGCCGGACAGCTGGCGGGCCCGCCCGCGCCCACGGAGATCGTCTGGCCCGCGGGGCACCACCCCACCGAATGCATCGTCCAGCCACAGTCGCGCCCCGCGCCCACCGTCGCGGTGTCGCAGGGCTCCGCGCTGGGCAGCGACGTGCGCGAAGTCGGGACGTGGTCGAGCGGGGTCGTCCAGGTGTCCAGCGTGAACGGCTCCTCGATGCCGAGCTCCGGATCGTAGATCTCCCCGCGCATCGACAGCTCCACGCGGTAGCCCAGGCCGTTGTTGCGCGCCAGGAGGCAAGCGGTCACGCGATTGAGGCACCCGGGGCCCCCCGCGGGCGGCTGGTCGAGCCACCGCGGGCACAAGCCCGCGGAGCCCTTCCACACGCTGAGCTGCGTGTCCACGCTCTTCGAGGGGTTGAGCCAGTGCAGGGTCTGCTCCGGGCCCAGCGCGCAGCCCACCAGGTACTCCATGAAGCGCTGCGCGTAGGGATCGCGCAGCTGGTTGGCGATGAAAGCGGTCTCTTCGCTGGGGCTCATCACGGCGGGGTCGAAGAGCGACTCCAGCGAGTTCGTCGCCAGGAGCTCGTTGGCGGTGTGGTTCGCGGCGATGGCGTTGGTCACCAGCTCCTGGGTGGTGAGCGAGTTGGAGATGCGGATCTCCGCCTCGCTCGTGCCGAGCACCGGGTCGCTGCCGCCAGCGCCCGCGCCTTCCGTGAGCGCGGGCTCGCAGCCAGTCAATGCCAGCAGCAGGAAACACCAGGGGATTCGAAGGATTGGGGAGGCCATCGCGCGAACACTCCTTGGACAGGTCTTCGGAAGTCGGATGGGAAGGAAACCCCAGCCATGCCCTCGTTGTCTCGCTGTAGCGCGAAAGGTTACGGAGGACGGTTCGCTGAGCCCGAGGGTAGCGCGAAAGGTTACTGCGAACGGCCCCGTGTAGCGTTTCGCGCTACAGCGCTTCCATGACAAGCGTGTCACGCAGTGCCTGGTAGCGCGCGGCCCACAGCGGGGCCTCCGCGACGGCGGGAGCGGCCCGTTCGAGCCAGGCGCGAGCCTGCTCCAGCGCGTCCGTGCGCCGCGCGACGCTCGCGGCCTGCAGGAGGATCTCCGCCTTCTCGTCCGGAGAGGCCAAGGCGTCCGCCTCCGTGTGGAGCGCGTCCCAGTCCGGCGCGCGGAAGGCCCCGGTGGCCTGCTGATGGACCTGGAGCTCCACGAGGCGCCGCATGATGGCGGTGGGCGGCAGGGACTCTGGCGGACAGCGCTCGGAGATCCAGGCGAGCTGGCGGGCGGCGGCTGCCTCGTCTCCCGCCGCCGCGTGGATGCGCGCGAGGAGCAGCGCGTCCATGGGCACGGGGTGCTCGCGGAAGAAGCGCACCCCCAGCTCGTGCGCGCGCCGGGCCAGCGGGAGGGCTTCATCCAGGCGGCCTTGCATGTAGAGGACCTCCGCCAGGTTGAAGGTGGACCAGCGCTCCATCTGCGCGTGCGCCAGCTCGCGGCCCAGCGCGAGGGCACGGCGCAGGTCCTCCTCCATCCGCGGCACGTCGCCCTGGCGGAGCCACAGCAGGACGCGGTTGCACAGCAGCGCGGCCTTGTGCAGTCCGTCGCCCGCGGCCTCGCAGCGCTCCAGCCCCTCGTCGAAGCGCGCGGCGGCCTCCGAGGCGCGGTCCAGGAAGGTGAGCGCGGCGCCCAGCAGCGCCAGCGACACCACCAGCGTCTCATGGTCTCTCGCGCGCTCGGCGCCCTCGGCGGTGGAGGTGAGCACGCGGGCCGCGGCGGCCCACTCGCCCTGGCGCACGTGCAGCCGGCCCCGGGCCAGCCCACACCGGAGCGACAGGCGCGGCGCGTCCAGCAGCTCGATGGCGTCCAGGGCTTCGCGCGTGCACGCGGCGGAGCCGTCCGAGTCCTCCATCCAGTCGCGGGCAGTGGCCTCCTCCAGCAGCAGGTCCACCTCCAGCGCCGCGTCGTTCCGGGTCCGGGCCAGGGTGCGCGCCGCGGCCAGGTCCGCGAGGCTTTCGCGGAAGCGCTGGAGGCGGTGGCGCACGCGTCCGCGCCCCGCGAGCGCCTGGGCCCGGCGCGCGTCGTCGGTCTCCGGGAGGAGCGCGAGCGCGCGGGTGTAGTGCTGCTCCGCTTCCACGGACAGGTGCCCCTCGCGGGCCTCCTCCGCCAGCGAGAGGTAGTCCCGGGCGGCCTCCAGGTGGGCGCCACACGCCGCCGCGTGGTGGGCGCGGCGGCGGCGCTCGGCCACGTCGTTGCCGACGCTGGCCTTCAGCGCGGCCGCATGCAGGGCGCGGCGGGGCGCGGAAGGAAGCAGGGCCTCCAGGGCCTCGCGCAGCAGGGGATGGCGGAAGGCGAAGCGGCCCGGCCCCGCGGGGCGCAGCAGGCCCGCGCGGCTCAAGCGCTGAAGGCCGGCTCCGGCGTCCAGCGTCGCGGCGCGTGACAGCTCGGGGACGACGCTCAGGTGGCGCAGGGCCGCGTCCACGCGCGACACGTCCATCTCCATGCCGAGCACGGCGCACAAGCGCGCCAGCACGCGGTGCACCTCCGGGAGGCCCGCCAGCACGCGAGGGGCCAGCCGTTCAAAGAGCGGCGTCACCGACACGTCCAGCAGCGCGTCGGGCGCGACGTACCACCCGCCTCCCGGAGCCGAGCGCAGGGCTCCCGCTGCCCGGAGCGCGCGCGCCAGCTCCACCAGGGAGAGGGGGACGCCCTGCGCCAGGTGCTCCAGGCGCGCGAGCACGGGCTCGGGGATGTGCTCCGCGGGGCGCAGCAGGTGGACGAGCACCGCGCGGCTCGCCTCCGGCGGAAGGGGGGGCAGCGGGTGATGGAACGAATGGGCGCTGCGCTCGCCCAGGTGCGGGCGCAGTCCGAGCAGCGCGGGGCGGCCGGCGAGGCAGACCCACAGCGGGGCACGGGGTCCCGCGAGCGTGGCGCGCTCCAGCACATCCAGGCTCACCGCGTCGGCGAGGTGCGCGTCGTCCAGCAGCAACACGCGCGGCGCTTCGCGGGCCTGGGCCAGGAGCGCTTCGGCCAGGGTGCGAGGGTCCGCGGACGGACGTCCCACGACGGCTCGCAGCGCATCCAGGAGCGCGTTGGAGAGGGACGCATCCGGCGGGGGCGCGCGAAGCCGCACGATGCGAGCGTGGCCCTCGGCCTCCAGTCGGGTGGCGAGCGCCTTGAGCAATCGCGACTTGCCGTGCCCGACCTCCCCGGTGAGCACGCCCAGCCCCGGCACCGACGCGGAGAGGCACTGGGTCGCGTCCGCCATGAGGGCGTCCAACACCTCGTCGCGGCCCACGAACGGCGGGGGCTCACCTTCGATTCGCGCGCCTTCGTCATCCTGGAGGCGCAGGCGGAGGTCCACGCCATGGAGCCCCGCGGTGGGCACGTCACCAGCGGCCGAGGGAGTCGCGGTGGGCCATGCTCCACCGAGTTCCTGTGGCGAGTTCGGCTCGGCTTCATCAGCCACATGGGTCGCGGCGGGCCATGCTCCACCGAGTTCCTGCGGCGAGTTCAGCTCGGCTTCATCAGCCGCATGGGTCGCGGCGGGCCGTGCTCCACCAAACTCCCGCGGCGAGTTCGGCTCGCGTCCATCCAGTGCTGCCGTCGCGGCGGAGTCGCTCCTCGCGGGCCCCAGGTGCGGCACGGGCTCGACCCATCCGGGCTCCAGCCTCGCGGCGGCCTCGGGCGTCACACGCACCTGGCCCGGGACGGTGGGCTGGAGCCACCACGTCTCCGGTCGCTCCAGCGCGGTGCCCGCGGTGCGCGGCAACGTGGTGCCGGGATGAACGTACAGCGCCGCGACGTGGAGGACGGCCGCCGCCTCGCCGGACTCCACCAACCGCCGCGCCGCGAGCGCGCCCGAGCGCACGTTCGCCTCCGCCGACAACGACTCGCAGAAGACGAGCAGGTAGCCCCCCGCCACGACCCGCGCCAGCACGCCTCCGAAGGGCTCCAGCGTGGCCCCCAAGCCCTCCACCGCCGCCGCCGTGCGCAACCCCAGCACCGCCACCGGGCGCGCCCCCGAGAACGTCACCGGCGATTGCGTGGCCCGGGGATCCGCGCCCCCGATGACGTCCGGCAGCGAGGGCTCCGCCTCGCACGCGGCCTCGAACGCCGCGAGCACTTCCGGAGCGCTCGCGTACCGCTCCGCCGGAGCCTTGGCCAGACACCGCGCCACCACCGCGTCGAGCGCCACGGGCACCGGCGCCCGCTCCGACACGCGCGGCGGACGCCGGCTCACATGCCCCTCGCGGACCTCGTCCGGACTGCCATGGAAGGGCGGCGAGCCCGTGAGCAGCTCGAAGAGCAGGACCCCCAGCGCGTAGATGTCCGCGGCCGTGCCCGCCTCGCGCGCATCCAGGCACTGCTCCGGCGCCATGTAGACCGTCGTCCCCGCCCGGTTCCCCACCGCCTCCAATCCCTCCTCCGGCCCGTCCTCCAGCCTGCGCGCGAGCCCGAAGTCCAGGAGGCTCAGCGCGCCGCCTTCGCGCAGGAAGAGGTTCTCCGGCTTGAGGTCCCGGTGCGCGAGCCCCACCGCATGCACGCGCGCCACCGCCGGACACAGCCCCGACAGCAGCTCACGCACGCGCGCCACGGACGCGGCCCCCGTCCCCGGCAACGCCGCCATCCACGCCGCGAGCGTCTGCCCTCGCAGCAGCTCCTGCACCAGGTAGGGCCTGCCGCCGACCTGCCCCGCCTCGAACACCGCGGGCACCGTGGGAGGCCCCACGCGCCGGAGCGCCTCCGCCTCACGGGCGATGCGGGCGTGATGCCGCGACATGCCCACCTTGACGGCCACCTCCCGCCCATCCACCTCGCGCACGGCGGCGAAGACGTGCGCGAAGCCGCCGACCCCCAACAGGGCGGCGCCGGACACGCCGGGGACGTCCGGGAGCACCAACGGCTCCACGGGGGGACCGGGTTCGGCGGGGACGCCGTTCACGGGACACGCCGCGCCGGGAGCGAGGCGGCGTTGGCAGACCGGACAGCGCATGTGGGTCCCGAAAGGCTACCAGAGCGCCCGCGCCAGCACGATGCCCACGCCCACCACCCCCTCGCCCGCGATGAGCCCTGCCGCGAGCGTCACACCTGGCGCCTCCCATGCGGGTTTCCACTGGCGGGCAAGCTCCCACCCCAGCCCCCCCAGGAAGAACCCCAGGCAGGTGGAGGGCGGCAGCAGGCAGGCCAGCCCCACGCCCACCGCGGACGGCGCCCAGCGGCGGAAGCGCTCCGGCAGCGCCTGCTCGCCCAGCGTGAGGACGGCCGCCCCCAGCGCGGCCCACGCCATGGCGATCCGCAAGTCCGGTGACACCGCGCTCCACCCCGTCGCGAGCACCCGCGCCACGCTCGCCGTCACCGTCGCCGCCGGGGCCGGAAAGCGCTCCGACCCCAGCGCGGAGGCATCCGGCACCAGCAGATAGAACAGCGGCACCACCACCAGCGAGCCCACGACGCACCCCAGCAGCTGCGCCAGGAACACGCGCCGCGGATCCGCGCCCAGCAGGTGCCCCGCCTTCAGGTCGGTGAGCATGTCCGCCGAGGACGCCGCCGCGTTGACGGTGAGCCCCGCCGTGGCGAGGTTCGCGCGCACGTCCCCAGGCATGAGCACGCCATACGTGAGCTGCGTCACCTGCCCCAACGCGCCCACGGGACTCACGTCCGTCTCACCGGTGACGCGGCAGGAGATGAGGCACAGCACGAATGACAGCGCCACCGCGAGCAGGGCGTGCGGCACCGGCACGTCGAAGCCGATGCGCGCCAGCGCCACCGTCGCGGGCGTCAGCACCAACATGCCCGCGCCCCACCACCGCGCGGGGACCTGCAACGCCAGGATGGGATGGGGCGCCCGCCGCGAATCCCGCGTGCGCAGCCCCCGCAGCGCCCGGCCGAACACCCGGGCCTGGAGCACGAACTGCAACAGCGACGCGGTGGTGAGCGCCGCCGCGCCCGGCCACAGCGCCCACGCGAGGAAGTCCCCCTCCACCGACACCACCCCCGCCGCCATCAGCCGGGGCGCGACGACGCCATGGACGACGAGCGCCCCCAGCAGCATCGACGCGGTGATGCGCACCCCCAGCAGCGCCCCGCCCCCCACCGGCATCAGCCCCGTCTCCAGCGCGAACCCCAGCCGCTCCAGCGGCACCCCGCCCAGCGCCCCCGGAAACGCGAACGCATACGGCAGCCGCCCGAAGCCATCGCGAACGAGCGTCAGCGCCCCCGCCACCGCCCCACCCACGCCCAGCATGCGCAGCCGAGGCACCGCCGCCCCCTCCTCCGCATGCAGCGCGCGAGCCGTCGCCGCGGCGGCCGTGCCGGAGGCGAACGGAAGCTGCTCGCGGTCCACCAGCTGGCGCTTGAGCGGCACGGCGAAGAAGACGCCCAGCGCGGACACCAGGAACGTCCACGCCAGCAGCGTGCCGACGGGCAGGTGGTGCCCCGTCGTCAGCAGCCACGCGCCCTGCACGGACACGAGCGCGCCGCCCGTCGCGTACCCCGCGGACGAGGCCACTGTCTGCGCGCACCCCAGCTCCAGCAAGGACAGCGGCGCCCCCGCCACCCGAGGGCTGACCCGCCGCAGGGCCCCATGCGTCGCGGACGCGAGCAGCGCGGCGGTGACGGCCACGCCAAACGCCACGCCTGTCTTCAGGCCCGCGTAGAGGTTGGTGGCGCAGGTGAGCACGCCCAGCCCCGCGCCCAACGCCACCGCGCGCAGGGTGAGCTGGGGCATGCGGTCGCCCTGGTACACCCGCGTGAGCCAGTGGGTGTCCACGTCCTCCTGGGTCGCACCGGGGCCCCCCTGCGACGGCGGCAAGGCGTCGGAGGGCGGGTCCCCGGCGGGGACGGCGCGGGGGGCGGGGGTCGGCATGGGCACGCCCATCCTCTCCCGTTCATCCCCCTCCGCGCCACCGGCCGCGCCCGGCCACACCGCGCGTCACGCTCCTCGCGCTCGCAGCAGATAGAAGACGTAGCCGTAGCTGTCCCCGTGGCGGCGGTACAGGTTCACCTCCTGCTCCGCCGCCGCGATGACTTCACGCAAGGCGGCGTCCGCCGTGGGCCTCAGCCGTTCGATGCGCTGGAGCAGCGGCGTGTAGTAGCCGTCCCACCACGCGGACGCGGGCAGCGTGAAGGTGTCCAGCACGGTGAACCCCTCCGCCTCCGCGGTGGCGCGGTTCTCCGCGATGGAGGCCATGGACGGGTACGCGGTGGACCAGAAGCGCGCGGCCTCTGGCGGACGGGCGTCGGTGAGCCACGTGCACTCGGTGACGGCCACCTGGCCTCCGGGCGCGAGCAACGGCCGCCAGCGGCGCAGGCCCGGCCCGAAGCCCAGCAGGTAGATGGCGCCCTCGGACCAGAGGAGGTCCACGGCCCCGGGCGGGAGCGTCAGCGAGCCCATGTCCTCCTGCCGCGTCGTGATGACCTCCGCGAGCCCCTGTTCGCGCGCCTCGCGCTCCAGCCGGTCCAGGTAGGGCCGGTGCAGGTCCACGGCGGTGACATGGGCGCCCGGGATCCGCGCCAGCACCAGCGACTGCCGCCCGGTGCCCGAGCCCAGGTCCAGCACGCGCGGCGAAGTCGGCAGCGGCTCCAACCGGCGCAGGGCCTCGCGGGTGCAGTCGTCGCTGCCGGGGCCCAGGCGGGGCAGCTCGTTGTAGAGCGTGAAGAAGGCGTTGGCCGCCAGGCGCAGCTCGCCCGCGCTGCGCTTCACGTTGCCCTGGAGGAGGGGCACGCGCTTCCAGTGCTCCTCGATGCGCTGCTTGAACAGCTCTGGCATGGGCAGGCCCGAGCGCAGCGTGGTCCAGGCATCGAGCGCGACCTCGACGGCGCCCTTCACCACGGGGAGCACGTCCTCGTCGGGCAGCCCCAGCTTGCGCGCCAGCCGCTCGAAGCTCTGGAGCGAGACATCCTCGAAGCGCTTGGACTTCGCCAGGTTCAGCGCGAGCTGGTCCTGCGGCATGTACTGGATGGTGGAGACGAAGTCGTACGCGGGCGACAGCGTGGGGTGGGTGCCGTCCGGGTAGAAGAGCGACCAGTTCTTGTGATGGGCGTCGCCGTTGCCGCACGCGATGATGAACACCAGCCGCCGAAGGAACTCCTGGAGCGCGTCCAGCCCCGCGACCTTCAGGAGCACGTTGGCGATGGTCTCGTAGTTGTACTTCTTGTACTTCTCATCCGAGTACAGCCCCAGCACCTGCGCCAGGTCCTCCATGTGCACGCGGCGGCCGGGGGACGGTCGGTCGAAGCGGCGGATGGCGTACGCCAGGTCCTCGCGCAGGGTGATGCCCTCCGGCAGGCCGTGCAGGTCGGACACCTTGAGCAGCTGAAGCTCCGGCACGTCGATGCCGGTGGCGCGCGCCCACGTCATCACGGACAGCTCGTTCTCCGGCACGCGGTCGTAGCGGTTGTCCGGGAGCTTGACGATCCAGTCGCCGCCCATGCCGCCCATGGGCAGGGTCATGCCCCGGTCGCGGCGCAGCATGGAGAACTTGAGCTGCACGCCCGCGAGCGAGAAGCGCAGCGGCTCTCCGTCGGCCGTGGCCTCCGCGGGGCCGTCCGCGAGGGGCGCGTCGTGGCCGGAGAGCTCGCCCGCGGGGCGGACGACCACGGCGCCGGAGAGGTCCGCGCCCAGGTGGGCGATGAAGAAGAACTCGCGCTGCCGGGCGATGTGCTCGCGCTCGGAGATGAGGTCGCGCAGCGGGCCTTCGGGCAGGAGGTTGGAGAAGAACGGGGGCAGCCGCATGCGGCTGGTGTGCCGGCGCGACAGGTCGTCCTCGAAGAACTGGCCCAGCACGGGGCGCGGGTAGCGCTGGCGGTAGTCCTCGGAGAGGTTGAACTCGATGCGCTCGTCCGCGAGCAGCGTGAGCGTGCCGACGTGCACGTCGCCCATCAGGACGTCGAGGATGCCGGTGGTGGACACAGGGGGCGTGGAGTCCATGTCAGTCCTCATCGTCGTCGATGATCATCGACTGGAGCGAGGGCCGGTCCGAGTCGTCCCAGCGCGTGCGGGATTCAATCAACTGGTACAGCACGGGCATCAGCACCCGGACCCGCTCCCGGAAGAAGTCCACCTCCAGGCCCCGTCGCATCGCCTCCAGCACGGGCAGGCCCAGGCCATGGCTGCGAAGGATCTCCTCGCTGGGAGGGGGCTCGGCGCGCAGCACGGCCGCCGGTGACGTCCGCGCGAGCGCGGGGTGCAGGAGGTAGGCGAAGGCCGGTGCGGTGACGAAGGACCACGCGATGGGGAGGATCGGGCCCGCGGCGGGCGGCGGCACGGCGGGGCCGGCCTTGGGCGCGATGGACTGGAAGTCCTCCGCGTCGAGCAGCTCGCCGGTGTCCAGCAGCGCGCCCGTCAGCAGGTGCCGTGGTTGGAGCGACACCAGCGCGATGCGCATCAAGGGAGGAGGCTGCGTCCTGCCGGGGTTGGGGATGAAGGGGAGCCCCGGGGCGTCCCACCACCGGACGGGCGGATGCGAGACCTGGGCCAGCAGCGACTGGATGGACCGCTCCTCGTCGGAGCGGATCGCCGCGAAGATCTCCAGCGCTTCCTCGGGCTCCAGCACCCATCCGCCGAAGACGAGGTGGCGCCAGAACCAGCGGGACAGCAGCTCCCGGGACCGGGGAGATGGCTCCGGGTGCAGTTGGAAGAAGCGCGTCAGCAACACCAGCGAGTTCTCCGGCGCGGGCAGCAGCCGGAGGTGCGGGATGAGCGCGTCGCGCTTGAGGAAGACGATGGCATCGCGCAGGGCCCGGTCCGTGCGCTGGACGGTCTCCGCGAGTTCGTCGTCCTGATGGAGCTGCTTCTGGTAGCCGCGCGTGAAGTCCAGGCCGCGCACGGCCAGCACGGCCCGCAGCAGCAGGGGCTCCGGGATGCTTCCAAAGCCCAGCTCGCGCAGGCCCTGCGTCACCGACTCCAGGCTGAGCGACCGCGAGCCCACGTACAGCGCGTTGAACACCTCTTCATCCGTCAGCGGCCGGCCCGCGGTGTTCAGGCGCTTGAAGATGATGCGCAGGACCTTCTCGTCCGCGGTGTCCACGACGTAGGCCGGGACCTGGTACTCGCGGATGGCCTTGCCCAGGCGGATGGCGGCGCGCAGGTGCTCCGGGTGCGCTTCCCGGCCGGGATAGCGACTGAGCCAGTGGAGCAGCGATTCGCTGTCCTGGACCTCGTTCATCGGCAGCCAGTGCGGCGGCGGCACGCCCTCGGCTGGGGCCGGATGCAGCTCGTCTGTCTCCAGGTCGAAGTAGAGCTGGAAGTCGTCGCGCCCCGTCTCATCGCCGTAGGCCGGGTGAAGCAGCACGCCCGCGAGCGCCGTCACCCGCTGCTGTCCATCCACGGCCCACAGGCCCTGGCTGGAGGAAGGCGCGTCGATGCGCACGGGTCCGAAGCTGACGCTGGCGGCGGGCGCTTCCCGTCGCCAGAACAGCAGGGTCCCGATGGGATAGCCCCGGTACACGCTGTCCAGCAGGTCGCGCACGTCGTCCGCGGTCCAGCGCAGGGGCCGCTGGAAGTCGGGGATGCGCACCTCGCCCCGCCGCACGCGGTCGAGCAGGTCCTCGATGCTGAACGACTTCGTCTCCGGGCGCCGCGTCAGGGGTGCGGGCATCGCGTGCCTCCTGTCCCGGGTCTGTAGCGCGGATCCCGCCAGGGGCGAAGGGCCTCGGGAGGTCCAGCGTGCGCCACGGGTTACTTCGCGAAGCGTCAGGGCTCCACGGCCCGCCGCTTCGCGGGCAACAGCACGACGAGGGCCAGCGCCACGAGTCCCGTCGCGGTGGACAGCATGCGGCCACCCTGCCCCACCGCCGTGACATCCAGCCGCAGGTCCATGAGGCTGTTCGCCAGGTTCCAACCCCAGTGCAGCCCCACGGCGCCCCAGAGCGAGCCCGTGCGGGCCACCGCCGCCGCGTAGGCCAGTCCGGTGCAGAAGAGCATCAGCCACTCCAGCGGGCCGTTCCCCAGCCGGTACACGTGGGTGAGCACGAACACGCCGGCGGACAGCAGCACGTAGCCCGCGCGCTGCCCCGCCACCGGCCACGCGCGGAACCAGAAGCCCCGCGCGACGATGTCCTCCGCCACCGACGGGACGAACGTGGACACCGCCACGCCCAGCACCGCCACCAGCAGCGCCGTTCCCACCACGGGCTTCTCCAACGGCAGCACCTGCAACAGGCCCAGCCTGACGCCCACCAGCACGGAGAGCGGCTTGAGCACCAGCATCACCGCCAGCGCCCGCGCCAGCGCGGAGCCATGCCACTCCAGCGCGTACGCATGGAAGCCATTGCGGCGGTAGCCCAGCCACCGTCCCACGCCAAAGGCCACCGCGTGGAAGAGCGTCATCATCACCGCGGCCACCACCGCGTTCCCCAACAGCCGCCCTCCGACTCCCTCTGGCGCCTCGTAAGCGGCGTACAGCGCCGCGAACGCGAGCGCGCAGCGGAGGGGAACACGGGAAGGAGCGGACTCGGAGGTGGAAGCGGCCATGGAGATGCCGCCTCTTATCGCGGGAGCTTCCGCCCCGGCACTGCCAGCTTTCGCGGGTGCTTGCGTATTGCACCCGGAGTCACCTTCTGTCCCGACGAGGGGAGCCCACACATGAGAAGTAGCAGCCATCACACCCGGTGGATCCGGGTACTCACGGCCGCGGCCTGCCTTGGCACCGCCTGCCGTCCTGAAGACGCGGCCCCACCCACCCTCCCCGCCCCCGCCTCGGCCACCGCCAGCTCCGGCGTGCGCTCGGCATGGGTCCACCTGGGGCCGAACGCTGAGCCCCGCGAAGTGAAGTACAAGGCCGTCAACGGACTGGCCCTCTTCGAGGGCGACATCATCCTGGGCTCCGTCGAGGACGTGGAGCGCGATTCACCAAGGGTGAAGGCCCAAGCGGAGAACCGCGTCTCCGCCCAGGGCATCCGCGTCACCGGCAGCAGCAAGCGCTGGCCGAACGGCGTCGTCCCGTATGTCCACGTCTACGGCTCGCTGTATGACAACTACATCATCAACGATGCCATCCGGCACTGGCAGGTAAAAACGGGCCTGCGCTTCGAGCCGCTCTCCGCGACCACGCCGTCCTCCGTGGACCATGTCTACTTCGTGAAGGGAGAGGGCTGCTCATCCCCCGTCGGGCGTCAAGGTGGCCGGCAGTTCATCGTGCTCGGTGCCGATT
This sequence comes from Corallococcus silvisoli, assembly GCF_009909145.1. Taxonomy (NCBI): domain Bacteria; kingdom Pseudomonadati; phylum Myxococcota; class Myxococcia; order Myxococcales; family Myxococcaceae; genus Corallococcus; species Corallococcus silvisoli. The sequence continues at coordinate 280,692 of NZ_JAAAPJ010000003.1, forward strand.
GCAACAAGGGCTCCGTCATCCACGAACTGGGCCATGCCATCGGCTTCTGGCACGAGCAGAGCCGCGAGTTCCGCGACGACTACGTGGAGATTCTCTGGAACAACATCGTGTCCGGCGAGTCGCACAACTTCGAGCAGCACATCAGCGACGGCGACAACTTCGGGCCCTACGACTTCGACTCGATCATGCACTACGGAGCCACCGCGTTCGGCAAGCCCGATCCCGTCACGGGCAAACCCATGACGACCATTCGGACGAAGGAAGGGGAATCCATCGGGCAACGCGAGGGCCTGAGCCCGGGCGACATCGCCTCCGCCGCCGCGATCTACCCAGGAGAGATGAGGGGCAACTTCGAGGAGATCTCCTCCACCGGCCAGGTGGGAGGCTGGGCGCTGGACACCGCGTCACCGGAGGTGTCCGTGGACGTGCACTACTACATCGACGGGCCCACCGGTTCGGGTGCGTTCGGCGCCGCCGCCCCCACGAACGTCCTCCGCGAGGACGTCAACGCCGCGTTCGACAACATCAAAGGCGACCACGGGTTCTCGTTCCCCGTGCCCGCGTACTTCCGCGACGGGCAGAACCACACGATGTACGTCTACGGCATCGACGTGCAGGGCATCAACAATCCGCTCATCGCCGGCTCGCCGCGCACGTTCAACCTGCCGGGCGCCTTCGGGAAGCTCGACACCATCGCCGCCGATGGCACGGTGACGGGCTGGGCGCTGGACCTGGACTCGCCCAGCACCTCCATCACGGTCTACTACTCCATCGATGGCAACCCGGCGACCGCGACCAACGTGGTGGCGAACCTCTACCGGTCCGACGTGAAGGCCGCCTATCCGATGGCCTCTGGGTCCAACGGCTTCTCCTTCCGCATCCCGGACGCCTATGTGGACGGAACGGACCACACGCTGAGCATCTACGCGTTGGATCAACAGGGCAGAAACAGCCCGCTGCTCATGAACGCGCCCAAGACCTTCCGAATCGCCATGCCCCCCGTCTACAGGGCGGGCGTCTTCGCGGGCACGGGCAGCGCGGCCCAGCTCCTCTCCATCTGGGGCGCCGGCTACGGCCGGCGCGTCGAGATCTCCGGCTACGTCAACGCCACCGCGTTCCCCAACTACCACTACGAGGAGCAGTGGGGGGTCTCGGCCCTGCTGGACGGCTGGCACAACCCCGGTGACATCCAGCTCCAGGGGGACTTCCGGCATCTGGGCTACGACCAGTTGCTCCTCATCAACAACTCCGGAGTCGGCGGCCGGGTGATGATCACCGACTTCCGCGATGGCGTCGTCCCCACGGAGGTGCGCTACCACGAGGCCTATGGCCAGAGCGCCGTGCTCAACGGCTGGCACGATCCGGAGGACCTCCAGCTCGCGGGCGACTTCCTGCAGCGGGGCCATGACCAGGTGCTGTTCTTCAACCGCTCCAGCGCCGGGGGCCGGGTGATGATCACCGACTTCAGCGACGGCGTCGCCCCCGTGGAGGTCGGCTACCACGAGGCGTGGGGGACAACCAACTCCTTCGAGGACTGCTCCGAGCCGGACGACAAGCTCTACGTGGGCGACTTCCAGAACCTGGGCTACGACCAGGTGCTCTGCCTCAACCGCTCCGGCACGGGCGCGCGGGTGAAGCTCATCGACTTCCACACGGGCGTGGCGCCGGCGCAGGTGCGTTACGTGGAGGCCTCTGGCGCCTTCCCCTTGCTGGACGGTCTGATGGACGCGGATGACAGCCAGGTGGTGGGGGACTTCCGAGGCCTGGGCTACGACCAGTTGCTCCTGGTCAATGCCGGTACCACGGGGCCGGCCATGCTCGTCGCGGACTTCCTCGACGGCGTACCGCCCGCCGAGGTGCGCTATCGCGAAGAGCAGAGCGGGTATTCCTTCTCGGCCAAGCGGATGTTCGCCGGTGACTTCCGGGGCCTGGGCCATGACCAGTTGCTCTACGGCTACTACACCGACCCCAGCTACTACACGGCCATCATCGATTTCTCCGATGGCGTCGCGCCCACGGAGAAGCTCTTCCAGAAAGCGGAGCTGGACTGAGGTTCTGACTCCGTGACGGCGGCACGGGGCGGCCCCCTCCTCCGCTCCGTGCCGTCCGTTGTTCGCGGCTGTCTCGCAGGCGCCGCACAGGCTCCCGGAGCCCCCAGGCCATCACGGTCCCCCGGTATGCTCGGGCGCATGCCCACCGAAGTGCTGTCCCCCCAGGCCCTCAACCGCGCCACGCTCGCGCGGCAGCTGCTGCTCACGCGCGAGAAGATGACGGTGCCGCGCGCCGTGGAGCACCTGGTGGGACTCCAGGCGCAGCTGGCGCGCCCGCCGTACCTGGCCCTCTGGTCCCGCCTCCAGGGCTTCCAGCGCGACCAGCTCACGAAGCCCGCGCTCCAGCGCACCCTCGTTCGCGGGACGATGATGCGCGGCACGCTGCACCTGATGAGCGCGAAGGACTACCTGCGCTACCGCGACCTCTTCCGCCCCCTGCTCACCGCCGCCATGCGCTCCGTGCTCAAGGAGCGCGCCGCGGCGCTGGACCTGCCCGCGCTGCTCGCCACCGCGAAGCCCTTCCTCGACGGGAAGGCCCACACCTTCGAGGACGTGCGGGCCCACCTGATGAAACACCACGTGGACGGCGACGAGCGCGCCATGGGCTTCGCCACGCGCATGCTGCTCCCCCTCATCCAGGTCCCCGAGGAGGGGCTCGAATGGGGCTGGCCGGGCAACGCCTGCTTCACGCTGGCGGAGTCCTGGCTGGGCGAAAAGCTCTCCACCGACGACGACGCCTCGCCGCTGGTGGTGCGCTACCTGGCCGCCTTCGGCCCCGCCACCGTGGCGGACATGCAGGCCTGGTCCGGCCTCAAGCCGCTGAAGGACGCCTTCGAGAAGGTGCGCGGCAAGCTGGTGGAGTTCCGCGACGAGAAGAAGCGTGTCCTCTTTGATCTGCCCAGGGCCCCGCGCCCTCCCGAGGAAACCCCCGCGCCCGTGCGCTTCCTGCCGGACTTCGACAACCTCATCCTCTCCCACGCGGACCGCACCCGCGTCGTCCCGGAGGAGCACCGCGCGAAGCTGTCCACCCAGAACCTGCGCGTGCTCAACGTGTTCCTGGTGGACGGGCGCACCGCTGGCACCTGGACCCCTGAGCGCAAGAAGGGCACCGCCACCCTCGTGTGCAAGGCCTTCGCGCCGCTGAAGAAGCCCGTCCGCGACGCGCTCGCGCAGGAGGGGGAGGACCTCCTGCGCTTCAGCGACCCGGACGCCGGCACCGTGGCGGTGACGTTCGCGAAGTGAAGCCGCGCCTCACGCGAAGAGCTGGAGCAGGTCCTCGCGGGTGATGGCCGCGGCGCCCGAGGCCTCGCTGAGCGCGGCCTCGAACAGGGCGCGCTTCTTCTCCTGGAGGCCCAGGATCTTCTCCTCCACCGTCCCCTGCGACACCAGCCGGTAGACCATCACCGGCCGCTCCTGCCCGATGCGGTGCGCGCGGTCCGCCGCCTGCGCCTCCACCGCCGGGTTCCACCAGGGGTCCATCAGGAACACGTGGTCCGCCGCCGTGAGGTTCAGGCCCGTGCCGCCCGCCTTCAGCGACATGAGCAGCACCGGCGCGCCGTCCTCGCCCTGGAAGCGCGAGGTCACCTCGCCGCGGTTCGCCGTCGCGCCGTCCAGCCGGTCGAAGGCGATGCCCGCGTCCTTCAGGCCCGGCTCGATGAGGTCCAGCAGCGACGTCCACTGCGAGAACACCAGCGCCTTGTGGCCCTCCGACACCGCCGTCTCCAGCGCGTCCACCAGCGTCTGCACCTTGGAGGACGTCTTCGCGTGCTGCCCGGGCACCAGCGCGGAGTGGCAGGCCGCCTGCCGCAGCCGCAGCAGCGCCTCCAGCGCCTTGAGCACGCTGCCGCCCTCGTTGAGCAGCGCGACGACCTCCGCGCGCGTGGCGGCCATCACCGCGTCGTAGACGGAGCGCTCGCGCTCGTCCAACTGCACGTGCATCACGGAGTCGGTGCGCGGCGGCAGCTCCGGCGCCACGTCCCGCTTGAGCCTGCGCAGGATGAACGGCCGGATGCGGCGGCGCAGCCCCTCCGCCGCGCCCGGCTTGCCGTCCGCGATGGGCTGCGCCGTCTTCTCCTCGAACTGGCGCCGGCCGCCCAGCAGGCCCGGGTTGGTGAAGTGCATCAGACTCCAGAGCTCATCCAGGCGGTTCTCCAGCGGCGTGCCGCTGAGCGCGAGCCGCAGGTTCGCCTTGAGCCCGAACGCCGCACGCGACACTTGGCTCTCCGGGTTCTTGATGGCCTGGGCCTCGTCCAGCACCACCGCCTCCCACGTGGGCGCGCCCAGCACCGGCGCGTCCAGGCGCAAGAGCGCGTACGTGGTGAGCGTGATGTCCGCCGACGGGTCCAGCTTGCGGCCGGGCCCGTGGTACACGCAGACCTTCAAGGACGGCCGGAAGCGCTGGAGCTCCGCCAGCCAGTTGGGCAGCACGCTCGTGGGGCACACCACCAGCGACCTGGGCCCCAGCACGCAGAGCGTCTGGAGCGTCTTTCCCAAGCCCATGTCGTCCGCGAGGATGCCGCCCAGCCCCGCGCCCTTGAGGAACGACAGCCAGCTCACGCCCTGCTGCTGGTACGCGCGCAGCGTGGCGTTGAGCTCCGCCGGCAGCACCGGCGGCGGCAGCTTCTCGAAGCCCTCCACCAGCGGGGCCAGCCGGTCCAGCCCCGGGGGCGGCGGCTGTTCCAACGACTCGCACAGCGCGGTCAGCTCCGGCAGCGCGTGGTTCGCCACGCGGCCATCCGCCTGACGCGCGGCCAGGAGGTCCGCGACGCGCTGTCCGTTCTTGTCCAGCCACGCGCGCGGCAGCGGCGCCCAGCCGCCACCGTCCAGCGGCACCAGCCCCAACCCCTCCGTCCACGCCCGCACCACCGCCGCCGCGTCCACCGTGCGCGCGCCGCCCTTGCCGCCCTCCACGTCGAACTCCAGCGTGAAGCGCACCTCCGGCACGCCCGCGCCGGACGCACCGCCCTCCACGCGCAGCGACGGCTTGAGGCGCATGTCCGGGCTGACGATGCCCGCCGCGTCGCCGCCCAGGTCGCCCCGGAACTTCCGCAGCTTGTCCGCGAAGCGCATCATCTCCGGGCCCTGCACCGTCAGCCGGCGGCCGGGCACCAGGTTCAGCTCGTCACGCAGCTGGTGGAGGAGCTTCTGCTCCGCCGGCTCGTCGCGCAGCGGGACCGCGCCGCGCAGGTACACCATGCGCCCGTTGTCGATGCGCACCGACGGCGGCGCGCCGTACACCAGCGTGGGCAGCACCGACAGGCCCTGGGTGAGCTGGTTCAGCTCCAGGAGGATGCGCGGCTTCAGCTCGCGATCCAACGCGGGCAGCCGGCGGCTCCTCATCTCCACCGGCATGCGCCGCGCCAGCTCCGGCAGCACCTTCGCGGACAGCTCGCCCAGCTGCTCCGGCGAATAGGTGCGCACCAGCGGCAGGTGCTGGAGCCACGCCCCCGTCATCGCCGTCTCGCCCAGGCGCACCAGCGACTCCGCCGTCAGCGCGACGCCGGGACTCACCACCTCCGTGATGCGCGGATCGCGGGTGATGGTGATGACCCACTGCTGGCCCTTGTCCTCCACCTTCGCGCGCGGGGAGAGCACCTCGCTGGACACCGCCACCGGCCGGCCGTCCAGCAGCACGTTGCGCGCGGGCTCCAGCGCCCGCAGCAGCGCGTCCAGCTTCTCCGCCAAGAGCGGCCCCCGGGTGCGCCGCTCCAGCAGGCGGTCCATCACCAGGTCCACCTGCTCCACCTGCAGCGTGGCGCCGCCCGTGGGCTTCGCGATGCGGCCCGCCAGGCTGTCCTCCAGCGGCTCCTCCGTGCCGTCCGCGTGCGCCAGGACGCGGTGCAGCTGGAGTCCGCCCTCCACGCGCGTGAAGCGGTACACCACGCGCGACCAGCGCTCCGCCACCGCCTCCAGCGGCGCGTCCTGCTTCTCCGCCTGCTCCAGGGAGATGGCCGCCGCGACCACGTGCTCGCACGGGTCCACGGGGCTGGGACAGTCGCACTCCCACGCCTCGTCGCCCGGGTAGAGGACGACGGTGAGGGCCACCGGCCGGCCCGCCACCTTCACGCGCAGCTCGATCTCCGAGGCCGTGCGCGACTGGAGCGCCACGGCGCCCGCGCGCGCGAGGCTGACGCCCTTGGACCAGAGTCCTGGCTTGGCTTCTTTTCGGACGGCTTCGAGGAGCTGGGCGTTCTCGGACATGGCAGGGGCGACTTCCCTACGCCCCGCCACGCCCGTGCGCAACGCCAGATGCACGCCGTGTCACGGCGGGCCTAGTCGTCGTAGGACGGCTCGAAGAGGTAGGTGAGCCGCACCAGGAACTCCCGGCTGAAGACCGGCAGGGGCGCGTGGCCGCCGTTGTAGGGCTGGGCCACCCGGAAGTCGCTGCCCAGCAGGTTGTAGACGCCGGCGCCAATCTCCAGCCCCTTCGTGCCCACGTTCTCCGCGCGCACGAACAGGTTGAGCAGCAGCCGGGGTGACAGCGTCTGGACCTCGGACACGCCCTCCTCGTCCGGCGCGCCGACGGCGAAGCGCTGGCCCACCAGCACGGCGGTGGGGCTGACGGACAGCCACGGCAGCACCTTCGCGGTGCCCGTCAGCGTCACCTTGTGCGTGGGCAGGCCCGTGAAGGCCTTGGGGTGCCCGGGCACCAGGTAGTCCTCCACGTCGTTGCGCCCGCCCGGCCGGTAGAAGGAATAGCCCGCCTGGACGCGGCCCCACGGCCCGCGCAGGCGGTAGTCCAGCTCGACGCCCCGGCTGCCCAGGCGGCCCAGGTTGCGGTACGCCTCCGACGCCGTCTCCGCGTCGTACGAATAGATGATGGGGTCCGTCACGCCCACGTCGAAGGCGTTGGCGCTCACCGCCTGGCCCTCGCCCAGGCGCACCGTGGCCTCCAGCTCGTACACGGTGGTGCGCTCCGGCCGGACGTCCTGGCCCAGGGAGATGTTCTCGATGCCGGGCGCGCGGAAGGCGCGGCTGTAGAGCGCCTTGCCGCTCACCGGCCCGAAGGACTTGAGCAGCACCAGGCGCGGCACGAAGGAGCTGCCGAAGAAGCTGTGGTCCTCGAAGCGCGCGCCCGCCACCACCGTGGCGATGGGGTTGTCCGAGTACGCCTCCACGAAGGCCGCGACGTTGCGGTAGGAGACGACGTCCTCGTCCCCGTTGAAGGCCTCCTGCTGGCCAATGCCCGCCGGTCCGCGCAGCTGCCCCTGGTCGAACGCCAGGTCCACGCCGCCCGTCAGCTGGAGGAAGTCCAGCGCCGCCCAGCGCGCCAGGGCCCGGCCCCGCAGGCGGCGGTAGCGCTTGTCGTAGAAGAACTCCGACGACTCGTCCGAGTCCCGGTAGGACTCGCCCAGCGTGAGGTTCAGCCGGGGGATGATCTCGATCCGGTCCGTGGGCCGGAAGCGGTCGCTCAGCTCCGCGTGGAAGGACTCGAAGTCGGTGTTCGCGGGAGCGGGCAGCACCTCGTCCACGGACACGACCGACGTGGTGTCCTGGCGCAGGTAGAGCACGCTCAACTGCAGGTCGCGGAAGCCCACGCCCGCCTGCACCACCGTGGGGTCCAGCGCCGACGCGCCGTTCATGCTCGCGGAGTGGCCAGCGAAGTCCGTGAAGATGGCGTCGCTGCGCTGGCCCTGCCCCAGCGACGCGGAGGCGAAGGCGCTCAGGCCCGGCACGCTCTCGAACACCTTGCGCCCCGACAGCGTCAGGCTCCGGCGGCCGTTGCCGTGCGCCAGCTGCCCGTAGGTGCCCACCGCCAGCACGTCCGTGCTGCCCTGGATGCCGCGGGTGATGACGTTGATGACGGCCAGCTCCGCGTTGCCGCCATAGATGACGGAGCCCGGCCCGCGCACCACCTCGATGCGCTCGATCAGCTCCACCGGGAACTCATGGCCCAGCTGGATGGTGGAGTAGAGCTGCTCGTTGATCTCCTTGCCGTCGATGAGGAGCAGCACCTTGCCTTCCTGGCCCCACAGGCCCCGGAAGCCCGGCCCCACCGTGCCGGACACGTCCACGCCGAAGAAGAAGCCCGGCACCTGGAGCAGCACGTCCATCAGGTCGCGCGCACCCGACGCGCGGATCTCCTCCGCGGTGATGGCCGTCACCACCGCCGGCGAGTCATGCAGCTTGGTGATGGCGAACGACGCCACCTGGCTGTGCACCTCCGGCTCGTCGCCCAGGCTCTCCTGCTGTTCATCGCGCCGCGTCTCGAGGGCCTCCTGGGCGGAGGGCGTCTCCGGCGGCCCTGGATCCAGCGTGGCGTCGGGGTCCGACTGCGCGAAGCCCGTGCCCGCGCTCAAGAGCGCCAGCAATACACACACACGACGGCCCGACCACCCGTGCCTGGTGAAACCCATACGAAACAACCTCTCGACGGCGGGAAACGCGGGACCTGCCTCCAGCGGAGACGTCCTCCACGCGGAGCCGAGTGTACCGGATCCAACACCATCCGAAAGTTCTGGATTTACATGCACCGCGTCGAATGCGGGTGTGAGCCGTGTTTCACTTCACGCGCACGCGGGTGCTGCGGCCGGGTTCGACCTCCACCGTCATGCGGCGCTTCACCTCGCCGTTGACGCGGACCTCCACGCGCGCGGGCCCGGCGGGCAGGGCCTGCGCGGAGACGGGCGGGAAGCCATAGGGGCGGTTGTTGATCCACACCTCGCCGTAGAGCCCCGGCGACGTGACCTCCAGGTCGCCCCGCTGCGCCACCTGCGCCACGGCGGCCTTCGCCACGGACGGCTCTGGCGGCGGCGTGACGTCCTGGGAGCGGGCGCCCGCGGACAGGCCTCCCACGGGCACCGCGCTCGAGGCGGGCGGCGGCGCGACCGCGGCCACGGGCACCGCGGCGGGCCGTGGCGTGGGCGGCGTCAGCTCCGCGCTGAGGTCGCGGTTGAGCGAGCGCACCACGTCCTCGTCCACCACCACCGTCTCCTCGTAGAGGTGGCGGTCGCCCTGCGCGAGCACCACGCGGTGCGACCCGGCGGACACCGGCAGCCGCGCGGGCGTCATGTCCACCGCCTTGCCATCCACCATCACCACCAGCCCCGGCGGCGTGGACGTCACCAGCAACAGTCCCCCCCGCGCCTCCTCCTGCTGCGGGGCCGTCTGCTGCTCCCGGGCCTGCGCGCGCTGGGCGGCGATCCTGGCGGCGCGCGTGCGGGGCGTGACGCGCGAGGGCGCCGGGTCACGAGGGGTGGACGTCTGGGCGGTCCGCGACTGCTCGCGGGAGCGCAGGTCGGTGGCGATGCGCAGCAGCTCCACCAGGTCGCCGCCGTTGTCCTTGCGCAGGCTGAGCGCCTCCGTGAAGTCCGTCACCGCCTTGGCGTAGTCGCGGTCCTCCAGCGCGGCCAACCCCGACGCGCGCCGCGCCCGCGACAGCCCCGCGCTCGCGTCCTCCAGCGCCGGCGCCACCGGGGGCGGGGCGGCCACCTCGGACGGAGGCGTGGAGGGCCGCGTGGCGACGGGCGTGGCCACGGCCTGCGCCGCCTTGCGCGAGCGCACCACCAGGTAGGCCCCGGCGTTCGCGGCCACGGTTCCCAGCAGGATGACAGCGACCCAGGTCTTCTGATTCTTCACGTGTGTTGTCCCACTTCCCACGACGACACCATGCGCCCGCCGCCCCTCATGCCAGGAACAGCCAGAACACCGCGCTGCCCACCAGCGCGACGCCCGCCGCGGCGGCCAGCGGCCAGGGGAACGCCCCGGGCGCGGCGCCCTGCTCTGGCGGCGGGATGATTCCCGTGGCGGACCCCGACCCCGTGCTCCGCGGCAACACGCCGGTGGGCACCAGCGCGCTGGACTCCTGGAGATCCACCGCGTGCTCCAACGGCTCGAACGGCGACGGGCTGGAGATGCCCGTGGGCGTGCGCGTGGAGCCCTGGCCAGAGGAGCCCGGCATCGACCCCGGCACGGACACCGCCGTGGACACCCGGCCGGACGCATCCGGAGGGAAGAGCGTGGCCATCAGCGACGCCAGCTCCCGGCCCCCGGACGTCCAGTGCTGCCCGGTGCGGTAGCGCTCCAGGTCGTCGTGCACCTCGCGCGCCGACTGGTAGCGCTGCTCCGGCTCCTTCGCGAGCAGCTTGAGCAGGATGCGCTCCAGCGCGGGCGGGAAGCCCGGGGACACCTGCGACGGCGGCGGCACGTCCCCCTGCGACGCGGCCAGGATGGTGGCCTCCATCGAGTCGCGCTTGAACAGCCGCCGCCCCGTGGACGCCTCGTAGAGGACGATGCCCAGCGAATACAGGTCCGAGCGGTGGTCCAGCTCCCGGTTGGTGATCTGCTCCGGGGACATGTACGCGTACTTGCCCTTCACCACCCCGGCCACCGTGCGCTCCAGGTTCACGGAGCTCTTCACGATGCCGAAGTCCGCCAGCTTCACGATGCCGTCGCGCGACACCAGCACGTTGCCCGGCGTGATGTCCCGGTGCACCAGCTTCAGCGGCGTCCCGTCCGACAGCGTCTTCGCGTGCGCGTACGTCAGCGCGTCCGACATCGCGATGCCCACGTCCACCGTCACCCGGGGCCCCAGCGGGATGTTGGCCGCCGCCGCGTGCCGCATGATGCGGTCCAACGACTGGCCCTGGATCCACTCCATCGCCAGGTAGTACTGACCGTCGATCTTCCCGAAGTCGAACACCTGCACGATGTTCGGGTGCGTCAGCAGCGCCGCCACCTTCGCCTCGTCCGCGAACATCCGGCTGAACGGCTCCAGGTTCGCGTACTCCGGGAGGATGCGCTTGATGACGCACGCCTTGGAGAAGCCGTCCGGGCCGTCGATGGTCGCAAGGAAGATGTGCGCCATCCCGCCCGACGCGAGCCGCTGGACCATCCGGTACTTCCCGAAGCGGAGGTCCGCCCCAGGCACCGCCGGTGTTGGCGTCACGGTATCAACCCTGTCCAAATTGTACTCCCAGGACGGAACTTGAAATCCCAGGAAGATACCGATGACCAGACCTCCCCACAAGTTTCGCACACCGTGTCAACTGGTTTTACGGTGATTACTCCCTTGTAACGTGACGGATGGGGCCCGGGTGGGAGTCCCGGCATATCCTTCGGGTTCTTCCCGCATGGCGACCCCCTCCACCGACGACGCCCGTTCCGCGCTGGCCGCTCCCCGCCCCCTGTCCGCCCGGGACATCCGCACCCTGGGGCTGGCGGCGCTGGGAGGCGCGCTGGAGTTCTATGACTTCATCATCTTCGTGTTCTTCACGTCGGTGATGGGCCGGCTGTTCTTCCCTCCGGAGACGGCGGACTGGCTGCGGCAGTTGCAGACGTTCGGGCTGTTCGCGGCGGGCTATCTGGCGCGGCCGCTGGGCGGCATCGTGATGGCGCACTTCGGGGACCGGACCGGGCGCAAGCGGATGTTCACGTTGAGCGTCTTCCTGATGTCGGTGCCCACGCTGCTGATGGGCCTGCTGCCCACGTTCGCCACCGTGGGATACGCGGCGCCGCTGGCGCTGCTCACGCTGCGGCTGCTGCAGGGCGCGGCGGTGGGCGGCGAGGTGCCGGGGGCGTGGGTGTTCGTCTCCGAGCACGTGCCGGAGCACCGGGTGGGGCTCGCGTGCGGGACGCTCACCTCCGGGCTCACGCTGGGCATCCTGCTGGGCTCGCTGGTGGCCACCGCCGTCAACACCGTCTTCACGCCGGAGCAGGTGATGGCCGGAGGCTGGCGCGTGCCGTTCGTCGTGGGGGGCGTGTTCGGGTTCCTCGCGGTGTTCCTGCGCCGGTGGCTCCAGGAGACGCCCGTCTTCGAGGAGATGCGGCAGCGCCATGCGCTGGTGCGCGAGCTGCCGCTCAAGGCCGCGCTCCGGGGCCACGCGCCCGCCGTCGCGGTGTCCATGCTGCTCACCTGGGTGCTCACCGCGGGCATCGTGGTGGTCATCCTGATGACGCCCACGCTGATGCAGCAGCTGCACGCGATTCCACCCGCCCAGGCGCTGGGGGCCAACAGCGTGGCCACGCTCACGCTCACCTTGGGCTGCATCTGCTACGGGCTGCTCGCGGACCGGCTGGGGCCGGCGCGGGCCATGGCGCTGGGGTCGGCCGTGCTGCTCGTCGCCGTGCAGGTGTTCTACCGGGGCGTCGCGCACGCGCCCCAGCACCTGGTGCCGCTCTACGCGGGCGTGGGCTTCTGCGTGGGCGTCGTCGGCGTGGTGCCGTCGGTGATGGTGCACGCCTTCCCTCCGGCCGTCCGCTTCTCCGGCATCTCCTTCGCCTACAACGTGGCCTACGCGCTGTTCGGCGGCATCACCCCGCTCGCCGTCACGCTCGCCCTGAAGGAGAGCCCCCTGGCGCCCGCGCACTACGTGGCGGCCGTCTGCGCGGTGGGAGTCGCGGTGTCCCTGTGGCTGGGCCTCCGCGGCTTCGGCGCCAGCACCGAAGCCCCGGCCGAGCACCCCTCCGCCTCACGCTGACCCCGGTCGGAGGGCCGCCGGGCAGGCGGAGGTGTTCACAGGCTGGCGCTGCGCTCCGGGCGCGCGAACACCATCTTGGTTCGCGTCGGGGGCGTCGGCTATGCCGCTCCGGGCGGAGGGTGCCTCGGGCGTGCCCTGTCTCCCGCCAGCCCCTGTCCCGGCGCGCGCTTTCGAGCGGCGGAAGTGTCGCGCACGCCCCCTCGCCGTCCGATGGACCCCGGAATGTCCAGCAGCAAGCCGTCCCTCTTCCAGAGTGGCATCCCCAGCTTCGACACCTTGCTAGGGGGAGGCATCCCCGCCCGTCAGTCCTTCATCGTCACCGGTACGCCCGGGTGCGGGAAGACGGTGCTGTGCAGCCAGATGGCCTTCACCGCCGCGGCGCGCGGCCTCCCCGTCGTGGTGGCCACCGTCACCTCGGAGCCTCATGACAAGCTGATGGGGGCCCTGTCCGACTTCTCCTTCTTCCAGCCGGAGCTGCTGGGGGAGAAGGTCTTCCTCATCAGCGCCTACTCCGCGCTCAAGCGCGGCGCCAAGGATGCCCGGGACCTGCTGCTGCAGACGGTGCGCGAGCGCGGCGCGGCGCTGCTCTTCATTGACGGGCTGCGCTCCATCCGGGACCTCTGGCAGGACGAGGCGCGGCTGCGCGAGTTCCTCTACGAGCTGGGCATCGGCCTGGCCGCCAGCAACTGCATCGGCCTGTTCACCACGGAGTACCCGCTGGAGCGGCTGATGGCGCTGCCGGAGGCGACCACGGTGGACGGCATCGTGTCGCTGTCCGTCCAGTCCTTCGGGTCGCGCCGGGTGCGCCGGGCGGAGGTGGTGAAGCTGCGGGGACGGGCCCACCTGGCGGGCGAGCACGTCATGACCCTCCATCCGGAAGGCGTGGAGTTCATCCCGCGCCTGGAATCCACGCCGCCGGAGCTCCTCGACGACCCGCCCACGCTGGCGCGCAAGGGGTTTGGCCTGCCGGAGCTGGATGGGCTGCTGTACGGGGGGCTGCCGGAGCTGAGCACCACGCTGCTGGCGGGGAGCATGGGCATTGGCAAGACGCTGCTCGCCGCGCACTTCGCCGCGGAGGGCGCGCGCAAGGGGGAGAAGTCCCTCTTCGTCTCCTTCTTCGACTCCCCGGCCATGCTGTCCGCCCGCGCGCAGCGCGTGGGTCTGGACGTGAGCGCCTTGCGCGGCGGCGACGCGCTGACGTTCCTGCACGTGCCTCCCTTGGAGGTGGAGGCGGACGTGCTCATCGCGGACCTGCTGCGGCGGGTGAGCGCGCTGGGGGTGCGGCGGCTGGTCATCGACGGGCTCACCGACCTGGAGCTGTCCATCCTGGACCCCATGCGGCGGCGGGCCTTCGTCGCCTCGCTGGCGCTGAGGCTGAGGGCGCTGGGGGTGACGTCCCTGTTCACGCGGGAGGTGCCCAAGGTCGTGGGCACGGAGCTGGACTTCAATGATGCCCCGGTGGCCAGCCTGGGGGAGAACCTGCTGCTGCTGCGCTACGTGGAGCTGCGCGGCAAGATGCACCGCCTGCTGTCGGTGCTCAAGATGAGGGACAGCGAGTACTCCAGCGACCTTCGCGAGTTCCAGATCACCAACGCCGGCGTGAAGGTGCTCGCGCCGATGCGCTCCGCGAGCGGGCTGCTGACGGGCCAGGCCCACCCGCTGGGCTCCTCCATCGGAGGGCTGGGTGAATGAGCCTCGTCCTCATCGCGGAGGATGAAGAGGCGCTCCTGGAGGTCTTCTCCGAGGTGGTGGAGGAGCTGGGCCACCGGGTCGTGCGCGCGCACAACGGCGAGGAGGCGCTCCTGCTGGCGCGCACGGAGACGCCAGACCTGGTGGTGAGCGACCACATGATGCCCCGGCGCACCGGCATGCAGTTGCTGCACGCCATGCGCGCGGAGGCCGCGCTGTCGGACGTGCCCTTCCTGCTGCTGAGCGCGGCGCGGCCCCAGGGGCGGGAAGCGGCCCAGACGTTCCTCGCGAAGCCGGTGGACCTGTCCACCTTCGAACAGGCCGTGAGCAGCGCGCTCCAGAACCACGCGGCGGCCCACCCGGAGTCCGCCCCGTCCGCGCGCGAGGCGGCGTCCACGCCGGGCCTCGCCAGCGAGGAGATGCTCAACTGGGTGGCGCACGAGCTGAAGACGCCGCTGTCCTCCGCGCGGCTCAACGCCCAGCTGCTGCTGCGCAAGGTGCACAAGCGCGGCGTCGACGACGAGCGCCGCTCCGCGGAGGCCATCCTGCGCCAGCTGGACCGGATGAACGGGCTGGTGACGTCCATCCTGGACGCCTCGCGGCTGGCGGACGGCAAGCTGGAGCTGAAGCGGGTCCCCACGGCCCTCACGCCCTTCCTGGAGGAGATCATCCAGGAGTGGCGAGAGCTGCAGCCGGACGTGGACTTCACCCTCCACGCCGGAGAACCGGTGGAACCCCAGCTGCTGGACGCCGACCGGCTGCGCCAGGTGCTCCACAACCTGCTGTCCAACGCGGTGAAGTACCGCGGGGACTCGCACCGCGTCGACGTGGACGTGACGCTCAACCCCGGCCTGGTGCTCATCCACGTGCGCGACTGGGGCGTGGGAATCCCCGCCAGCGCCCTGCCCCACATCTTCGACCGCTTCCAGCGGGCGGACGAGGACCGGGGGCGAGGCCACGGCCTGGGCCTCTTCATCGCCGCCGCGCTCGCGAAGCTGCACGGCGGCTCGCTGTCCGCCCGCTCCACCCTGGGCGAAGGCTCCACCTTCACCCTGCGGCTGCCTCGCCGGAACTGAAGCAGCACTGCACGATTCCAAGGCAATTCCATCTAGAACCAACAGAATGGAAGTCCCAGCACACCCCGTGCTCTCGGTGAATTAGAAAGCGAGTGTGTCCACGCCCCGCCCCGCTGGCCTGTCCTCGCTCCGCGCGCTGAAGCACCGCGACTTCGCCTTCCTGTGGGGCGGGGCGGCGCTGTCGAACATCGGCACGTGGATGGAGGTGCTGGCGCTGGGCGTGTACGTGACGAAGGTGACGGGGCGGGCGGAGTGGACGGGGGGCGTGGCGGCGCTGACGTGGCTGCCGTCCATCGTGCTGTCGCCGCTGGGGGGGGCGCTGGGGGACCGGTTCGACCGGCGGCGCGCGGTGGCGCTGGGGGCGCTCCTGCAGATGGCGCTCGCGGGCGTGCTGGCGGCGCTGGCCTTCACGGGAGGGCTCAGCGTGCGGTGGGTGGCGGTCATCTCGTTCCTCAACGGGTGCGCCGTCACGCTGTTCATGCCCGCGTTCTCCGCGCTCATCGCCGTGTCGGTGCCGAAGGAGGACCTGCACAGCGCGCTCAGCCTCAACGCGGCCCAGGCGAACCTGGGGCGCATCTGCGGCCCCGCGCTGGCGGCGTTGATCATCGCGCACGCGGACATCGGCTGGGTGCTGCTGCTCAACGCGCTGTCCTTCGGCATGGTGCTGCTGTCGCTCGTGGGCGTGCGGGGGGCCCCGGCGGCGGCGAAGCCCGCGTCGCCCGAGGGCCTGTGGGCGGGCATCGCGCGGGGCATCCAGGTGGCGCGGGCGGACGAGGCGCTGACGATGGCGATGACCGGGACGCTGGCCATCGCGGTGTGCATCGCGCCCTTCACGGCGCTGGCGCCGGTGATGGCCATCCGGGTGTTCGGCCAGGACGCGGGCGCCACGTCGATGTTGGTGACGGCGCAGGGCGCGGGCGCGCTCCTGGCGGCGCTGTGCGCGGGCACGCTGGCGGACCGGCTGGGACGGGGGCGGCTGTTGGAGGTCAGCCTGCTGCTCATCGGCCCGGTGGCGGCGGCGTACTGGCTGTCCCCTTCGCTGGGGCTGGCGGCGGCGGCGGTGCTGGGCCTGGGGGCGCTGTACATGCTGACGCTCACGGGGCTGAGCACGCTGTGCCAGTCGCGCGTGTCCGGCGAGTTGCAGGCGCGCATCGCCAGCCTCAACTCCATGCTGCTCTTCGTCGGCTTCACGCTGGGCGTGTGGTTGCAGGGCGCGCTCGCGGACCGGCTGGGCGTCCGGCCCGTCATGGCGGGCGCGGCGTTCGGGTTCCTCCTCCTCGCCGTCCTGCTCAGGGCGCTGCGCTCGCGCGGGTTCGCGGCCTTCGAAACGTAACGGAGCCTCACGATGACGACCTCCTCGCCGGTTGCTCCGGGGAAGAAGCGCGCCCCGCTCCCCCTCGTCCCCAGGACGGAGGCGCTCCCGCTGTCCTTCATGCAGCAGCGCCTGTGGTTCCTGGCGCAGCTGGAGGGCCTGAGCGCCACGTACAACGTCTACTTCTTCGTGCGGCTGAAGGGCGCGCTGGACGTCGCCGCGCTGGAGCACGCGCTCCAGGGCGTGGTGGCGCGGCACGAATCCCTGCGCACCACGTTCGCTTCCGTGGAGGGCCAGCCGGTGCAGCGCATCCGCGACGCCCTGTCGCTGACGCTCCACCACGAGGACCTGTCCGCCCAAGGGCTGGATGATGCCGGGCGGGAGCGCGCGCTGCGGGAGCACGCGGAGCACGCGGCCCGGACGCCGTTCGACCTGGCGCGCGGGCCGCTGGTGCGGACCACGCTGGTGCGGCTCTCACCGGAGGAGCACGCGCTGCTCCTCGTCACGCACCACATCGTCTGCGACGCGGTGTCGCTGGGGTGGATGGCGAACGAGCTGAGCGGGCTCTACACCGCCTTCACGCGGAACGAACCGCCCCGGCTGCCGGAGCTGCCGGCGCAGTACGCGGACTTCGCGCACTGGCAGCGGCAGGCGCTCACGGGCGAGTTCCTGGAGACCGAGCGCGCGTGGTGGAAGGACCGGCTCGCGGGAGCGCCCCCCGCGCTGGAGCTGCCCACGGACCGTCCGCGTCCGCCCCGGCAGACGTTCCGGGGCGCGGTGTACCGCCTGCCCCTGCCCTCCGCCCTGGCGACGGGCATCCGCGAGCTGAGCCGCAAGGCGGCCGTCACGCCGTACATGACCTTGCTGGCGGCGTTCCAGGTGCTGCTCTCCCGCTACAGCGGGCAGGAGGACCTGGTGGTGGGCACGCCCGTGGCGGGGCGTGGACGGCGGGAGGTGGAGCGGCTCATCGGCTTCTTCGCGAACACGCTGGCGCTGCGGCTGGACGCGTCCGGAGACCCGACCTTCCTCGCGCTCCTGGGCCGGGTGCGCGAGGTGTGCCTGGGCGCGTACGCGCACCCGGACATGCCCTTCGAGCAGCTGGTGGACCTGCTCGTGCCCCAGCGCGACCCCAGCCGCTTGCCGCTGGTCCAGCTGATGTTCGTGCACGTGAACGCGCCGTGGGCCGCGCTGAAGTGGCCCGGGCTCACCGTGACGGAGGTGGACTTCGAGCCCGGCGTCGCGCGCTTCGACATCACCCTCTTCCTCTACGACGACCCGAGCGGGATGGAGGCGCGCTGGGAATACAACGCCGACCTCTTCGACGAGGGGACGGTGGCGCGCATGGCCGCGCACTACGCGCGCCTGCTGGAGGGCGCCGTCGCGAAGCCGGAGTCCCCCGTGTCCGCGCTCCCGCTGCTGACGGAGCGCGAGCGGGCGCGAGCGGTGATGGACTGGAACGACACGGGCGCGGACGTGCCCGTGCACCCTGGCGTGCACGCCCTCTTCGAGGCCCGCGCGCGCTCCAGCCCCGAGGCCGTCGCGGTGCGCTTCGGGGATGCGCACCTGACGTACGCGGAGCTGGAGCGGCGGGCCAACCGCGTCGCCCATGCGCTGCGCCAGCGCGGCGTGACGCCGGACACGGCGGTGGGGCTGTGCGTGGACCGCTCGCTGGAGCTGGCGGTGGGGATGCTGGGCATCCTCAAGTCGGGCGCGGCCTACTGCCCGTTGGATCCCGCCTATCCGCCGGAGCGGCTGGCGCTGATGCTCGAGACCTCCCACGCGCGGGTGCTCGTCACCCAGCGGCGCCTGGCGGCGGGGCTGCCGGAGGGCGGAGCGGAGCGGTTGTTCCTGGAGGACGACCCCGGCACGCCAGACACCGCGCCCCCACCCGTGGGCGGACCGGACACGCTGGCCTACGTCATCTTCACCTCCGGCTCCACGGGCATCCCCAAGGGCGTGGCGATGCCGCACCGCCCGCTGCTCAACCTCATCCAGTGGCAGGTGCGCCGCTCCACCGCGCCTCGGGGCCGCACGCTCCAGTTCTCCGCGCTGAGCTTCGACGTGTGCTTCCAGGAGATGCTCCCCACGTTCGCCGCGGGCGGAGAGCTGGTGCTGGTGTCGGAGGACACGCGGCGCGACGGCCGGGCCCTGCTGACGCTGATGCGCGACCGGGGCGTGGAGCGCATCTTCCTGCCCTTCGTCGCCCTTCAGCATCTGGCCGAGGTGGCGGACGCGGAGGGCTTGCTGCCCACGTCCCTCAAGGAGATCAACACCGCGGGGGAGCAGCTGCGCATCACCCCCGCGCTGCGCCGGCTGCTGCTCGCGCTGGACGGGTGCGTGCTGGACAACCACTACGGCCCCACGGAGACGCACGCGGCCACCGCGCATGTGTTGAAGGGCCCTCCGGAGACGTGGCCGGACCTGCCGCCCATCGGCCGGACGATCACCAACGCGCGGACGTACCTGCTGGACGCGCGATGGGAGCCGGTGCCCGTGGGCGTCGCGGGGGAGCTGTATATCGGCGGGGCCGGGCTGGCGCGGGGCTACCTGCACCGGCCCGACCTGACGGCGGAGCGCTTCCTGCCGGATCCGCTGAGTCCGCATCCCGGCGCGCGGATGTACCGCACGGGAGACTTCGCGCGGTACCTGCCCACGGGCGAGCTGGAGTTCCTGGGTCGGCGCGACGCGCAGGTGAAGATCCGCGGCTACCGCATCGAGCTGCCCGAGGTGGAGGCCGCGGTGGCGAGGCTCCCGGGCGTGAAG